>JASGCQ010000006.1 GCA_030054025.1 Phycisphaerales bacterium | reverse complement strand
GATAAAATGCTGGAAACACTTTGTCGTTGATTTCCATATTGAATTTTTTAAAGAAACGCATCAATGCCATTTTGTCCATGATCTTTTGCAGCAGCACAATGCCTCCGTGAGCAGTGATTTCTTTGTCGGTTTAGAAACAAAAAAACTATTGACGGTCATTAGAAGATTAAAGCCTATTGAACTTTTTGGGTTAAAAAGGGGCACTGTTCTAGAACAGCCCCCCTTTTTAATGTTGTTTAATTGTGGTCTCTAAATTATATGGCACTATCAGCAATTTTGCGAGGATTACGTTCAAGCACTTCATCCACCATGCCATACTCTTTTGCTTCTTTAGCAGTCATCCAATAGTCGCGATCACTGTCTTTTTCTACTTTGGAGAATTTTTGTCCGCTATGTTCTGCAATAATTTCGTACAATTCTTTTTTGAGTTTTAGTACTTCTCGAACGGTAATTTCCATATCGCTAGCTTGTCCTTCTGCACCACTCATCGGCTGATGAATCATTATGCGGCTGTGTTTTAAAGCGGTACGCTTGCCCTTTGTACCTGCACACATGAGTACAGCACCCATAGAGGCAGCTATACCAGTACAAATAGTAGATACGTCGGGATTAATGATTTGCATGGTATCATAAATACCCAACCCGGCATACACACTACCTCCGGGGCTATTCAAATACATTTGAATATCACGATTACGATCGGTGCTTTCTAAAAATAGCATCTGGGCAGTAACGATATTGGCGACATAGTCGTTGATCCCTTCACCCAAGAAGATGATTCTGTCCATCATAAGGCGAGAGAATACATCCATTGAGGCAACATTCATAGGACGTTCCTCAATAATATAAGGCGTAAGGTTTGTAGGCAATTTTCTATTTACGGCAGAAGTATAACTATCTACAGTAAGGCTGCTGATACCATGATGTTTGATGGCATATTTGCGAAATTCATTGTGATTCATCGTTGTAGTTTTTTTTAATGAAATATTGTTCGGTAATGAAGTGTACAATTCATGCGCCAAGGTAAGAATAATGTCATTACGGCAAAAAATGCTGACAAAATGGTAGGATAACTTACTTTATTTTAACGATTGGTATCTCTGAGTAAATCTTTCTCGCTTTTCGTCAGTGCATTATAACCACGTTCGTTGATTTTGTCTAATATTTTGTCAATAGTTTCTTCTCTTGCAGTTTTGCTTTTCAGATTTTTTATTTCTTCTTTGGGACTGAATTTTTTATTCAATTTTTGAAATATTTGGTATGCCCAGATGCCTGGCTGATAGCCATTTTGTAAGAATTTAATATAAGTAAATCCGCTGATTGCTCCTGCAAATAATAAACTAATAGGTGCTATATCAAAACGAGAGTTGAGCAGCATCAACAATAAAAATACTACGGCTAAAAGCAAAAGTGGAATACTGAAATAGTCGTTTACGTAGATGCGATATTTAGGAGATAAAGTCAATGCCGCAGCCATTAAGCCTACTATCCCTGCTTGGGCTCCCATAAAAAGCACATTGCTGGGAACCAGTGCAGCAGGTAAAAATTGAAAGCCCGTATAAGCCAATCCGCCTGCCAAAATGCTGTAGATAAAAATGGGTATGATTTGCTTGTAGCCAATAAGATTTTGTACCACATTGCCAAAGCAATAGAGCCATATCATATTACTAACCCACTCCCAAAATCCTCTGTGGCACCAAGCATAGGTAAATATTGTCCACCATCGTTCTCCAATTCTTGGCAAGCTACCCATGCCCACATATTCAAATGTGAGTTGAAAAGACCGCAACTCGGGTACTGCATACACAATGAGTGTAATCCAAACTAAGCGAACGGATACAAAACCAACACCGGATATAGCAATCAACTGTACAACGGCATTGCGATTGTATTGAGGAATATGAAATCTTTGTATAGACGATTTGACTGACATGAAGCAGGTAGTATTTTGAGGCACTCAATATTTTATTATTTTATGAACTGCTAATGTTTATGATTATCAAAATAAATGAAATTGCTGCAAAAGATACGGTATCCAATATTAAGTATTAAACCCCGTAATCAAAGATTTGTAAAATTCAATGTGATCTTTTGTAGATTTTTTTATTTCAAATTTCTCTGCAACTGCCTTTTTACCAGCCTCACCTATAGTGTGCCTTAGGTCCGCATTATTTAATAACAGCAGTATCTTTTCTGAAATACTATTAATGTCATCAGGATTTACCAAAAAACCATTAATACCATCTTGAATTACTTCTCTACCACTCGATCTGTTTGTATAAATCGTAGGACAAGCTTTGCTCATAGATTCTAACGGAGCCATACTAAACGCTTCGATATACGATGGAAATATTGCAAGTGATGAAATTTCTAATATACTTAATAATTGTTCTCTTGGCTGATGTCCCATAAATAGTACACTCGACTGGTATTCTGGTAGAATTAAACTTTTTAAAACGTCTATATCACCCTTCCCAAATAATATTAATTCTGCACTCCGATGTTTAGCTTTTACTAAATTCCATGCTTTAAGTAGTGAGAAAACTCCTTTAGTCTCCTTTAAAGTTCCTGAAAAAAAAACAAGATTATCTTTTCTAGGGATGCACGGCTTGTCATTGGGAAGTAAAATAGAATTATAGAGTGTAATAATACTTTTTTTTCTCCCGAAAAGTTCTAAGTTGACATCAGCAGTGTACTGACTTACAGAAGTTACTGCGGTGACGTTATTGAAAAATTGCTTGTCAATATTAGCATAATGCTTGTTTCTTTTCGTTTGTAACTCATGGCAAGAATAACTATGAGAACCATGTAGTTTTAAGACGATAGGTACAGGCAGTTTAGGAAATAATGGATGCTTTACTCCTATATCATACGCAAAAGTATTCCAGTCAGGCTGTTCAATAATGTCAATTTTGTTTGATTCAATGATTTTTTCTACAAATCGAACAAACTCGTCAAAGTTTCTTTGACCATACAAAAACGATTTTAATACATTGGGGATTTTTCGTTGTATCTTATATAAAAAACTACAGCTAAGAAAATTAAATCCATACCTCAAACGCCATATCTTCACCCCATTATCCTCCTCATAATTGCGCTGCCCATATTCATAAGAGCATAAACCGACAACATATACCTGATGTCCTTGCTGGACCATCTCTCTTGCCAACGATTGAGTAATACTACCAATGCCGCCACTTAGTCCGGGAGGGTATTCGTCGCAAATAAACAGTATATTCATTTTAACTATGGTATTCGATTTAGCAAATAAAAATTAATCACATACTTTATTTTTTATTCACCAACTCGTCAAAAAACAAAATTGTACTCAAAAACGTGGCTCCAATTGTGCAACAATTATACCTCAAATCATTACAAGACCTCAGAGCAAAATAGGATATTGAATATACCAACCCAGATGCAGCAATAAAAACTACCAATAAAATAGTTGAATTCTATCTTGAAGTGCAAGAGTGTGTAAAAATAATTCAAATAGTTTAATTGCCGAAAAGTAGTTTAATTTTTTTATAGGTCTGGCGTTAATTTTGGTTTGAATAGCTAAGATTTCTTTATTTGAACTAAGGTTAAGCTTGGTATTTCGTTTGAGCTATTGCCTAATGAGCCCGATTTGCTTTTCATTAGCGCCTATTTGATGGGGGGGCTTTGAGGGTCGGCAAAATACCAGCTTGTGTTCATCATTTTGGCTATTTGTTGGTGTTGGACAAATTCAGTTCCATTGTCGGATGCGCTGGTTTGTGAGGTCGTAATGATACTTGAATTGGTGTTTATAAATCTACAATGCCTTCAGCACTGAGCATTTTTAGCCCACGCTGCTTGTGAAAGACCCGCATTGAGTAATGCCTCAATTTGGTATCTTTGGGCTTGACTAAGATTGTTGCGCTTGATACTTGAACTTAGGTTGTTATGGGCTTTCTTGGGTAATTGAATGCTATTTATATTTCTCTCTAGGGACCATCTATTCGCCATTTTAAGCTGAAAAATACATTTATTTGCAAACGAAATCTAAAAATTTAGGTGCAAAATTCCAACTGAAACCATGTTGCAGTCCCCAACTTGTTTTTAAATGCCTAGCTTTAGCATCTATAAGCTCTATAATAAAAATAATCTGTAATTAATGTCCAATCAATTGTCTAATCGCTTTAATTTTGAAAATATCAACTTTGTGTTGGCGATTTTGTATGTAGTGATGTTGCCATACAATATGCTGTATTCTACATTAGTCATATACCCGTTCATATTGAGCACACTCATTTTTTTTAGAAGAGAGAAGATAAAAAGGTATCCTAAAACGCTATTTATTTTTCTTTTGGTATTTATACTGAGCATTATCGGTTGTTTTTATACCCAAGACATAAGCAAGGGCTTCAATATATTGGAAAGGCAATTGACCATTTTTATATACCCTATCATATTGCCATTAGCTTTCATTATTAATAAAAAACGAATAAACATACTATTCTTTTTCTTTACATTGAGTTGTATAGCAGCACTATTGTATCTTTTTGGTGTTTGTTTGATATACTTATATAATAATCATTTGCCTATAACGTATCTATTTAATCCAATATTTTTTAATCATAATTTTACCAAGCCAATCGATATTCATGCTGGATATTATTCAATTTATCTTTCTTTAGCTATATCATTTATGCTTTCGGTTTTTGTTGATTCAAAAAAGTATCAAAAATTCCTAATCATTCTTGCAATAGTTGTGATGAGTGTTGGATTGTTTTTTTTGGCCTCCAGAAATACAATTATTTCCACAGTTGTGGTATTACTCTTTTTCTTTCCTCTATTTAATGCAAAAAATAAGATGCGTTTTTTTTCAATCTCAGTAGTCTTAGTTGTGTTGTTTGTATTAGTTGGGGGCAAATCCAATTACATACGTACACGATTTTCGAATGAATTGATAGAAGATATTAGACCAAACAATCATTATAGTTTAGAAAATCCTGAACCTAGAATCATGCGCTGGCAGTGCGCTTGGGATTTAATCAAGAAAAGACCTTTTTGGGGTTATGGTACTGGCGAAGAAATAAAATTATTAAAAGCGGAATATCTAAAGCGTAATATGATGATTTCCTATAAGGAAGAGTTCAATACTCACAACCAATATCTAGCCGTACTATTAAAAAATGGATTTTTTGGTCTTATCTTATTTTTATCAATGTTGTTGTATTTTTTTCGACTTGCTATTCAATCAAAAAACTTCACCTATTTTTCATTCTTAATTGTGCTATCAGTTGGGTTTTTAACTGAAAATTTTATTGATGCTAATAAGGGTATATTTTACTTTGCATTTTTTAATACCCTATTAGGTTATCATGCTTACTATATTGCCAATGATACTAAAGCAATCGAAACCGACGGATGAAAATAGCCATCATTGTTACATGTGGCATACTTTATGGTAATGGTGGATTTGAAAAATTATAAAATTCATTTTATTAAAATTATAAGGCATTAATTCGTGGGAATATTGTGGAAAGGCATTCTTCGAAAATCACCTACAAGGCGAGTGAATTTGGGATATTGGGTAATTATCCTTTTCAGTATGAATATATTAATGACAAGCTTATTGAGATTTTTATATGACAACGAATGCGCCACTGATAACAGTATTAATGCCCGCTTATAATGCGGCACTATTTATTGCAGAAGCTATAACAAGTGTTCTGAATCAGACGTTTGGTGATTTTGAATTAATCGTTGTTAATGATGGCTCGTCTGACAGTACAGAAAGCATCGTCAACTCTTTTAAAGATAGTAGGATAGTTTTGATTAATCAGGCAAATGCGGGGGTGTCAGAAGCGCTCAATGCTGGTCTTAGAATGGCTAAAGGAAAGTATATTGCGAGAGTAGATGCAGACGATGTATGCAAATCACAAAGATTTGCAGAGCAAATCAATTTTTTTAACCAGCATCCTGATTATGTGCTCTTAGGGACGGATGCGGAATATATCGATCAAAAGGGCAACCTAGTGTTTAGATTTTATAATGATGTAGGCTACGAGGATGAAGAGATTAAGCGTAATTTTTTGAATTATTGCCCTTTCATACACAGCTCTGTGATGTATGTAAAAGACGTAATTATAGCTGTAGGTGGATACAATAAAAATGCAATCGCTTTCGAAGATTATTTCCTTTGGGGGCGTGTGCTTCAATATGGCAAGTTTCATAATCTCAAGGAGCCGCTGATGCTGATTAGACTCAATGTGTCGTCTGTAACTGTAGATGATAGGGATTATCCAAGCGATTTTTTGAAAATTAAAAACAAAGCAATACAAACAGGATTGCTAGACGATGAAGATGGGCTTATCTTAAAAAAAAGCTACCAAAGTATCAATAGGAAAGACCGATTAAAATCATACCATCTACTTTTGGCAAAAAAACATCTTTGGGGTAATAATTTTCAACCCAAGCTCGCTCGTGAGAATATAGCGAAAGCTATTCGAATCAATCCTAAATCAATGATGCCTTATGCGATGTTTTGCATGTCATTCTTGGGGTCAAAAATTCCACAGATGTTGTATAAAATAATAAGAAAATAAACAAACCTGGCATTATGAATATTTTATTCATCTCTCGAGCTACTTTGTACGAGGTAAAAGGAGGCGATACGATACAGATTATCAAAACGGCAGAAGAGCTGAAAAAACTAGGTGTTAATGTAGATATTGTATTAACCAATACACGAAATATAAATTACAGTCAATACGATTTGGTTCATTTTTTCAACCTCATCAGACCTTCAGATATCATTTATCATATTGACCAATGCAAATTGCCCTTTGTGGTGTCATCAATCTATTTGCTATATGATGATTTTGAAAATAATGATTCGGTCAAAAGTTTAAAAAATTTGATTTTAAAACCTTTGAATGCAGCCCAGCGAGAATATGTGAAAGTAATTGCCAGGAGTATTATCAACAAGGAAAGGATTGTTTCTTTGAAATATATTTTTTGGGGACACAAAAAGTCTATCCAGTATATCCTCAATAAGACTAGTTTATTATTGCCTAACTCAGAGAATGAGTACCGACGATTGAAGAAAGATTTTCATCAGGCGCTTGCCTATCGTGTGATACCCAATGCGGCCGACCCTACTTTTTTTAATTGTACTCAAGAAGATATTGGCAAAAAACAGGAGAATATGGTAATGTGCGTGGGGAGGATAGAAGGACGAAAAAATCAGTTGAATATTATACGAGCCTTAAAAAATACAAATTATCAACTTTATCTTGTTGGTAAAGCGGCACCAAACCATCAACAATATCTCGCTGATTGTAAGAGAGAGGCCGGAGATAATGTCCATTTCCTCGATTTTATTGACAAGCAAACACTAAAGGATTTATACCTTAAGTCAAAAGTTCATATTTTACCTAGTTGGTTTGAAACCACTGGGCTTTCTACACTCGAGGCTTTGTTTTGTGGTTGCAATGTGGTTATCACTAAATATGGTGATACGCTCGATTATTTCAAATCGAAGAATACGTTTATTTGCGAACCAGATAATCCTGCTTCTATTTTAGAAAGTATAAAGCTGGCAAGTGCCTTTGAAAATAAAATCGAATATTTTGCTGAAGAGTTGAAAGCGTTTTGTTGGAGCAATACAGGTTTACAAACCTATAAAGCTTATCAAAATGTTTTGCAAATTGAAAAGATTAAACCTATAAAAAATTAACCTATTTTTTGCCAGTTAAACTATTTGAATTATTTTTACTATCTATTGCAGTTCAATCTTTAATTCAGTATGCGATTCAATCTCATAATACTTATTGCATTTTTTTCAGCAAGCCAATTGTGGGCACAAAGCAACCCCAGCCCTCAAAACCTCCCTTATGCACAAGATTTTAGCAGCTTAAGCCATAGTGCTACAAGTTATCCTACAGGCTGGCAAGGCTGGTCGGTTGGCACCGCTCCCGGCCTCAGCTATAGCAGTGCTGCTCCTATTGCCGACAGAAGCCTGTTAGCAAGTTCAGCGGCAAGCACCTCCAGTGGCAACGTGCATAACTACAATGGTAAAATAGGTTTCTTAAATATTGGCACACTCGATTTGGGTATCGTATTAGCCATCAATACGAGTGGAAAGAAAAATATTCGAGTGTCTTATGACGCCATGACAATTCGAAATCCTTATGATAGCAGTGGGAATACTAGATTCAACGAGTTGAGTTTACAATATCGTATCGGCACTTCCGGTTCGTTTACTACCTTATCGGGTATCGAATACCAAAATAATGATATCAGGCAAAATGGGGCTGGCATCACCACTCCACAAAATGTACAATCAAAAACGATTATTCTACCACCTGTATGCGACAGTATTCCTAATCTGCAACTAAGGTGGGTCAGTCGCCAAATAAGTGGCAGTGGGCTAAGACCCAGTTTCGCAATTGACAATATTCAAATAGATACAGCAGCTACCATTGCAATTAAAAAATTGGCAGATGCCCTAGAAGGAACGAGTGCAACAATTGGCAATTTCGAATTCAACATTGCTCCTACTACGGCAAGTGTTACTACTTTCAGTTATTCGCTTTCCGGAACAGCTACTTTTAATACAGATTATACAGTAAGCCTCTCTGCTGGAGCAACACCTATTGCACTCACTGCCAGCAGCGGAACAATTACCGTACCCGTAGGCAAAAGTTCTTTTACAGCAAGTATCAGCCCCATCAATGATGCTTTGGCAGAAGGCATGGAATTTGTTCGTATGAGCTTATCAGGAGCATCAGGAGCTTATGCAACCATAGATAGTGTCGCTACACTCAATATTATTGACGATGAAAATACGCTCATCCATCAAATACAAGGAGCAGGACCAACTGCATCCAAAGGTACTTATCGTATCGAAGGAATTGTAACAGGCATTTTTCCCTTACTGAGCCCTTCAGGATTTTATGTACAAGAGGAAGATAGCGATGCCGATAGTGACCCCAAAACATCTGAAGCGATTTTTATAGCCTCCAGTGCTGCCCTGAGTATCGGTGATAAGGTGAATATATTAGGTACTACAGAAGAGTCCGCAGCCTACCCCTCTTTCGACCAAGCTACCATAACACCTATCAATATTAATATTCTAAGCACTGGCATGAGTTTGCCGAAAGCCACGGTAATTTCTTTGCCTAGAATTGCGGGTACTGATTACGAATCTTATGAAGCTATGTTGGTTCGTTTTTCTGATACTTTAACAGTCACTGACAATGCCAATTTGGGTACTTATGGAGAGTTGGTGCTATCGGCAGGAGGACTTGTTTATCAAGCATCGCAATTGGTGGACCCTAATGACGCGTCCGCAAGCGGCACAACAGCATCAGGAACTGCTAACTTAGCTGCTATTAATGCACATTTATTACAAAATGATTTACGCAGCATTTTGCTCGATGATGGACGTTCTACCCTACCTAGCTTGCCTTTTGTGAATAGCGACAATACCCTTTGCATAGGCAGTACCATAGATAGCCTTGGGGGTATCATGGGCTATGGATTTGGTAGCTATCGCTTACAACCCATCGCTCTTTCTGCTGTCAAAATCAATCATCAAGCACGACCTTCATTACCCGATGTGGGCAAAGATGCTACGATTAAAGTTGCGAGTTTTAATGTATTGAGTTACTTTAATGGAGATGGTCTTGGCGGAGGCTTTCCGACTTCAAGAGGTGCCAATTCTTTGACTGAGTTTTCGCGTCAGAGAGAAAAAATAATCAGTACGATTAGCCAAATTAATCCTGATGTAATGGGGCTGATAGAAATAGAGAATGACGGAACAGGAACAAACTCTGCCTTACAAAATTTAGTGAATGGCATCAATGCACTAATGGGAGCAGGCACTTATAGTTTTATCTATGATGGAGATACTATTCAAGATTATGGTACCGATGATATTCGATGCGCCATCATTTACAAATCGGCAGTTTTAGATACAGTTGGGAAAGTGATGATTAGCTCGGATACTCTATTTAATCGCCCGCCTTTGGCACAAACTTTTAAAGTAAAAGCAACTGACAGCACTTTTAATTTTATCATCAATCATTTTAAATCCAAATCTTGTACGGGTAGCACAGGACTTGATAATGACAAATCTGACGGACAAGGATGTTTTAATTATCGAAGAAAATCACAAGCAGCCGCCCTCATACAATTTATCAACAATGTAGTGATGCCTACATCCGGCACAAATAAGGTATTGAGTATGGGCGATTACAATTCGTACTTTGAAGAAGACCCATTAGACACCATGCGGTCAAAAGATTTTACCATATTAAATACAGCCAAAGAATATTCTTATTGTTTTGGTGGACAATTAGGCTCATTAGATTATGCTATTATCAGCAAAGGCTTACTACCAAATATAACGGGCATTGCAAAATGGAATATCAATTCTATAGAACCGACATTTCTCAACTACGAAGACAGCATTAATGATGGCGGTGGCGATGCGGTCAATCGTTGGGCGGAATGCTATACTGCTAGTCCTTTCCGATCCTCAGACCACGACCCTGTTATTGTTGGGCTTTCCTTAGGCAACAAACTTGGCATCTCATATTCCGAGTCAAAAGCAGCACTGATTCTTTATCCCAATCCTGCACAAGATCAGTTGCGTATAAATTATAACATAGCCTCGGATGCAGATATTATTTTGCTCAATTATTTGGGGCAAACTGTGCTACAAAAGAAGTTGCTTAATAACGCTCTTAGCACCGTAATAGATATTGAACATCTGATAGCGGGCACTTATTTGCTGAAGATGGTCACCAAAGATGGAACGACAATGGTACAGCGATTTCAAAAGTGGTAATTGTTTAAAAGAGAAATCATTAGTCGATCTTCCGACCATAGATGCAATGGTTTAATCGTTGGTCTCCTATCTCTACAATGCCGGGCAATAAACCCCAAAGTGTAAAATTGAACTTTGTAAATAAGCCAATGCTTTTCTCGTTACTGGCAATGATGACGGCAATGATATTGGTATAGTTCAGTTGTTTGGCATCGGCAAGGGCTTGTTGTATCAGTGTGCTGCCAATGCCTCTGCCTATAAATTTATCATCCAAATACAAACTCAGCTCTGCGGTACGCATCAATGCTTTGCGCCCTTCGCGGTAAGGACTCAATGATGCCCAACCCACGACACAATCATCTTGGGTAGCCACAAAAATAGGATAACGCTCGGGGCTATGCGATTCAAACCAAGCCATTTTGTCTTCTACCTGCTGCACATCAAGGTCGGCTGTCTGACCTTTTTTGAGTATCGCCTGATTGTAGATGGCTACGATACTTGGCAAATCTGTACTAGTGGCGGCACGAATCGAAATAGACATAATCAATGATAAATTTTGAATGATAAATTGTTACTTCTTTTTTGAGGAATAGGCTATTTCTTTAGAATCAGATTTCCTCATCAGCCATTCGTCTTGTATTCTTTGAAAAATCCAAGTGGTATCAGAGTACATCGCATCGCCTTGTTTATTCAATAGCATGGTTCCATCTTTAGTAAAAATTTCTACGCTACTGCTATCCGAAGCAAAGGCGACACCTGCCGAAAAACTGTTGTTTTTATTCGTCAATTGTAAAGGTAGTTCAAAGCTACGAATGCACTCCTTTCTGATAAGGCCCCAAGTATATCCGGCAGAGCCTTTGCAGCCATGGGTATCTTCATCTGCACCAACAAGTATCGTTTTTATTTCTTTTCGAATACAGTTTTTGGACCGGATAGAAGAGTTAGAACAAGACACAACTAATACAAAGGTAAATGAGAGTAGGTATTGGTATTTTTTAGGATAATTCATTTGTTTAATTTTATTTGTTCATTTTCCTTCCAATTAGGGTACAATAAAAATAATAAAAAAACGCCGCTCTGTACAGAACGGCGTTTTAAGATATTTCAAAAGAATATTTAAAAACTATTCTTCGATTGCTTTTTTACCGGCTTTAGCTACTACTTCAGTCTCGATATTACGAGGAGCTTGTGAATAGTGGCTGAACTCCATGGTAGAGGAAGCACGACCAGAAGACAATGAGCGCAATTGGGTTACATAACCAAACATTTCGCTCAATGGAACTTTAGCCTTAATTACTTGCAAATTATTACGAGTATCCATACCTTCCAACATAGCACGACGACGGTTCAAATCACCCGTCACATCACCCATGTATTGATCTGGAGTCAATACTTCAATCTTCATAATCGGCTCCAACAAGATGGGTTTTGCTTTACGGCCTGCTTCGCGATAACCTTGTTTTGCACAAAGTTCGAAAGACATAGAATCGGAATCCACGTTGTGGAAAGAACCGTCGAATATACGAATACGCATGTGTTCTAAAGGGAAACCAGCCAAAACGCCGTTGGTCATTGCTGACTCAAAACCTTTTTGGATAGCAGGGATAAATTCGCGAGGGATAGCTCCACCAAAGATATCGTTGATAAATTGGTAAGTACCTTTTCCTTCTGCCAAGAACGCTTCGTCAGCAGGTCCGATTTCGAATTGGATATCGGCGAATTTACCACGGCCACCAGTTTGTTTCTTATACGTTTCGCGATGCGAAACCATTGCAGTAAATGCTTCTTTATAAGCCACCTGTGGTGCACCTTGGTTTACTTCTACTTTAAACTCACGACGCATACGGTCCAAAATGATTTCCAAGTGAAGTTCACCCATACCACTCAACACCGTTTGTCCAGTTTCTTCGTCTGTTTTTACACGAAGTGTAGGATCTTCTTCAATCAATTTTGCAATCGCCATACCCATTTTATCCACATCGGCTTGAGTTTTTGGCTCGATTGCGATAGAGATTACAGGCTCAGGGATAAACATGTTTTCCAAAACGATTGGATTTTTCTCATCGCAAAGGGTATCACCCGTTTTGATGTCTTTAAATCCTACTGCCGCACCAATATCACCTGCTTCGATAAAATCAATTGGATTTTGTTTGTTGGCGTGCATTTGCATGATACGAGAGATACGCTCGTTTTTGCCCGAACGTACATTGAGTACATACGAACCTGCATCCAAATGACCTGAATAAACACGGAAGAAAGCCAAACGACCAACGAAAGGATCGGTCATGATTTTGAACGCCAATGCAGCGAATGGTTCTTTTGCATCAGGTTTACGCACTAGTTCTTTTTCAAGATCGTCTGGATCAGTTCCTTTGATGGCTTCTACATCCAATGGAGAAGGTAGGTAACGAATCACGCAATCCAACATTTTTTGAACACCTTTGTTTTTGTAGGAAGAACCGCACAACATAGGGATAATGCTCAAATCAAGAGTTGCTTTACGCACCGCTTCGTGGATTTCATCTTCAGAGATTGAATTAGGATCATCGAAGAATTTTTCCATCAACTTATCATCATACTCAGCTACAGCTTCTACAAGCTCTGCACGGTATTGATTCGCTTCTTCTAACATATCGGCAGGCACTTCACCTTCTACATAAGTCATACCCATTGTAGAATCGTCCCAAACCAATGATTTCATGGTAATCAAATCCACCACACCTTTGAAATTGTCTTCTGCACCAATCGGTAATTGCAAAGGCACCGCTTTTGCACCCAACATATCACGCACTTGCTTTACTACCATAAGGAAGTCTGCACCGATACGATCCATTTTGTTGACAAAACCGACACGGGGTACACGGTAACGGTTTGCTTGACGCCAAACGGTTTCAGATTGAGGCTCAACACCATCAACCGCAGAAAATAAGGCTACAAGACCATCCAATACACGCATAGAACGCTCTACCTCAATGGTAAAGTCCACGTGACCCGGAGTATCAATGATGTTAAATTTGTATTTTTTTGATTCAGGAAGTACTTTTCCTTGAGTAGTAGGGAAGTTCCAAAAGCAAGTAGTTGCCGCTGACGTAATGGTGATACCGCGCTCTTGTTCTTGCGCCATCCAGTCCATCGTAGCACCACCATCGTGCACTTCTCCTATTTTGTGGTTAACCCCTGTATAATACAGGATGCGTTCAGTAGTGGTGGTTTTGCCCGCATCAATATGTGCTGCAATACCAAAGTTGCGCTGTAAGCGTAAGTCTGCCATTGTATTTTTGTTTAAATAAAATAATTCTAGTTTGAAATGGAGTGCAAAAGTAGGGGTTTTTGCTTATAAAAATACCAGCCCGTATTTCAAAATATTGATTTTGGCTTTATCGTGAAAATAAAGTTGGTATCCGCTTTTGAATAGGAAAGCAATGCTTTGCCCCAAAAAATAATCATTTTTTAATGAAGCAGGTTTCTAACAGCCCCCCATAAGTGTAGTTTCAAGCAAATGTTACTAGATAATCTTAAAAATGGGGAAAAGTTTATCAACCTAAATAGTAGTTAGCCAATTTTGAACTTTACTTTTGCTGCTGAAAATATACATTCACATGAAATTTTTTATAGATACAGCAAATCTTGCTCAAATTAAAGAAGCCAACGAATTAGGAATTTTGGATGGTGTAACGACTAATCCTTCTCTTATGGCAAAAGAAGGTATTAGCGGAACAGAAAATATCTGGAACCACTACCGAGCTATTTGCGACATCGTAGATGGTCCTGTAAGTGCCGAGGTAATCTCTACTGATTTTGAGGGCATGGTAGCTGAAGGCAAAAAATTGGCTGCTTTGCACAAAAATATTGTGGTGAAAATACCGATGATTAAAGAAGGTATCAAAGCCATCAAATGGTTTACGGATAATGAAATCCAAACCAATTGTACACTTGTATTTTCTGCAGGACAAGCGATACTTGCTGCAAAAGCAGGAGCAACTTATGTATCTCCATTCATCGGTCGTATTGACGACAGCAGTTGGGATGGCGTACAATTGATAGAGCAAATCGTAGGTATCTATAATGCACAAGGTTTTATGACCGAAGTATTGGCTGCCTCTATTCGCAATCCTTTGCATATCGTACGTTGCGCCGAAGCAGGTGCCGATGTATGTACTTGCCCCTTAACTTC
Source organism: Phycisphaerales bacterium (assembly GCA_030054025.1). Lineage (GTDB taxonomy): Bacteria > Bacteroidota > Bacteroidia > Chitinophagales > Chitinophagaceae > Rurimicrobium. Next base: position 38,035 of record JASGCQ010000006.1, on the reverse strand, counting down.
TATATTGGGTCTTTTGAAACATCCTTTGACCGATTTGGGTTTGGAGCAATTTTTGAAAGATGCTCAGTCTTTGAAATAGCTTTTTCAGCACAAAAAGTAAAGCCCATTCTATCTATAGAATGGGCTTTTTTTATGCTTACTCTAATTTGAAAAAGATGGGTACTTGAAACCAAACTTTTACCGCTTTGCTATTGTTCTTTCCGGGTTTCCATTTGGGCATCGCATTCACTACTCTGATGCTTTCATTTTCTGAGCCGTATCCAAAACCCCGAACGGTAGTAACATTAGAAATAGAACCATCTTCGTTCACTACAAATTTCACGAATACTTTTCCTTGCTGATTGGCAGCCTGTGCCGCAGCTGGATATTGAATATTATTCTTTAGGTATTCTTGCAGCTTTAGTTCTCCTCCCGGAAATTCGGGCATCTGTTCTACTGAGGTATAAGGCTTATTCGTTGCTACTTTATTGACATCTACTACAACGGCATGTCCATCACCATCGGGTTTAGCATTTTTCATATCAAATGACTCATCGCCAAGATTAGGACCGGATACCGTGAGATTGCTGGAAACAGCATCTTTTAAGTCGTCTCGTGTAGCCATTAAATCATCTTTGTGTGCCTCAATATCTTCCACAATATCAGGTATTGAATTTTTGACAGAATTGACTGTTGCCGGAGCAGATGGCGGCTCGGGCATAGGTGGTTTGCGTATAGGAATATCCAAGTCTGGATTGATAAACTGAAGCGTATCATTTGTTTTGGGCAAGCTCAGGATGGGTGCAGGTCGTACGCGATTTGCCCATAAGGTATAAGCAACAAATAGAAATGCAAAGGTCAAAATATAGACCCCTGCCCTTTTCATGCGCTGAGGGTAAGTAGTGCGCAATTGATAGCCACCATATACTTTGTTTCTCCCATCAAAAATGATGTCGAGATAATTGCTTTGAAGCAGTAGGTTCCTGTCCATAACATTGTCGTTTTATAAACAATAGACAGTAGCCACTTTGAATTTCCACAAAAGAAAATGAAGATTATTTTTTCTCTCTTAAAATTTCAGCAATACACTTCTTGTTGATATTAGCATTTAACCCAACTTGAAATTTACCAATTGAAGGAAAATAATTTGCTTTGTCATAGATATTAAAACCAAAAAACAAACCGATAATACCCAATGCGCCAATACCTAATTTGGGTGTCAATACGAGACTATTGTTGTCAAAATCAGTAAGCTGTTTCAATTCGAAACCATAGGCAAAGATGTTGTTATATGCTTCGGCACCAATTTTTAAACCCCATATTGGTTTATGATGATTTCCATTAAGATTTGGATTGCATTCGAGAGTGGAATATAATAGTACCGCATTGCCATATTTTTTATCATTAATATACCAAAGTGAAGTTCCAGATTCTATATAATTCGTGAACTGATAGCCGACTCCAACACGAAAAGCCCAATTAAAATTAGTCTTTTGCTTCTCACTAATCTGATTGAGTTGACCAAAAGTAAATACAACATTAAATATCAAGAGTATTGTCAAAATAGATTTTAATCCAATCTTGCTTTTCATAAATCAAAAATAAGAGAATCGAATTACCTTTGAGATAATTGAATCTAAAACACACTCGCTTTTGCACCTTGATACTATTGCACTTATTGTAAGTTTCTTGCTGAATATCTTAATCAGTGCTTATGGTATCATGGCAGATAGGCAAGCCTTTTCGCTGAATAGTATTTTTTGGATTTTCACGCTTTTGTTTCTTTCCTTCATTCCTTTTGGGCAATATCTTCTGGGGCATTTTCCTTGGGGTCGGAGTTTTTCAAACCTCACGCTCTTATCGGCAAATGGACTCATTTTATTCTGCAGTGTGGTGTATGCAGTTGTGCGCCAAAAAATAAATAATAAAATGATGGCAACAATTTCTGTAAATACTACAAATTCTAAGCCTACAACAACTGTAATCATTATGTATTGTTTATCCTGTTTGCTCCTCATTGCATTGTCGAATGGAGGCAGATTTTGGGAAAGGGGCAATGGGGTGAGCATCAGCAATAGTACAGCACAATTGTTGATAGACAAATCTTTGCGTGGTATCTGCTTGTACGGCTTATTGATGTCTATCCATTTTTGGAAGGAGCAAAAAATAAGTCTGCTCGTTTTTATTAGTATGCTTCTGATAGGGTTCATTGCGAATTTTCCTACGGCTATTCCAAGATATTGGTTGGCGACATTTTATTTGGCTGGCTTGTTGGTTATTTGGAAAAAAAGATTCGTTGCGCAAAGATATTTATTCAGCACTTTAGTGGTGGGTATTACGATTGTAGCATTCCCTATACTGAGCATTTTCAGATATAATGCTGCCACTATCAAAACAAAGTTTGATTCCCTGTCAGATATTTTTTCATTCTCCTATAGCGGTGGCGATTTTGATGCTTATACATCTTTTTGCAGTACGATTGATTATGTCAATACGCAGGGTATCACTTGGGGCAAACAATTGGGAACAGTATTGTTGTTTTTTGTACCGAGAAGTGTATGGTCGGGTAAAGGTATTGGCAGTGGTGCACTGGTGAATCAATTACCGAATTCGGATTTTAGCAATTTTTGCAGCCCTTACATAGCCGAGGGCTATATCAATTTTGGAATTATCGGTTCTGTATTATTTATTATTTTATTGGCTGTATTCATTACCCAATACGACCGCTTGTATTGGTGTTCAGAAAAATCCACTTACACTACTATTTTTTATCCCGCAGCCATCGGGATGTTGTTTTTTGTATTGCGCGGCGACTTACTTTCTTCCTTTGCTTATTCTGTGGGCATTTATACCGCAGGCTGTTTGGTTCATTATGGCACAAAAAGATTGGGCTATTTTAAAAACAATAAATAACCACTATTGCTGTATTCCTCTTTCGCGAGGCGCATAAATAAATACTTCTTTCATGTAAAATGGTATAGAGCTTGCAAGGTCGGCAAAGTCTTGCAAGTGCATGGCTCTTGCAGCCCATCCCGCCCAAAAATTCAAATCAATTTCGGAAGACAAAATTACTTTACCGCCAAAGGTTTTCTTTGCTAGAGCATCTCCAATAATGCAGAGTGGGTTGGGAGGTAATTTTTGCAATAGACTATGGACTCCATCAGTGTTGGCATGAATGGGTTGGTGAACAATTTGCATATCGGCATCGTAAATCGCCAAAAAGAATTCGTCGTCACGAGCGGAAATGAGTATAGCGTAAAACCAGAAATTATCGTTGAGGTTGATGTTTTGTTGCGCAAGCAATTCCAATTTATGTTGTAAGATAAGGGGCTTATTTAATGAAAAGGCGAAACCCTTTGCTGCTGACATACCAATGCGCAATCCAGTATAGGAGCCGGGACCTGAGCAAACAGCAATGGCACTCAAATTATTCAAGCCAAACTGTGCTTGGCTACACAATTGTTCAATTAATGTATTGATTACGGCTGCCTGACTTTGACGGTCATTGTGTTCCAAAGCAAGTAAGAGTTGTCCATCGCATACTAAGCCAACTTGACATTTCTCGGCAGAGGTATCTATCAATAAAATGTGTTCCATAATGATAGGCAAAGTTAGGCTTAGGTATTACATTTGCACCATGGAAAAGAAAATAATTCGCACAACAAATGCGCCTGCACCCATAGGTCCCTACAACCAAGCGGTACAATATGGCAATATGCTTTTCGTATCGGGGCAAATAGCTCTTGACCCTAAAGACGGAACTTTGTTTGTAGGTGATATTGCAACAGAAACCGAAAAGGTAATGGAAAACATCAAAGCAATTCTCACAGAAGCGGGAATGGATTTCTGCCACATCATCAAGACTTCCATTTTCTTGATAGATATGGGCAAATTTGCTACAGTAAACGAGGTCTATGCTCGTTACTTTACAGATAATTTTCCTGCCCGAGAAACGGTACAAGTTGCCGGATTGCCCAAAGGGGTACAGGTAGAGATATCGGTGATTGCAGGAGCTTAATTAATGTTGAGTGGTTAATCATAAATCGTTAATGAATGTACACATTCAACTAATTAACTTTTTAAGCAATTCAACTTCTCTAAAGTTTATTATTTTTGCAGTGCTAAAAAACAAATTATTCAATGAGTTTCATTACAAACATCCATGCCCGCCAGATATTAGATTCTCGTGGCAATCCTACAGTTGAAGTTGATTTACATACCAGCGATGGCTCTATGGGTCGTGCAGCTGTACCTTCTGGCGCATCTACTGGCAAACACGAAGCGGTTGAATTGCGCGATCGCGACAAGAAAAAATACTTAGGAAAAGGTGTTTTGAAAGCGGTAAATAATATCAACGAAGAGTTGGCTGAGGAGCTTTATGGTATTGAGGTAACGAACCAACGTGAGATTGATGAATTGATGCTTGAAATTGATGGCACTGCCAATAAATCAAAAATTGGAGCGAATGCAACCTTGGCAGTGAGCATGGCTGCGGCTAAAGCTGCTGCTCTATCAACTGGGCTTTCTTTATATCGTTATGTAGGCGGTGCCAATGCAAAGACTTTGCCTGTGCCGATGATGAATATCTTGAACGGTGGTGCACATGCGGATAATAAAATTGACTTCCAAGAATTTATGGTTGTGCCCAATGGTGCTGCTTCGTTTTCTGAAGGTTTGCGTTGGGGTGTAGAAATTTTTCATCAACTCAAAAATGTGTTGAAAGAAAAAGGCTATTCTACGAATGTGGGTGATGAAGGAGGTTTTGCCCCCGACATCAAAAGCAATGAAGAGGCAATTGAAACGGTATTGAAGGCGATTGAAAAAGCAGGGTACAAACCCGGCGAGCAAGTGTCTATTGCTATGGATGCGGCTATCAGCGAATTGTGGGATGCTAAAAGCAAAAAATACCATTTCCACAAATCGGGCGGCACTACAATGAACAGTGAAGAATTGGTGGCTTATTGGGTGAAATGGTGTAAGAAGTACCCTATCGTGAGTATCGAAGATGGTATGGACGAAGATGATTGGAAAGGATGGAAATTCTTGACCGATGCCTTGGGCAATAAAGTGCAATTGGTGGGTGATGATCTTTTTGTAACGAATGTACAACGCCTCGAAAAAGGAATTAACGAAAATATAGCCAACGGCCTTTTGGTAAAGGTGAATCAAATTGGTACACTTTCGGAAACGATTGATGCGGTATCTATGGCGCAATGTGCAGGCTACAACACCATCATGAGTCATCGTAGTGGAGAAACGGAAGATTACACAATTGCAGACCTTGCCGTAGCTTTGAATTGTGGCCAAATCAAGACCGGTTCTGCTTCACGCTCCGATCGTATGGCTAAGTACAATCAATTGCTTCGTATCGAAGAGGAATTGGGAGGAAGTGCTTATTATCCCAGCAAGAAATTAAAGTTTGGCAAATAGTTTTGCTATGAAAAAGACGCTCAAATTTTTGCTCAATAAATACACAATTACCAGTGCCGCATTTGTGGTATGGATGATTTTCTTTGACCAAAATGATTGGATGACTCAACAGGAAGCCCGTAAAGAATTGAAGGATACTCAAGAGCATATTCAATTTCTGACTGCGAAAACTGAAGGGATGGAGCAAGATTTACAACTTTTACTAAGCGACCCTAAAAGGCTTGAGGTATTTGCTCGAGAGCATTATAGAATGAAAAGGGATAATGAAGACCTTTATATTATCGAAAGGAAATAAGGTGCTTTAAAACAAGAGCGTTTAGAATCTGCACCTATTCTCAAAGATAACGAATTCAAATTGCTAATTGCAGGGTACTAAAAAAGCATTTAAAACTTCATAAATTTGAGTTTGAGGCAAAAAACGAGAAGGTTTAATGCTTATGGAAGACAACATTATAGCAATTTTGCTTGTGAAAGGCAAGTCGTTTTGTTGCTGGTTTTTCTGTAAGTTTAAACAAACTAATGGTTCTACACTAATTCCTATGGGTTATATATCTTAGTTTAAAAAAAGAGAAAGCAGAGTCAACAATTTAGCGCAACGGCAAAGGTAATATGAAGGAAACTCTTTTTTTGTTTTAAAAGAAAGAGTATAAAGATACGAATAGGAAACAAAATATATTATTGTAATTTATATTTTTCAAGTTCATTATTTGGCTTGTTGTTATAATTTTCACAAAATGATAAAATTTTCTTTAGGTTTAACCCAGATTCCGCAATTGAGTATTTTTTGAAATCGAGAACCTGCTAAAAGCAAACACTGTATTGCTTTACAGAGGATATTGACATAAAAAACTCTAATGCTGCACATTAGAAAAAATTAGTCATTCTCTATTGATATTCAGTATGTTGTAATGGAATTTATTCCTACTGCGGAATCTGGGTTAAATAACTGCTCTATTTTTGAACAATCCACTCCATCACATCCTTCATCACATCATCCCAATGAAATTTTTGCTCTATAAAAGCACCTTTTGCATCAAAAATATTTTCAAAATAATTGTGGTCATAACCAGCATAAGCCTTAATTTCAATATTATTTTTATTTTGCTCATTAATATAGAGTTTCAAATAGTCACAATCTAAATCTTGAATACTGCTTGTCCCATAAATTAATAATGTTTTTTGATTAATACTTAATATTGAACTAATAAAACTCGGATAATTGAAAGAGTAGTATGATTTATAACTAAAAGGGTCGTATTTTTTTATTGCATCATTTTTACTATCCAATAAAGCTCTTTGACTATCATATATTGAATCTATTTTTTGCTGTGCTTTGTCGTGAGAAAGCCAATTAAAGGCTTCTTCTAACCTAACCTGCCTTATAAATTCATGAAATCTATTAAAAATACTTCCAGGGGACATTACCACAACTTTGCTTATTGCTTTACTTTTTACTGCAAGTGTTGTAGCAATCAATGCTCCTTGTGAATGACCAATTAAAACAATACTATTTTTTTTTACCCAAGATTGTTTATTTAAGTACTGGATAACTTTCATGTGCGCATTTATATAATAATTTTTATCATTTTTTATAACAAATTCGGGTGGATAATTACCTGTGCTATCCAAATAAAATCCAGTTGGAAATGATTTGTTTAGAAATTTATTTTGAGTGCTATCATCAAATATTGGAATATTTGGCTTTTGAAGTACTATAAAATTAAAACTGTCCGCATATTTGAAAAAATCGAATGGGATTCCATAAAAATTACCATTGATAAACATAGGATTAAATCCTGAACCACCAATAAATAAAATAGTTGGCTTGGGCAAGTCATTCTTTCTATATGTTAGAAAGTTAGTGTTTTCAAAAACATTTACAGAAAAAAATTTATAACTCTTTAGTATGTCATCTTTGCTAAATTGAGCATTTAAACTAAAAGGGAAAAGCAGGAAAAAACACACACAATAATTAATTTTCTTTAAATTGCACAAGATTTGATGTGGGCTCATAATTTTTAATATTACAATAGTTAAGAATAGTTTTTGAATAAAATTATTTCTTCTTTATCGAAACATCATTAAACGAAAGTTCTTTTTTCTTGACCCATTTGATGAACTTATTGATTTCCTCATTTTCTTGAATGCGCTCTACTGTGTAATAATAATTCTTGAGTTCCGTTTCGGTGAATACAGCGTGAATTTTGTTTTGGCAGATTTTGTGCATGGCAATAGTGGGCGTGTCTTTACCTCCTTTGCTTAGGGGAATCAGATGGTGGCGGCTAATTGGATCTGCCAAAACTCTGCCGCAAAGCGGACATAGTTCTTCATTTATTTCAGGCATTTTTACTTGTGTTTATTTGTGTGTAAAGATAAGTGCTACTCATTTTTCTGAACAGGATGAGCAAAAAAAGAGCGCAGACTTTGTCTTCGCTCTTTTAATTAAGGGAACTTACTAACAATGTTGTTCGAAGGCTTCTTGCAAATTGGCAGCAATCATATCTGCCGAACAACCTTCAATCATGTGACGCTCTATCATGTGTACTAATTGACCGTCTTTTAATAAAGCAATCGCAGGGCTGGATGATGGATAAGGCAATAAGTAAGTGCGTGCCTTTTTTACCGCATCTATGTCGTAACCTGCAAAGCTGGTTGTAAGATGCTCAGGTTTTTTAGGTGCATTCTGCACCGCACGCAAAACTCCGGGGCGAGCCGTACCAGCAGAGCAACCACAAACTGAATTAATCACCAGTAGAGTAGTGCCACTTTGTCTTATAGCATTTTCTACTGCTTCGGGAGTACTCAAGTCTTCAAAGCCATTGCTTGTCAATTCGGCTTTCATCGGTAATACAATTTCGGAAGGATACATTTTTGTTTTTTTTATTTTTTATTTGGAGCAAAATTACTGCCATGCTGAATTCAATCTTGAAGTGCAACAAGTTGTAAAAATAATTTAAATAGTTTAATTGGCGAAAAGTAGTTTAACCCCTTGTGCGATTAAGCCAAAGCAAAATTAAGATGATTGAAGGGTCTGTTATTGCAGGCATTTAGTGGTGGCAAAGCAGCCCAATCGCAGCACTTGGACTTTATCCTAATCGTCAATTCTTCAAAAGTTTTGGCATAATTTTGTTTGATCAGAAAATGGTCGCAGAGTTGAGAGAAAATGGGTTCAATTCTTTTCCTACATTTTCTAAATACGAAGGGATTACTTGTTTTTTTACTTTGATTGCTTTGCTTAGGTGTTTTAAGTTCTATTTTACAGGTTGGGGAATAGCCTCAACAATAAAGACAGACTCAAATTCATTGAATTTTTGTGCTATTCTTCATTCAATAATTGGATATAGGCTTGTTGTCTTCTTCTCCTTTTATTGTAGTTGGACTTGGTCAATCATCTTGCAAAAGTCTGTAGCAAATCACTGTTTAATTTCTTCCAAAAGAGGTTTTCAGAATCAATACTTAAAGCCTCTGCACAGAGCGATAAGGCAATAATTTAGAAATCGCTTATTTTGGGACATTTGGGATAGAATTGTAGATTTTTACTCAAGAAGTTCCATTGGCACAAATACTTTTTAAGCAATTATACAGTGCTTAGTTGCTACATTTGTCACACATTTACGGATTCAGCACAATATGTCTTCATACAATAATTTTCGGGCACTCAAGGCACTGACCAAAGCCAGCCTTCAGTCTATTACCAAAAGTCCCTCTGCCGTGGTTTTCAGTATTGCGTTTCCTTTAGTCTTTATCATTGCCTTTGGTTTTTTGGGTGGTAGCAAGGGCTTTAGTGTCAAGTTGGCAAAATCGGCTCATTGTGATACCAATAATGCCCTCTATAAAGTATTGGAGCAAAATCCTGCCATCAAGTGGGTGAATATTTCGGGAGAAGATGCCTTGCAAAAAGCCATCAAAAATGCGGAGATTGCTGCGGTATTGGACATTCAGGTACAAAAAATTTTAAAACCTGCTTTTAAGATTGAATTGAAAGGGGCAGAATCGCAAGCGGATAAGCTATACCAATTGCGCTCTATTATCAATGAAGCGGTACAAGGACTAAACCCCGAAATAGCACAAAAGATAGCCGACCAAGCTACGGTAACTGTTACGGCTACAAAGATGCGTGAATTCAAAACCATTGACTTTATCTTGCCCGGACAATTGGGTTTTTCTTTATTGGCAGGCAGCATATTTGGTACCGCCTTTATCTTTTTTAATATGCGCCAGACCTTGGTATTGAAACGATTTTTTGCCACCCCTGTTCGCCGAGAGGTGATTGTGTTGAGCGAAGGTATTGCCCGTATGGTATTTCAAATCATTACCGCTATTGTCATTATCGCTGTGGGTTATTGGGCTTTCGATTATCACCTCATTCATGGTTGGCTTACGGTATTTCAGATGATTTTTTTCTGTGTCATCGGCGTAATGGTCTTTATGGGATTTGGTTTTGCTGTCAGTGGATTAGCCAAAAGCGAGTCCTCCATACCTCCCTTAGCAAATATGATTACCATGCCCCAATTTTTGTTGGCAGGCACATTTTTTTCGATAGATAATTTTCCGAAATGGTTGCAACCTCTTTGCCGTATTATGCCACTCACTTACCTCAATAATGCCCTGCGCAAAACAGCTTTTGAGGGTGCAGGACTTTGGGATTTGCGCGTAGATATTTTAGTGTTGTTGATTTGGGGTATTGTAGTGTATGTTTTTGCCGCAAGGGTATTTAAATGGGAATAATATTTTAGACAACAGAGCAATGAATCAAGTAACATTTGCCATTATCGGATTAGGAAATATTGGTCGGCGACATGCCGAACATATCTTGCAACATCCCGAAGCCAGGCTTGTAGCCTTATGTGATATAGATAGTTCGAGGTCCACTTTATTTGATGTTTCGTTTTATGATACGATCGAGGCATTGCTACATACAGCACAAGCAGATGTATTGTGTGTATGCACGCCCAACTATTTGCACGAAAAGCATAGTATAGCCGCACTACAAGCAGGTTGGCATGTGGTGGTAGAAAAACCAATGGCACTCAGTGTGGCAGAATGTGATAGGATGATTGCTGCTGCAAACAATTCGGGTAAAACCATTTTTGCCGTAAAACAAAACCGATACAACCCACCCGTAGTTGCGGTAAAACAATTAATTGACGAAGGACGTTTGGGCAAAATTTTTATGTTGCAAGTCAATTGCTTTTGGAATCGTGGCGACAACTATTATAGCCAAAGCGATTGGCGTGGCAAAAAAGATAAAGATGGAGGTTGCCTCTTTACCCAATTCAGTCATTTTGTGGATATACTCTATTATCTCAATGGCAATATAGAAGGCGCAAAGGGGATGCTTCAGAACTTTGCCCATACACGCAATACCGAATTTGAAGACACGGGTAGTTTTGTACTGCAAGCCGCTAATGGAGCTATCGTCAATTTTAATTTTACCACTTGCTCCTTCGAAAAGAATATGGAAGGAGCCATCACCATTATAGCCGAAAATGGTACTGTCAAAATCGGCGGTCAATACCTGAATACAATCGAATACCAGCAAATCAAAGGCGAGGCGATACCTGCCATCAATATTTCGGCAAAAAATAACGATTACGGCCTTTATCAAGGCTCTATGAGCAACCACGACAAACTCATCAACAATGTGGTGCAAGTATTAGTACACGGCCAGCGAATTATGACTACCGCAGAAGAAGGCAGAGAAGTAGTGCGTATCATTGAACAAATGTATCAATCTGTATAATTTGATTTTCAATTCACAATCGCATAGCAAAAATAGTTCTTTATAGTAGCTGCTAACATTTTATAGTTTGCATACGTCAATACCTTTGAATGCGTATATATCATTATTGCACAATACATTGACTGGATTGAGCGAAATAACGAATCCTACTCCTTTTGTATCAAAAGAAAACTCGCCTATTGGCGATGAGGGCTTGCTATTGCTTATTAATCAATGTAAGGACAAGGATAGGCAGGCTCAGAAACAACTATATGATCGTTTTGCTCCCCTGCTGTATGCCAAAATTCGCAGGTATGTACCCGAAACCAATCATGCAAACGAAATACTCAACGATTCGTTTTTTAAGATATTGACTCATCTCGAAAATTATATGGCAACTGGGTCTTTTGAGGGTTGGATACACCGCATTACCATTAATACGATAATGGATTTTTTGAGAAAAAAACAGCGACACGAACAATATATCCAGACTGTAGCCGAAGATAAAGAAGTCCCTGTACCCGAAACCACCATAGGGAAAATGGCTTACAAAGAACTACTTGCATTGGTGCATTCGCTACCAGATGCCCAACGCAATGTGTTCAACCTATTTGTATTTGACGATTGTTCGCACAAGGAAATAGCCCAATTATTAGACATAACCGAAAATAACAGCAGATGGCACTTGAATGATGCAAGACGAAGATTAAAGAAAAAATTGACGCTTTGAAATAAGGCATAAATGATGGAAAGGATTAAAAGAAATATTGATGAATTTTTCCAGGAGGAGCTCGGCAAATTGACCGAGATGCCACCTTCATCGGTATGGGATACATTGGGAAAAAGGTTGGACAATAACAAGCCCAAGCCTAGAAAAATAGCTTGGTGGTTGTTAGCCTTGATTGCCACTGTATTGATTGGGGGCTCTAGAGCTGCCTATCTTGCCATGAATCATAATCCTGCTCCATCAATCCAGACCAATAATTTCAGTACAACAAATTCGACAAAACACCAATTAAATACTACAATAGACACAAGCTCCAATACCAATCTGACTCAAGAAAATCAAGCGGCTAAAAAAGAAATTAAACCCCAATCTTCGGGCAGCAAGCAATTGAATCGCAACAACGAAAACAAGATAGCCTCAGCAAATACGCCTACCAAAAAAATATCTGAACAATTGCATGAAGTCGCTGTACCAGAAGAATCAAAACATAAACATGGAAGTTCTATGGGTAATGCAATAGCGCATCAAGATGTTGCTGCCGCGCCACCCAATAATGAGCTCCTGAAAAAATCGCTCGATGATAAGAATTATCAACAAAAGTCTGACAACAATCAATTGTCAAATACTCCTAAAATTCGGGGCAATTCGGCTAGTACAAACGAAAATAAAGCAGAGCAATCGGCAAACAATCGTCCTCTCAAATCAAAAAAAGAATCGCTAAAAGAAGCAATAAGCAGTGCTGCACCTGCCGATAAAGTAGTTTCGAATGCTAAGACCCAAACAGCTTCTGGCATATCGAAAACAAAAGACGCTGTAGGAACTGGAACTAAAAAGACCGATATTGTGCTTTCGAGTGCAGCTAATACTAGTATGGCGAGTCCCAAAGATCGGTTGAATTCCAGTTCAGTAAACTCTCCTAAAAACACTGCTGTAACAAATGATTCGGCTTCGATTTCCAAAACAATAACTCAAAAACCAAGCGTAAGGAATGCTGTTATGCCAGATAATGCAGGGCGGGCTTCGAAGAAAACAACTAACACAAACAACAACGATAATACAACATTAGCTGCCCAAAATGACAAAAAGGACAGAAAAGATAAGGCAAGCAATCAAGAGAGCGCTCTGCAAAAACCTCTTGCTAAAACGAGCCAAAATCAGCCCACATCGTCCCAAGAAGAAAAGCCTCAAAACAAAACGCAAATACAAGCTAATCCTACAGGTGGAGGAGTGGCTGCTGCGACCCAAAAGCCAAAACAAAAAAAGCCAATCAATATGTTGCTTGGGTTAAAAGGCGGATACGAAAGGGGGTGGGGAAATTATACCGCATCTAAATATGTAGGAAATCTATTTGCAGAAGTAGCCTTTTCTCCTAAGATTAGTTTCCTCTTTCAGCCCGGAATCAAGATTGCCCAAACCAATCAAGAGTACACCATTTCAAGCAATGGATATTATAAAATCAATGAGAATGGTGTCAATCTTTATAATGTGAAAAAAGATAGCACTGGCTTCCCGATTGCTTACGGCTATGCTTATACCCAAAGCTACGACTCTATTATAGCTGTTCAGCAAGCAAAGCGCAGCTATATGGAAATAGAACTGCCCTTCCTATTCCGTTTTAAATTCGACCAACACTTTTCTATACTGGGCGGCATGAATTGTACATTCGGTAAAATCTTAGACTTTAGTTCTAATTTAAAAACAATCGCAGGCTTGAAATTATACGACACGATACGCAATAGCAAAGATTCGGTAGCACCGAGTGCCCCTACACGATTTTATCATACCGGTTCTACTCCTTTTTCGAACTATAAAGAAGATACAGCTGCGGCCATTAGTCCTATACGTTTTGGATATGTTTTTGGTATTTCTTATCAGATTCAAGAACGCCTGATGCTTGATTTGTTGGTTCAGCAAAATCTGTCAAGACTCAATAGTGTCAAAGATGACGGGATTCGTAAGTTATACACCCAACCCTATGTGAGATTCTCAGTAGGCTACAATATTTTTGGGTCGAAGAAAAAATAATTTTGTTGTGTGTACTAACAAAATTAGACCTCACCACGTTATATCTATATCAGGCAATTAAGCCCAATTATTTCATCTTTTAAATTTTACCTACTATGAAAAAGTTAATCATGTCAGTAGCTGCACTGATGAGTCTTACAGCAAGTTTTGTTGCTTGTAAAAAGTCGGACAGTTCTACTGTAATCAACAATCCTACACCGGGTTCTTACACCTCTCTCTTTGGTGCATACTCCGATTTGGCACCTAAGTCTAAAACTGTAATCATCAACGCAATAAGCGGAGGTTCTTTTTATGGCAATAGCGGTACACGTTATGAATTTCAACCCAATTCTTTTCAAACATTGAGTGGCACTGTCGTTACGGGCAATGTTGATATCCAAGTATTGGAATGCACCAACAATGCGGATATGATTTTTGGAAAAATGCTCACCATGAGTGATGGACAACCTTTAATCTCTGCGGGCGAAATTAGCCTTAGTGCCAGCCAAGGGGGAGTCGCTGTCAATATACGTCCCGGTAAAAATTATACCGTTAGCTTGCCTACAAACAGAGGCGCTGCCACTGCCGGAATGTATTTTTTTAGAGGAGCGTCAACAGAATCTTATGCAGGAACAACAACCAACTGGAGCATCACGAAAGATTCTTTGCTGAGTATTATTTATGATGGAGACACTGTTCGTATGACTCCTGATAGCACTGGTAACAGCAATGTTGATAAATTTTCGAGTGCGGGATTTGCAAGCGTTGATGTGAAATTGACCGGAGTAACTGGCGCCATCAATGCGAAAGATGTAATGACCTATTATGTGCTCGAAGGTTATATGGGTGTAGCCTCAATGCCGACCGCTAATTTTAGTGCCAATACTTATAGCTCAAGTGCTATCCTCAAATTGAAATCACATTTGGTTGCTTGTTGCATTTACAATGGAGATTTTTATGGTGGAATATTGAGTAGTGTTAGCCCTACAGACGGTACTACTTACACCATAAGTCTTTCAAAAACGACACCTGCTGCCTTGAAAGTATTAATCAATGCTTTGAAATAGAAAAACATCAAGGGCATAAAAAAAAGACCATTCGAATCGAATGGTCTTTTTTTTATGGATAAACTCTTCGGCTTCTCGCCTTGAATCTGGAGTATCTTAGGGTTTCGTGCGACAATACTTTCAATACAAATAAAATGAGGAGCACATCATCGGCAAAACGAAGCAGTATATGCTGTTGGTCAAACAAAGAAAAAGGTGCAATTAAGTAAGCAACTGCACTCAGTAGCGTAATCACCAACAACCAAGAAGGCTTGTAATCCAACTTTATGATACTTTTTATCATTTGCCAAAAAGTATTGCGCTTTTTGGAAATGCTTTTTGTAAAAGAATTTTTCACAAACAGTTTAGATATGTTAATGATTCGATTCATTCTGCTTCGGTCTGCAAAGATGTAGGAAAAAATGTTTGAATCTTGTTAAGAAATAATCTCAAGTAGGCTCTTTACAAAATTTGGGCTTCTACCAATAAATCTGTGATCGTTTCAAAAGAATTTTCCAATAACTGTCGTATTTCAGAAGGTTTTACCCACATGGCATATTCTATATTTTCTTCCTGCTGAGGCATCAATTGCTCTTTTGCCGATCCTTGCATCAAATACCAAGCTGTATGCTTCAAGATGAGTTTGTTGTTCATTGGGTAGACATGTAGCGTATTGCAAATTTTGTGTTTGATCTGTACATTTTTCAAGCCGGTTTCTTCAGATACCTCTCTTACCGCACATTGTTCTATATCCTCACCCTCATCTTGCTTGCCCTTGGGCAAGTCCCATTTTCCCCTTCTGAAAATCATCAATACATCGCCCGATTCATTCAATACCACACCCCCGCTGGAGTGTAAAGGGTAGAAAGCCCAAAGCAATTCTTTTTCTAATTTTTCTCGGCTTTCATCCAAAATCACCACCCCTTTTATGTCCACACGGTCTAAAAGGCGAATCGCTTCGCTAAAATGATGCGCATTGGCTCCATTGAGGCAGATATACGCTTCAAATTGTTTTTTGTCCATTACTCCTTCGGCAAGAATGAGCGGTTTATTATTATAGTAGATTTTTTGTAGAAAACTCATCATTGCTTTTTGTAGAATTATAGAATGAGCGTAGCTTTGGCATCTATGAGTACACAAAAACGCTTCGCAGAAAAACTCCTGCAAATTAAAGCATTACAAATCAACTTGCAACAACCTTATAAATGGGCATCAGGGTGGAATGCTCCTGTTTATTGTGATAATCGTAAAGTATTGAGCTATCCCTATACACGCGATTTTGTAAAAAGCGAATTGGCGAATATGATTTTGGAACACTTCCCCGATGCAGAAGTGATAGCAGGCGTAGCCACTGCGGGCATTGCTCATGGAGTATTGGCTGCCGACTTGATGAAATTGCCTTTTGTGTATGTGCGCAGCAAACCCAAAGAGCATGGCATGGGCAATCAGATAGAAGGCGTGATGAAAAAAGGGGCTAAAGTAGTGGTAGTAGAAGATTTAATTTCGACAGGCAAAAGCAGCCTCGAAGTAGTAGAAGTATTGCGTGTCCAAGGTGCCGAAGTGTTGGGCATGTGTGGATTGTTCACTTATGGATTTCCTGCAGCCGATGAAGCTTTCGAAAAAGCCAATTTAAAATTACATACCATCAGCAATTATACCGCACTCATGGAGGTAGCAGAAGAATTGCAGCTCGTAGATCCCAATCAGAAAGTAAAATTAGCCGAATGGCGCACCAGTCCTTCTACTTGGAGTATCTGAGTAGTACAAGATATTGAAAAATGAATTGGTTTCGCCTCATACGTTGGAATAATTTGTTCATCATTTTGCTGACGCAGACACTTGTTTGGGCATGTGTACTCGTACCCTTGCACCAATGGAATGAAGGGGCATTTTTGCTCAATACGCTTAATTTTACTTTACTTTGCCTCTCCACCATTTTAATAGCCGCCGCAGGTTATATCATCAACGACTATTTCGATGTCAAAATAGATGCCATCAATCGTCCTGAAAAGGTAATATTAGAGAGTTCTATTCATCGGAGGGCGGCCATTATTTATCATACTGTTTTAAATATTGCCGGTATAGGACTGGCTGCTCTAGTGGCTCTCCAAGCAGGCAAATTGCACTGGCTGGGCGTACAGTTGCTATGTACCTTTATTTTATTCTTGTATTCCTCCCATTTCAAACGAATGTTTGTGGTAGGCAATGTTGTAGTTGCCTTTCTTACGGCATTGACCATTTTTACTCTGTTCGTTTATGAGCCAGTATTGTGGCAATATATCAATCAGCCGTCTATGATACGAAAGGCTGATGTCTTGTTGCCCAATCCGTTTTGGTTGTTGGCTATTTATACAGGCTTTGCATTTGTACTTACCTGGATGCGCGAAGTAGTTAAAGACATGGAAGACCATATCGGCGATGCCGCCGAAGGGTCTGTTACTATGCCCATTAAAATAGGCTTGCAATCAAGTAGTCGTTTTGTACAATTTCTCTCCTTGTTTGCAATTGTTCCCTTACTCATTGCCTCGGTAAAAGTGCAAGGATTATTAGGGCTTTATACCTTTTTTATACTCACTTTACCATTAATGATATGGGTATTATATTTGCCCAAGAATGCTACTACACAACATTATTATCGCATGAGCCTTTATCTGAAATGGATGATGATTTTGGGTGTAGGGTCTTTGCTCGTTTATTATTACCAAGCCAATGAATAATTTGATTGTAGCGTCACAATCGCCCCGTAGAAAGCAACTCATGGAAGCGGCAGGCTATTCTTTTAAGATTGTCGTTTCGAATATAGACGAAACAAGCCCCGAAAGTATGTTGGGCGAAGAAGTTCCTGAATATTTAGCACATCAAAAAGCACTTGCCATTGCAGCACTACATCCAGAAAGTACCATTCTTGCCGCAGATACCATTGTGCTATTGGGTAATGAAATTTTGGGTAAGCCCATAGATTCCGCAGATGCTTTTGCCATGTTGCAAATGCTTTCGGGTAAGGTACACCGTGTGATAACGGGCGTTTGTATTTGGACACCCAAGGCTACTGACTTGTTTTCGGTGCAAACAGAGGTGTTTTTTAGACCGCTCACGCTCGACCAAATTCATTATTATATCACCCATTACAAGCCTTTTGATAAAGCAGGTTCTTATGCTATTCAAGAATGGATTGGTATGATTGGCATAGAAAAAATTAACGGTGATTACTACAATGTCATGGGCTTGCCGATTGGTGAAGTGACAAAGCGATTGCCGAAATAATTATTCTCTAACTTAAAAATATCTTGCTCTGCTACACCAGAAGTAGGTGGCGTTTTAGTAAATTCAACTCGACACATTTCAAGCCCTTTATTTTCCGTAAATTGCGCTCTATTTCGAACAAAGTTTATGGAGTATAATTTTCAGCGTATAGAGCGCAATGCAAAGAATAAGTGGAAAGAACAAGGCATTTATAAAGTCAACAACGATTCTGCCAAGCCCAAGTTTTATATCCTTGACATGTTTCCTTATCCCAGCGGTGCTGGCCTGCATGTAGGGCATCCTTTGGGCTATATAGCATCCGATATTTATGCACGCTACAAACGTATGAAAGGCTTCAATGTGCTGCATCCTATGGGTTTCGATGCCTTTGGTTTGCCTGCCGAGCAATACGCCATCGAAACAGGACAACATCCCGCAGATACGACAAAGAAAAATATAGCTCGCTACCACGAACAGCTTGATAATATTGGCTTTTGCTACGATTGGGACAGAGAAGTGTGGACGAGTGATCCAAAATATTACAAATGGACTCAGTGGATTTTTTTGCAATTATTCAATGCTTATTTTGATAGAAAACTGAATAGAGCGATACCTATTGATGAGCTAATCGCTACGTTCAAAACGGAGGGTAATAGCCAATATCCTTGCCCAGGCGATGATTCCATTCATTTTGATACTGCAGCATGGAATGCCTATGGCGAAAAAGAACAACAAGATATTTTGATGCACTACCGCCTAGCTTTTTGTGGCTATGGCGAAGTGAATTGGTGCGAAGCTTTGGGTACAGTATTGGCAAACGATGAGGTGGTGAATGGTGTGAGTGAGCGGGGTGGGCATCCTGTGCTAAAAAAGAAGCTCCGACAATGGTACTTGCGCATCACTGAATATGCCGACCGATTGCTACAAGGTTTGGAAACAGTGGACTTTAGCGAAGCCATGAAAGAAATGCAACGCAATTGGATAGGCAAAAGTGTGGGGGCTCAAATTTCTTTCAAGATTCAAGACACCACCTCCAATATTGCAGTGTTTACCACACGCCCCGACACGATTTTTGGCGTTGACTTTATGGTACTGGCTCCCGAGCATGATTTATTAGCAGCAATCGCTACGGATGCTCAAAAACAAAAAGTAGAAGACTACATTACTTATGTCAAGAGCCGCTCGGAGCGCGAGCGAATGGCAGAGAAGAAAATTTCGGGTTGCTTTACCGGAGCCTATGCAATACATCCCTTTAGTGGTAAAGCAATCCCTGTTTGGATTTCGGAATATGTATTGGCGGGCTATGGTACAGGAGCCATCATGGCTGTGCCTTGCGGCGATGAGCGCGACCACAAATTTGCCCAACATTTTAATATACCCATCACCAATATCATTGGCGAAAAATACAAGGGCGAAGAGGCTTACAGCGAAAAAGATTTCACCTTGGTGAATAGCGATTTTATCAATGGTCTATCGCCTAAAGAAGCTGCCGATAAAGTGATTGAGCGGATGTTGGCAGAGGGTTTTGGCGAAGCCAAAGTTAATTTTAAAATGCGTGATGCCGCATTCAGTCGTCAACGTTATTGGGGCGAACCATTCCCCATCAAATGGGAAAATGGCATTGCATATCCACTGAGTGAAGATGATTTGCCACTCGAATTGCCCCATGTAGATCAATATGGACCCGGACCTGATGGTGAAGGACCTATGGCTAATATTGAGGACTGGAAAGCCAATCATTACGAAACCAACACCATGCCCGGATATGCGGGCTCTTCTTGGTATTTCTTACGCTTTATGGATCCGAAGAATAAACACACTTTTGCGAGCCGTGCCGCTACCGATTATTGGAATCAGGTGGATATTTATATCGGTGGTACGGAGCATGCCGTTGGGCATTTGCTCTATAGCCGTATGTGGACAAAAGCCTTGTACGATTTGGGCTATATCGGTTTTGATGAGCCCTTTAAGAAATTAGTGAATCAGGGGATGATACAAGGGAGTTCAAGAATTATTTATAGAGATAGAGAGTCAAATATTTTTATTCCATTTGATCGTATTCATGATGAATTTACTTTAGAAGAATTGCAAAGCTTAGGCGTTAAAAGTATAGATGGATGGGCTGACGGAATGCATGTTGATGTTAATCTTGTGGATGGACTTGAGTTAAACATTGAGGCTTTCAAAAAGTGGCGACCAGATTTTGCTAATTCCAAATTTTTACTAAATGAAAATGGCAAATATCTCTGTGAAGCGGTTGTCGAAAAAATGTCCAAGTCTAAATACAATGTGGTGAATCCCGATGATATTATTGCACAGTACGGTGCAGATACTTTTCGTATGTACGAGATGTTCCTCGGCCCATTGGATGTGAGCAAACCATGGGATACCAAAGGTATTGAAGGTGTGCATCGTTTCTTGCGTAAGTTTTGGCGTTTGTACAACGATGATGCTAAAGGATGGTTGGTCAATGATGAAGCAGCCACAGAAGCAGAGTTGAAAGCCTTGCACAAAAGCATCAAAAAAATAGAACAAGATACAGAGCGTTTTTCGTTTAATACAGCCGTGAGTCAGTTTATGATTTTGGTGAACGAACTCAGCGATTTGAATTGCCACAAGCGTGCCATACTGGAATCATTGGTACAATTGATTTGTCCTTATGCACCGCATATAGCCGAAGAATTGTGGGCGCAATTGGGCAAAGAGGCTTCGGTTATAACCGCTGAATTTCCGCAATGGGAAGAAAAATATGTAACAGAAAACTCTAAAGTCTATCCTGTAGCTATTAACGGTAAAACCCGTACTGAACTGGATTTTGCGCTTGATGCCTCTCAAGCCGATATTGAGCAAATCGTTTTAGCCAACGATGTCGTTCAAAAATGGTTGGAAGGTAATGCACCGAAGAAAATCATCTTCGTGAAAGGCAAGATGATTAATATCGTACTCTAATGGTTTATATTACTATTGTCCGAGATAAATTTCACAATAAGGGTGGCTATTGTGCCATCCTTTCTCAATTTTGCTGCAACTAAAGAAACAACATTGATAGGAACAAAAGTAGCGATTATGTCGGACAGCCGATATTTACCCAAACGCTTTCTTTGATAGATGACCATTTAATACAAGCTGCCTGCAAGCAGCACGATGCCAACGTTTCCCCAAAAAGCTAAGTTTCAAAAACCATCTTACTACCCTGCTGTATTGCATTTTTGCAAGGTGTACCTCCATTCGTGAAGTAGAGACGCAAGTATATGGTACAATAATCCCAAAGTTTTTCTTCAACAATATCCTCATTGTTCTTTTATGTTCCGAATAAAAACTATTTGCTGACATAAGAACAAGAATTCTTTTCAATTTTAAATTATCGCATGTATCGCTTAATCATTAGCCCAATCCTTTACTACAAGGGATTTTGAGGCAAGGCGTTTTTACATATTACTGCATATACTTGCACGGATAATGGACTTCATAGAGTTATCCACATATTTCATACGACAAAATAGGTTATTTAATATTAAATAATTGAAATCAATTGTACCTTTGTCCTCCAAATTCAAAATCTAAATTTTATGCAGGAAAATGGAAAGAAGAATCTGGCAGCAAATCTTGCCAGCATAGGGTTGAATGTAGCTATCGCTAATTGGAATCTTTCGAATGAAGAGCTAACAAATAAAACAATTGAGCTCGGACAAGGAGAACTTAATGATACAGGTGCTCTTTGTGTCAGTACTGGAAAATTTACCGGTCGTTCTCCTAAAGACAAATTCACCGTAAAAGACGCTATAACAGAGCATTCTGTAGATTGGGGAGATGTAAACATCCCTTTCGAGCCAGCTGCTTTCGACAAATTATACGACCGTGTATGCAGTCACCTCGAAGGAAAAGAAGTATGGGTGCGTGATTCTTATGCTTGTGCCGATCCTAAATACCGTTTGAATGTTCGTGTCATCAACGAAACGCCTTGGGCAAACCTTTTCTGTAACGATCTTTTCTTGCGTCCTACTGAAGCAGAAATCGCAACTCAAAATCCAGATTGGCATATTATTCAAGCACCAAGCTTCCAAGCAGACCCTGCTATTGATGGTACACGCCAAGCCAATTTCACAATCGTCAACTTTACACGCAAAGTAATTTTGATTGGCGGTTCGGCTTATACTGGGGAAATGAAGAAAGGCATTTTCGGAGTATTGAATTTTGTATTGCCTCATGACCATAAAGTATTATCTATGCACTGCTCTGCCAATGAAGGCAAAGACGGTGATGTGGCCTTGTTTTTTGGACTTTCTGGTACTGGTAAAACCACTTTGAGTGCCGATGCTAATCGTGCTTTGATTGGCGATGATGAGCATGGTTGGGCTGATGGTTCGGTATTCAATTTCGAAGGTGGTTGCTACGCAAAATGCATTGACCTTAGTGCCGAGAAAGAGCCTGAAATTTTTGCTGCTGTAAAACCGGGTGCATTGTTGGAAAATATCACTTTCCTACCTGGCACTAAAACTGTAAATTATGCCGATGGCAGCATCACCGAAAACACACGTGCTGCTTATCCTATTTATCATATCAACAATGCTAAGGAATCATCTTATGGTGGCGAGCCTCAAAATATTTTCTTTTTGACCTGCGATGCCTTCGGTATTCTTCCTCCGATTTCCAAATTGACTACGGAACAAGCCATGTATCACTTTATCTCTGGCTATACAGCAAAAGTGGCTGGCACGGAAGTGGGCGTTACAGAACCACAAACCACCTTCTCGGCTTGTTTTGGTCGTGTTTTCTTGCCTTTACATCCGGCTAAATATGCCAATCTTTTAGGTAAAAAATTAGAAGCAAATCCGAACATCAATGTATGGTTAATCAATACAGGATGGAGCGGAGGTGCTTATGGTACTGGTAGTCGTATGAAATTGAGCTTTACTCGTGCTATGATTACTGCTGCTATGAAAGGCGAGTTGAATAGTGTAGAATACACACCACACAAAGTATTTGGTGTATTACAACCACAATCTTGCCCTAATGTCCCAAGCGAAATCTTGAACCCTCGCGATACTTGGGCAGATAAAGAAGCTTATGATAAGAAAGCATCTGAATTAGCTGGTTTATTCAACAAAAATTTTGAAAAATATGCAGACAAAGCAAGTGATGCCATTAAATCGGCAGCACCTAAGGCTTTGGTAAATGCTTAATTTCTTCTTTTAAAATGAAAATAGCCACAACAATTGTTGTGGCTATTTTCATTTTCCATTTGAGGAGTATTCTCTCCCCTCGGCATCTACATCAAACATGCCCGTGTTATTTTCTTTTTTACGGATGCCAAAATTATATCGGAAGTTAATGCCAAAACGTCGGCTATCACTAGCGCGAGTACCTGATGCAGACACATCGCCTTGACGGACAATAAAATGATTGTTATTGGTATAAAAGATATCGCTGGCACTGAGCGTCAAGCTAAGTTTGTCTTTTAAAAACTTGCGATTAATGCTAGCATTCAACGAACCCATAGCCGTCAATTCATAAAACTGCAATGGTCCTGCCAAACGCCAAAATCCGTTAAGCGTGAGCATTGACTTTTTATCGATTTTAAGTTGGTGATAAGTAAAGAACATCCACGATTCTGCAGTAAAGTTGAGCGGTTTGCTCTGATACAAGCCATCATATACGTTATGATTATACTGCCCTCCTATTAGGGCAAAGTATTTACCGCCAGGAGGAATCGCTGCTAAACCGCGCAAATAAATTTCTTTATTCGAACCTATATTATCATATCCACGATACGCCTGACTAACAGTGCTATCCGATTGGTAAAATACATTGGTAAATAAATTCTTGGAATCGTTGTAACCAATCGCTAATAGAGGGTGTTCGTTTACACTCAGATTGGCTTCGTAATTCTGTGTAAACTGGGGCTTGAGTGATGGATTGCCCACTTCGGACATAAATTGATCTATATATTTTGGGAAAGGATTTAATTGTTCATAACTCGGCCGGCTGATCGTGCGATGATACACCAAATATGCCCGTAAATCGTAGCCCGCAATCGCCATTATTTTTTTGCTAAAGTAGACATAAGGAAAAAGATCGGAGCGATGGATGGCAAAAGAAGTGTCACTGGGCTTAGATTGTACGCCTTGCATATTGGTATTTTCTAATCGCAACCCTGTTTTGAGAATAAATCCCCCAAACGTTTTAGAGCCTTGCAGATAGGCAGCATTAATATTTTCACTATAGCGATATTGGTTGCTACGGATATAATCAGTTTGTTTGGCTACACTAATACCACTGTTATAAGCAGCATCATTATCAAACCATAAAAAAGAAGATTTAACGCCCGCTTCAAAGTTGATTTTATAAGCCCATTTTTGATTAAAATCGGACTGACCTACTAAAAAATTTCGGTTGGATATTACTAAGCCATCTCCCCCAGCGACACTCAATATTGAAGTGTTGAGATAGTCTTGCTCCATACGATTGTTGGAATAGGTGTAAGAAAGTATATTATTCCACTCGGAGCCACTGGTATCTATTTTACACTTGGAGGAAAGACTTTGATCAATTAGCAGTATATGATTTCGATTGTTGATTTGCGAGAGGCTTGAGCCTATAATGTTGTTTTTCGCATTGTTGACAATATCATTATTATTGTCCGTGTTGCTATTACTCCAATTGTAACTGCTACGAATAATGTAAGCCAAACTCCATTTTTCGTTCCCTTCGTAATTCGCTCCAAAATTGCCAAACAATACTTGACCTGGATATTGGGTGAATGCTTTTTGGCTCAATAGAGTATCACCCTTCAACACACGGTCGGTATTCAATTGTTGATAATTATCTTGAAGCGTAGCGTTTACATTGACATAGCTGCCCCATTTCCCATCATTATTATTCAGGTTAAAACCCATGTATTGATTACCATACACGCCTTGTTGTGCGCCAGCATTGACGCTACCATTCAATCCCAATTTTACTCCTTTTTTGAGTACTACATTCACAACACCACCTCCACCCGACGCATCATATTTAGCCGAAGGGGTACGCATAATTTCTATTTTTTCGATACTATTGGGCGGCAAATTTTTGAGCATTGCAGCCACATCGCTTTTACTCATTTTGAGTTCACGTCCATTGATATAAACCATGGCAGGAGTGAGGCTGCTGATATAGATATTACCGTCTTGGTCAATAAACAATCCCGGCGTTTTTTCTAATACTTCGTATGCCGTACTGCTGGCTTCGGCTAATTGTTCAGGGTCAATAATGGTTTTATCATCTTCTTGTCGCATCAATACTTTTTTCTTTGCAATCACAACTTCGTTGAGCAAATTGCCCGAAGGAGAAAGCACAAAAATTCGCATTGAATCTTGTGGGCTAACAGAGATAAGCGCCTCGAGTGTTTTTAGCCCTATTGTGGTAATACGCAAAATATACTGATGCGCACTATCTATTGTAAAATGGGCAATACCCAAACTGTCTGTTACATTGAGCGCATATAGCGAACTATCTTTGTTGAGCAAACGAATACCTGCAAATTCTACCACTTGCTTTTTATTGTCAACTACCTTTATCGCAAAATCAAATTGTTGCCCCATCACCAATAGCGGAAAACACAAAATGCAGCAAGAATACAGTACCCATTTCATCTATAATATTTGTTCGAAAATACCAACTTATAGACGAATCAATGCTTAAATTAATGGAACGTAGTTTATGAATATGACGTATCCTGATTTGATTTTCTACTTTTAAAAAAGTGCTGCTTGACTTTTTTTGTACTGAAAACAGTACCTTCATTCACAGAAAAATTCTATCGAATATGAATTTCAAAATCATCAAATATTTTATTGGAGGTATATTCTTGGGCAGTGCCATCTTTGCTGGAATTGCTTTTAATAATATCAATACAGCAGAGGAATCTATAGAAGTAAAACAAGATGGAAGACTGCAATACAAATGGTATGCTCCACAATTGCCCAACAAAGCTTCTTTTGCTGGAGAGCAGGTACCACTTGACCGTTGGGAGGTAAGGGAGCGATATGATAGAGAATTGCTCGTAAATTATTATATGCACGGCTCCTTGATGTATATTCTAAAATTAAGTTCTCGCCAATTTCCTGTCATCGAAAAAGAACTGAAGGCATATAGCATACCCGATGATTTTAAATATCTCTGTGTAGCCGAGAGTAATTTGCAAAATCTTACTTCGTCGGCAGGAGCGCAAGGGTATTGGCAATTTATGAACAACACAGCACCTTCTTATGGGCTTGAAATCAACAGCGAAGTGGATGAACGTTATAATTTGAAAAAAGCCACTCAGGCTGCTTGTCAATATTTTTTACAAGCCTACAAAAAATTTGGTTCATGGACGGCTGCTGCTGCCTCATACAATTGTGGCATGGCTGGCTATAATGATCATGCTACTTTTCAAGGAAGCAACAATTACTACGACCTCGCCTTGCCAGAAGAAACTAATCGTTACATCTTCAGAATTTTAGCATTCAAAAATTTAATTAGTACAGCACCGAATTGGGGTTATATTATTCAACCCGAAGATGCCTATAAACCCTTGAAAACAAAAACCATAATTGTTGATTCGAGTATTACAAATCTTGCCGATTTTGCCGAAGAAAATGGCAGCAGCTACAAAATCCTTAAAGTAATGAACCCATGGCTGCGCAATCATGCGCTCACTGCAAAGAAAGGGAAATCGTACGAAATCGAATTGCCCTTAAATTAAGTCATTACTACTCCACATTTAAATTCACATTTCGAATCGAATGACTAAGGTATATCCCTTATCAGAAGGCACTTTTACAATTGGGCACGATAAAATTTTTGTTCCGTTTGACGATTCTGAACATGTATTGGAAGACCGCCCAATCGGCTCTCTCTTAGTAGAAATCCAACCTTTTTTAATAGTAACCAGCAAAGACTTAATGGTATTAGATACAGGTCTTGGTTTTCGTAATCAAGAAGGTGAATTACAAATTCATGCCAATATTCGACAGCATGGTTACGAACCCGAAGATGTTACTAAAGTACTCCTGAGCCATTTGCATAAAGACCATGCCAGTGGTGCCATCTATACAGATGCTTATGGTCAAAGCCTCCCTACTTTTTCGCAGGCACAATATTGCATTTATCGTCCCGAAGCTCGCTTTGCAGTGGAAAATGGCGTGCCTTCTTATACTCCTGAAGATGTGGCTTGTTTGCTTGGTTTGGAGAACATTCTTTGGCTCGATGGAGAATCTGGAGATATTGATGGCAATATTCATTTTACACATTCGGGAGGGCATTGCCCAGAGCATATTGTGTACTTGATAGACGATGGTACTGAAAAAATATTTTTCGGCGGAGACGAAGCCCCGCAATACAAACAGGTAAAAACGAAATACATTGCCAAATACGATTACGATGGTAGAAAGGCAATGGAATTGAGAGAACAATACGCTAATCAAGGCCGGGCAGAAAACTGGAGTCTTTTATTCTACCACGATGCAAAAACTCCAATTTCTAAAATAAATTTTTAGTTTTATAGTCAAGTAAAGAAATCAAATGACACTCAACTACATCTGGATTGCCTTTTTCTTAATCGGATTTTTAGTAGCTACATACAAAGCTATTTTTTTAGGTCAAACAGAATTGTTTGGTACTATGCTCAATAATCTTTTTGATAGCTCTAAAACAGGTTTTGAAATTTCAATTGGGCTAACGGGAGTCATGTCGCTTTGGTTGGGCATGATGAAGATTGGCGAAAAAGCAGGATTGATTAATCTTTTTGCCAAAGGTGTAGCACCTTTTTTCAGAACCTTATTCAAAGGTGTACCCAAAGATCACCCTGCTTATGGCAGTATGACGATGAATTTTTCTGCCAATATGTTGGGTTTGGATAATGCTGCTACCCCACTGGGTTTGAATGCTATGAAAGACTTACAAAGCATTAATCCAAGCAAAGACACCGCAAGCGATGCGCAGATTATGTTTTTGGTACTCAACACTGCGGGCGTCACGCTTATTCCTACTTCAGTTATTGCGCTGCGCCAATCAATAGCTATTAAAGAAGGGCTTACAAATTTTAATGCCGCCGACATTTTCTTACCCACACTCATTGCCACCTTTGTTGCTTTCATAACGGGGATGATTATGGTATCTATTTTTCAAAAAATCAATCTATTCAAACTTCCAGTTTTGTTGTTTGTGGGTGGTTTTGCAGCATTAATTATTGGCATTTATTTTATGGTATCCTCGTTACCTCCTGATGAAATGAGCCGGAGAATTGGCAGTATTGGTAGTGGTTTTATTTTATCAATTGTCATCCTATTCATTGCTGCAGGAGCTATCCGAAAACAAAATGTGTATGACCATTTTATCGAAGGGGCAAAAGAGGGTTTCAACACTGCGATAAGAATTGTCCCCTACCTGATTGCCATGCTTTTAGCGATTAGTGTATTTCGCACATCAGGTTGTATGGATTATTTGGTGAATGGTATTGCGATAATTGTAGCCGCTTGCGGTTTGAATACTGATTTTGTACCCGTGATACCCATCGGACTGATGAAGCCTCTTAGTGGAGGCGGTGCAAGAGGATTGATGGTAGATGTGATAAAAAACAATGGTGGTGTTAATTCTTTTGTTGGCAAATTAGCCGCCATTATGCAAGGAACCACAGAGACTACATTCTATGTATTGGCAGTTTATTTTGGCAGTGTGGATATTAAAAATTCTCGTCATGCACTTGTGTGCGGACTGATAGCTGATTTAGCAGGATTTACTGCCGCCATATTATTGGCTTACGCATTTTTTCATTAACACGATAAGGAGCAATATAACTTTTCCCAATGCGTATTAGTAATTTATTCAAAGAATTTTTTGATTCAGAAAAGGCAGGAGGTGCTGTGCTTATTGCCTGTACACTCTTATCGCTTGTCATTGACAATACTTCTTTTGCTGCAACATATAGCCATTTTTGGGAGTATTCCTTTAACGGCCATAGCGTAGGGCATTGGATTAATGATGGACTCATGGCTATTTTCTTTTTGTTGATTGGCTTGGAGATGGAACGTGAAGTATATGACGGTGAATTATCAAATTTTAGGAATGCACTGTTTCCTATTTTGGCAGCCATTGGAGGAATGATAGTACCGGCAGCTTTATACTATCTGCTGAATAAAAATACGGAAACGATAGCAGGTGTGGGTATTCCTATGGCAACTGACATTGCTTTTGCATTGGGCATACTGAGTTTATTAGGCAAACGTGTACCTCTTGGTTTAAAAGTATTTCTTACCGCTCTTGCCGTCATTGATGATTTAGGCGCCGTTCTTTGTATCGCACTATTCTATACCAAGTCCATCAACTTCGGACAATTGGGAGTTGCCTTGGGCATTTTTATTTTCTTGATAGTACTCAATCGGATCAAAGTGCGTAACCTGATTCCTTATCTTGTTGGAGGCGTATTGATGTGGTACTTTATGCTGCATTCCGGTGTGCATGCTACCATTAGTGGAGTACTGCTTGCTTTTGCCATTCCCTTTGGTAAAGGAAACGAAAAATCGAGCTCCTACCTATTACAACATTATTTGCATTGGCCCGTTGCTTTTTTCATTCTGCCCTTATTTGCATTAGCCAATACGGCTATCACATTTCCGATCAATTGGACAGAGGGATTGATGCATACAAACAGTTTAGGTATTTTATTAGGGCTCACTCTAGGCAAACCTTTAGGCATCTTTCTAATCACTTTTATAGCTGTGTGTTTGGGCTTTTGCAAATTGCCCCAAGGCCTCAAATGGCAACATATCATTGGGGCAGGTATGCTTGGGGGTATTGGTTTTACGATGTCTATCTTCATTACGTTGCTTGCCTTCGATAATCCTCAATATATTGCGTCTTCAAAAATGGCGATTCTGATTGCTTCTCTTTTAGCGGCAATAATAGGTTTGCTCTTTTTGAAATTCTGTATTGCCAAAAACAGCTCTACATCAAACGAGGAACAATGATATATTATGAAGCAGAGATGGCTCTGTAAATAGAACGATTGATTTGCCAAAGCAAAATAAGCGCACTGGTTCCTACTGCACACCAAACATAAACACTCGGTATAGAAGGAATATACAATTGTAAATTGCTCAATTTTTGAGCAGCAAAAAACTGTATCAATAATGCAATCAACACTGCTACTAACAAAGCACTTAACATGATTGGGATATATTTTCGAATCAGAAATCGGCTCAATTTTTTAGGGCTATAACCGATTTGCAATAAGAGCTGAACAGAAGCCTCCGCTTGAGCCATAGTGAGTTCGATAAACAATATAAATACCAAAGCTCCGATAGCCATTAATAATAATGCCAAGATACCTGTAGCACTAGAAACCACTTCTACAATAGAACGCATTTTACTAAATCGCAGTTGCTCGGCATTAGTTGTGTAATGATTGTTCTCTAAGAAATTGGTGAAATTTTTATCGCTCGGGTCAGCTACTTTAATAATAACACGAGAAATAGTAGTTGCACTATTGGCACCAAATTTTATATTACCAAAATCAATAAAAGATTGAGGTACGAGAACTGATGAAATCCTGTCTGAAAAGCCCTCTACTTGTGCGCGATAATTTACTTGATGAGCGCCTTCGCCCATAGTCAATGTAAAACCCAATGCCATGACCGTTTGTTCGGATAGTAGGGGCAATCCCTGGCTAGGAGCAAAGACATAATTGTACATATTTAAGAAATCGCGAGAAAGGATAATGGGAATCGTATTGTCGCCTTCTTGCCATTTCCACGTTTCAGGCATCTGATCCATAAAACGATCGGGGGCAGCCTCCAAAAACAATAATGTGCTATAGGTGTTAGTTCCTAAACCCATAAATGCTGACACATTAAAATTAGCCGGTGTGAGCAGTCCTACATCTTGCACTTGGGGTGCCTGTTTAATTTGCACTAAATCTTGTGCTTGAATTTGTGTACGTTCTTTATTGGCCATAGAGGCATCATCCACTATTTTGCTGACCGTTAAAAAAGTGCTTCCCAAACTATCTTGACTGGTCTTTCCTTTTAAAATATCTTGAAAGGTACTCCATATCATAACAGACACCAGCAGTAAGGTACAACCAATACATAAAGCAATCCAAGCACTATACAACCTGCCCTTTTTGCTATTGCGCAATAACAGTTTTTTGAGTATCCCTTCCCGATTGTTCGAGCTCATAACAATAATGTTTTGTGGTAAGGGAAGAAATTATTTTCGTCAAGATCTGCCAATAACAATCCTGCATTATTGCGCTGTACCACTTCTAGAATCAATGCAGCAGCAACCAGGGTATTATTATTATCTAAGTGGCTAAAAGGCTCATCCATCAATAAAAAAGAAAAGGGTTGCAATAAGGCGCGCACAATCGCTAATCTTTGTTGTTCGCCATAGGAAAGTGTTTTGGCGAATGCATTTTTTTTATCACCAATGCCCAATCTATTCATCCACTCACTCACTTCTTCTTCTTTTACCGAATCGCTTAGGCTACGTTTGAGTTCCAAATTTTCCCATGCGGTCAAATCAGGAAACAATCGCATATCCTGAAAAATAACACTCATCTCTTGAGACCTTAACTGTGCTAAAGATTCCGGTGTATGTGTATTGATTTCTTTATGATTCCAAAATATTTTCCCAGTATAGTCTCTACGCAAATCATACAAACAATGTATCAAAGTAGTTTTGCCTGTACCCGAAGGTGCTTGTACACAGATGTATTCAGGAGCAGAAAAAACTATGGATTGCAACCATATATCAGATGGTCTACTCCTCAGTTTTTCTTGCAAGGGTATAGGAGCCAGTTGGTCTATAGATAATTGCATGTAGTATCATTCATCTTTTATAACCAGAAATTATTGCATCAAACTACGCAACATATTTTCTGCTTCTATGGCACGATTATTATCTCTAATGGCTTTGAATATCTGCATTTTCAAATTATAAATTGCAGGATTGCCTGCATCAATTTTCAATGCTTCATCCAGCATCTTCAATGAATTTTGTATATCTCCCCGCTGCGCCAATACAGTTGCATAGCGAATCAATACAGCGTCGTTGCTCGCATCTGCTTGTACGGCTTGTTGGTATAAAGCAAAAGCAGAGTCTAAATGTTGACGTTCCATAGCAGCACTAGCTTGCATATCCAATTTTGTTTTACGTTCAAGTACAGCACAAATAGGCACATCGTTGATAGCGATTGTATGTACAGCATTTTTGGGTGGCCACGTACCATTTTCGAGCTGTGCCAATGATATAAAACGAGAATAGGTAATGTAATAATCCCAATCCTTAGTATCTCTATCATTGTAACGCACATAAACTCCTGAAAATTTTGAAGAGTCTTTGGTAAAATATTTTTCTATGGAAGACATATTAGAAGCCACGATTACTTTTGATGATGTTGATTTAGCATGATGCTTAATCCACTCAGCAGCCTGCTTACCACTGTTTTGGTAATAATCTAAATCATACACTCCAGCAGCTTTTTTTATGCCTCCCGAAAATTCATTAAAATAAACATATTCATTCGGGAAACTATTTACTATCCAAGACAGGGGCAATAGCATTCCTACAAGCACAACAATCATGGTGATATATTGGTACAACTTTTGTGAAGCAAATTTTTCTATAAAATAATTACTCAAAAGTGCAGCAAGCAATACCATACTGGGATATACAAAAAAGAAATGTCGCCAAGTATCGTGCAATACAGAATGTTTATAGACAGCATAGGCTATTGGAAATACTAAGGTGAATAAGAGCAAGAACAAATTTGGCTTGCCATATTTTTTGCTGAGAGGTATAATAAATACGAGCGATACTATAAAACTCAATACAATATAAATGGGATTAGAAATAAAAATCCATTTTGTGGTATAAGTGTTTGGCACCTCTGTATTCATGATATAAGCACCGTCATAAAGCATTCTAATCGGTATTTTTCGGTGCGTCATTGCATCAAGTGCTTCAAGGGGTTTACTCAAGGGGGCTTGTAAAGCCCATGGCCAAAAAATAATTGCAATTATATAACCAAGTATAAATGTTACAGCAAGATTTGCAGCTATTATTTTTACAGCCTTTCCAAAATTATTTTTGATTTTTTCTTGAAAAACTTTATCCCATAAATAATAGGCGGCTAGAAACACAAAAGTATAGGGTATCATCAAAATACCTCCAATGCGAAATCCCATTGCTAATCCAAAACCTAAGCCCATCAACAAAGCATATTTCCACTGAGATTTTATATCGCCATAGGTTACTATATATCGAAGCAAGTGGTACAAGAAAAAAACATTGGCAAAAGCAAAAGGTATATCCTTTGGATTATTCATAGACTCTCCCAAAATTCGGGGACTGAGTGCTATAAATATAAATGCCAAAACTCCCGTGCGCCAACCACCAAAATGCTTTCCTAATAAACCCGTATAAATAAATAATAAAGCTCCAATTAGCGAGTTGACTATATGTCGAAAGGTGAGTTCATCTGTTGCGGGAAAAAGTGTTTTGTGTAAAAACGTAACGGTAAAATCGTACAGACCACCGTAGTAATGTAAACCAGCAACTTGTTGCCAATTCAGCACATCATAATCCAACGCTTTAGTACCATGGTTAAAAAAGTAATCATATATATCATGGCCGTAAATAATCAAAGACCATTCATCGCCAGACATACCATGGCTGATGCTAAAAAAAGGCATCAGAACAAGGCTTAATACCGAGAGTGCGATAAAAACATTTTTCCAAACAAGGTATTTTGTTGTGTCGGTTGTGTTCATAATTTCAATGATTATTTGGTCGTAAATATATTGTTTGTTGATGATAATATTAAATTTCAAGTTTCAAATATCTGCCTGTATGGCTATTTTTGTTTGCAGCAACTTTTTCAGGAGTTCCGGTTACCACTACGCTGCCGCCCCCTTTGCCTCCTTCGGGGCCAATATCAATTATATAATCAGCCACTTTTAAAATGTCCATGTTATGTTCTATGACTATTATTGTATTACCGCGCTCTACTAATTTATTCAATACGCTCAATAAATGCTTGATGTCTTGAAAATGCAGTCCCGTTGTTGGCTCATCCAAAAGATAAATGGTTTGTCCGGTATCTCGTTTCGCCAATTCTGTCGCCAACTTTACCCTTTGGGCCTCCCCTCCACTTAGTGTTACCGCATTTTGTCCCAACGATATATAACCCAAGCCAACATCTTGTAATGTTTTTGATTTTCGATACAGCATCGGAACATTAATAAAAAATTCAACGGCATCATCAACAGTCATATTCAATACGTCTGAAATTGATTTTCCTCTATACCTAATTTCAAGCGTTTCTCGGTTGTATCGTTGACCATTACAAGCTTCACAGCGTACATATACATCGGGCAAAAAATTCATTTCAATTGTTCGCATACCGCTACCTTGGCAGCTTTCACAACGCCCTCCTTTTACATTGAAAGAAAAACGCCCCGCAGAATATCCTCTAATTTTGGCTTCGGGTACTTGGGCAAAGAGCTGGCGTATATCATTGAAAAAACCACAATAGGTAGCTGGATTGCTGCGCGGAGTGCGTCCAATCGGGCTTTGATCTATTTCGATAACTTTATCAATATGTTCTAAACCTTCAATGCTTTTATAAGGCATTGGGGTTTGCTTGTAATTGGGATAACAATGTTTTGCAAGTATTGGATACAGTGTTTCGTTAATCAATGTACTCTTACCGCTGCCACTGACACCACTAATGGCTACAAATGTACCGAGTGGTATTTGGATAGAGACATTACGAAGATTGTTACCTGTAGCACCTTTCAAATTAATCGAATGGCCATTCCCTTTTTTTCTTTCTTTAGGTACTTCTATTCGAATCGAATTGTTCAAGTATTGGGCAGTTATGGTTTTTGTTTTCAATACTTCTTTGGGTGTTCCTTGGCTTACCACTTTACCACCATGCAATCCGGCAGCAGGTCCAATATCAATTAAATAATCCGCAGCTAACATGATATCTTTATCGTGTTCCACGACAAGCACAGAGTTGCCTGTATCTCGCAAATCCTGTAAGGCATTTATTAATCGCACATTATCACGTTGGTGTAATCCAATGCTGGGCTCGTCAAGAATATAAGTAATGCCAGTAAGTTGCGAACCTATTTGCGTGGCTAATCTTATGCGCTGAGACTCTCCTCCACTCAGTGTTCTGGTAGCACGATTCATACTTAAATAATGTAAGCCAACATTTAAAAGAAAACTTAATCGCTCTCTTATTTCTTTGAGAATATCTTTGGCAATCGTGTTTTGTTTCGGACTTATTTTCTTCTCAATCCCTTGGAACCAGTCGAATAATTCTTGCAGTGCATTGTTAGATAAATCAGCAATATTCTTATCGTTAATTTTGAACCATAAGCTCTCTTTACGCAATCTTGCTCCATTACATTCTGGGCAAGTATTCAATTCCATAAATTGCTCTGCCCAATTTCGAATGGCATCCGATGTTGTTTCGTTAAACCATCGCAAAATCATATTCACCACTCCTTCATAATCGTCATTGGGTTGGGGCGTTCTTTCTGCATTTTCGTAGGTTATTTGCCCCTCTTCATTCCCGTACAAAAGCATATTCAACAAATTTTTAGGAATGTCTTTGATTGCTTTGCTACTTGCAATTTTGTGTTTTTGGGCTGCTACCATTGCCATTTTAAAAGTCCATGTATCACGTTCTTCGCCCAAAGGAGCGATACCGCCATCTGCTATACTTTTATTGGCATCGGGTATCACTTCATTCATGTTGACCACATAAATATTACCTAAGCCTTTGCAAGTAGGGCAATAACCATAAGGAGAGTTGAATGAAAATGAATTTGGAGAAGGCTCTTCGTAAGAAAGGCCTGTAGTTGCACACATCAACTGTTTACTATACTGCATCAGTTTGTTGGTATCAATATCCAATACAAACATTAGCCCTTTTCCGGAATGCAAACTTTTTTGAATGCTTTGAGAAAGCCTGTTTCTTGATTCTTTATCCGCAACCAATCTATCAATTACCAATTCGATATCATGAATCTTGTATCGGTCGAGCTGCATTTTTTCTTTTAAGTCAATTATCTCTCCATCAATACGCACTTTTAAATATCCCTGTTTTCTTAATTGTTCAAACAATTCTCTATAATGCCCCTTCCTACCGCGTACCACAGGTGCCAATAAAATAAGCTTTTTATTAGCAAAGGTTTTGTTGATGTGTTCAGCGATTTCTTCTTCGCTAAAACGCTGCATTTTTTCTCCCGTATTATAGGAGTAAGCTTCTCCTATTCTTGCAAAGAGCAAGCGCATAAAATCATACACCTCAGTTACGGTACCTACGGTTGATCGAGGATTACGATTGGTTGTTTTTTGTTCGATGGAGATTACCGGCGAAAGTCCGGAAATCTTATCTACGTCAGGTCTTTCCAAATCTCCCATAAACTGGCGAGCATACGCAGAAAAACTTTCCATATACCGCCTTTGCCCTTCTGCAAATATGGTATCAAATGCCAAAGAAGATTTTCCGCTACCACTAATACCTGTAACAACAACCAGTTGGTTTTTGGGTATAGAGAGGGACAAATTTTTTAAGTTATGTACTCGAGCACCTATTACTTCAATGTGATTACTCATAAGATTTTATTCAAATCGCAAAAGATTTGCTTATTTTTTTCGGTAAATGGTAAAGTTCACAAGTTCATCCATTGCGTCTCGCGCTTCACTTTGTGGAAATGTAAACAGCAAATCAAGTGCTTTGTTTTTATATTCAATCATTATTTTTTCTGCATAATCCAGACCACTGTATTCTTTAACAAAGCGCATCACCTTATCTACTTTACTTTTATCCGTGTTTTGATTTTTAATTATATAAATAATGCTTCTTCTAATTTCGGGAGGCACTACCTGTAAAGTATAAATAAGCGGCAAAGTCATTTTCTTTTCTTTAATGTCTCCTCCCGATGGTTTGCCAGTATTATTATGACCAAAGTCGAGTAAGTCGTCCTTAATCTGAAATGCAATTCCTATTGTTTCACCAAAAAGCCTGAATTTTTCAGCAAGTTCCTTATTCAGAGATGAAGAATAGGCTCCCGCAGCACAAGCCGAGGCCAATAATGAGGCTGTTTTAGACCGAATGATTTCGAAATAAATTGCTTCGGTAATATCTAGCTTTCTAGCTTTTTCAATCTGAAGCAACTCTCCCTCACTCATTTCTTTTACTGCATTTGAAGTGATTTTCAATAGTTCGAAATCTTCATTTTCAATAGAAAGCAGCAACCCTTTTGCCAACAGAAAATCGCCTACCAAAACAGCAATTTTATTTTTCCAAATGGCATTTATAGAAAAAAAACTTCTTCTTTGCATCGCATCATCTACTACGTCATCGTGTAGCAATGTTGCCGTATGCAATAATTCTATCATGGAAGCGGTACGATAAGTACTTTCATTTATTTCACCCGCTATTTTTGCGGCTAAAAAAACAAACATGGGGCGTATTTTTTTTCCCTTACTCTTTATAATGTGTTTCAATACATATTTAAGTATTCTATTATTATTGTCTAGTAAGTGGTTGAATTTTCGTTCGAAAACTATTAAATTAAAATTAAGTATTTTGTTTACTTTTTCCATAAAATGCTGCTGAATTCAATCTTGAAGTGCAACAGGTTGTAAAAATAGATTAAATAACCCGTTGTGTATTTAGAAAAAATTTCAAAAAAAGTGAAATAAAAAGTTGTTCATTAGCTTAAAAAGCCGTATATTTAATTGATTTCCAAACGATTAAATAAACGAACAACTTTATACAAAAATACGAGATTTTACTTAAAAATCTAAACAATTTGGCTGTGGATTTTAGTGGGTTTA
>JASGCQ010000127.1 GCA_030054025.1 Phycisphaerales bacterium | reverse complement strand
GGCACAAGTACGCTACTCTGCAAAGGCTATAGCTGCATACTTGAGCCAGTGAGGGTAATCCTAAAAATCAATTAGATTTGTAGGTATTTGCAATTCGCCAGAAATATCATTTTGAGAAACAGGAACATTTTGTAATAAAAGTCTGTAAATAACAGCCCTTTTAACCTCTTCATTTTTTATCTCTTTAAACACGCCATTGGTATCAATATAGCTAGTAAAAAAAATCTTTTCGGACATCGTTTTTATGGTTTGAAAACTCTTTTCATCAACTACATATTTATTGAAAAAACTTGGACTTTTAGTAAATAATATTCTTTTATGAAATAATGAATAAGATGTTAAGTTAAATTTCTCAAGAGGTCTTTCATCAGTAGAAAGAATAATGATTTTATATTTACTACAGCTATTATATTTTACTTTTAAATACAAAAAAGAATTTCCAGCAATCTGATTATTCAAACAGTAATCTAAATATGCTAAATAGGTACGACTATTGTGGAATTTGAAAAAGCCATACTTATTAATTATGCCTTTTTGAGCATAACTTTTAAGGGATAAAAAAATAATCACAATTAAAAACGACTTATTCATAACCTTACTTTGCTAATTGATAATCACTTGGGGGAGTCAAATTTTGCCGCCAGTGAGGGAGGGTTTGATATTTAGTCAACTATTACAAATTCTATAGGCAATAATGTCCTGCTTTTGCCATCTGGAGATTTACAGTTTATTCTAGAAAAAATTACTCTGTCATTTGTTTGTAATGTGTCAAAAGCTGCAATAACTTCTTGGGGAAAAATTGCCCCATTACAATTTTTTGTAAACGTAGGCTTATTATCTCTGAAAAAGCTTACTGTATAGTTTTCTATCTTAAACCTAATGTCAAAATCGAAGCCATTTAACACAGTAGAAATACCTACTTGAACTTTTAAAACACTCTTACGAATCTCACCCCCGCTTTTACCTGCTACAATCGCGATCGGGTCTGGAATATATTTTGCTCGAAAAACTGCTTTGCCGAGTACTTTGTGATTTTTAGATTTCTTATCACTTATCGTTATTTCTACTTTACCAGCATTTTTAAGGATAAGAATATAGCTGCAAGCTTCATCAGTAGGTTCTATTTTTCCATTATCTGTGGAAATGACCAGATTTTTACAAAATTGTCCCTCTACGGCAAAATCCAGAGGATTAGGAATACCCAAATAAACGATGTTTTCTTTTGGGTTAGCAACTACACATTTCTGACTTCTACCAGAAACGAAACATCCAATACAATAAATCATTAATAACCACTTCATATATCTTTATTTGTTAGGAACAGTCGGTACGATGTTACCATTCCCTGAGTTTTGTTGTTCGGTTACTATTTGCTTGGAATCGCCATGAACGCTGCCCATATTTATTCTCATTTTCTCACCTCCAGCATCTACATCTTTTGATTCAAAAACATCGGTCATAAATGCTGCACCAGGCTCTCCACCCCAACCAGATGCATCTGAATTTTCTTGCCTAATGCCATCGAGATAATCTCCTCTATGAACTTCTTCATGACCTATAGTGGCGAAAAATTCATACAATGCAGCTTGCTTATCTTCCATACTTGCATCGCCTGCTAAGACACCTTCTATTCTATCTGCAAACCCTTTACTTATATTGATGGTGTTATTGTGGCTGGTGTACTCAGCAAATGTCCCTGACTTTCCATCATCGGAGACAACATAACCTTCAGAAAATGAAATTGTTGGGCTGGTTTTTTCATTCCATTTAGTGTCATTTTTAATTTGCGCTGGTGTTAGGTTTCCTTCGCTGTATTTTGCCATGCCTTGCATTATTGCAGGGCTTTTTAAAACATCCCTTTGGATGTTTTGTGCTAAGTATTTTGTAATCATTGGATATGATTTAGTATAGGATGCCACTTTGTTTGCTGGATATTGGAAAGCTCCACCTACATCTATGTAAAAAATGGGGTTGCCACCAAAAGCAGAATAAGGCGACTGTGAAGGAAACTTATGCGCCAGCGGGTCCACATTCATCGCAAAGACCACAGGGTCGAAGTTGTAATTATTGTAGAGGTTTTGCCCGGTGGCAAAGGCGGTAATCTTTTTGGTGCGTGTGTTAAAGATTGTGTTGCCGTAGCGTTCTGTAGCTTTGTGCGTGTGGCGTTCGTCAAACAATCCCCAAGATAAGGTGGCTTTGGGGGTGCTTGCTTTCTGGAAATAATCGGGATGTACAACGTTCGTTGCTGTGACGTTTGTAAGTTTTTCCTTGTTGTAGAGTCTTATAATATTGTTCTTCATCTCCAAGGGCATCTCGCGGTAGCCTTGGTGGTAGAGTTGCGCCAGTAGTTTTTGATAGTCTTGAAAGTCTTGCGACGATTGCACTTTGGCAATGTTTTTTGTTTGCAATCTGTTTTCCAGCCATTCGGCTTTTAGCAATAATACGTTCAGGTTTTTAGGGTCGTATTGCAAGGCAATGTTGGCGCATTGCAGCAAAAAACTGTCGCTGTTGTTGTTGTATTTGTGTTGGTAACCTTTGGCAAGAT
>JASGCQ010000126.1 GCA_030054025.1 Phycisphaerales bacterium | reverse complement strand
CCACTCGCTTTCTTTGATATATTCGCCTCTGCCCATTTTCGATGGGCACTTCGTTGGCCTTGTTTTGCAAAGTCATTCCTCTGAGGGAATTACGGCTATATGCTCAATGGTAATCGATATGAAATTGAGATAAGTTACCCCCCGCTCTTTTCGTCATAGAGCCACCTTTTTTCTTTTGTATCAAGATAAAAGAAAAAAATAAAATCGTTATTTACTTTTTAAAGACCTACAAATTTAATCCATTATACCCATTTATTAAGAGAGTGAAATAACTGGGCATAATTATTAATTAGTTATTCTTTTTGCAACCGATTAACCTATTTAGCCTTCAATCTTTACTTTACCCTTAGATTTAGCTATTACTTCTTCAGCAATATTATTAGGTGCCGGTGCATAATGTGAGAACTCCATTGTAGAAGTAGCACGACCAGAAGATAAGGAACGAAGTTGTGTAACATAACCAAACATTTCACTCAAAGGCACTTTTGCTCTAATAACTTGAGCATTTCCCCTAGTATCCATGCCTTCTAGCATACCGCGTCTTCTATTGAGATCGCCTGTTACATCACCCATGTATTGATCGGGTGTTACTACTTCGACTTTCATAATAGGTTCTAAGAGGGTTGGCTTTGCTTTTTTAGCTGACTCTCTAAAACCACCTTTGGCACACAATTCAAATGACATAGAGTCTGAGTCAACATCGTGATAACTACCATCAAAAACACGAACTTTCATATTATTAACGGGGTAGCCAGCCAAGACGCCTGTAGTCATAGCTGTTTCGAATCCTTTTTGAATAGCTGGAACAAATTCTTTAGGAATAGACCCGCCAAAAAGATCATTTACAAATTGGAAATTTTCATCGGGGTTTTCTTTTAACCATTGCTCATCTGCGGGACCGATTTCAAATTGAATATCGGCAAATTTACCACGACCCCCTGTTTGTTTTTTAAGCACTTCTCTATGTTCTATAGACTTACCAAAACATTCTTTATAAGCGACCTGCGGGTTACCTTGGTTTACTTCTACTTTAAACTCACGCTTCATTCTATCAACAATAATTTCAAGATGTAACTCACCCATTCCTGATAGGATGGTCTGCCCAGTTTCTTGATCAGTTTTAACCTTGAGTGTTGGATCCTCCTCGATCAGTTTTGCAATAGCCATACCCATTTTATCAACATCAGCTTGCGTTTTAGGTTCAACGGCAATAGAAATAACGGGCTCGGGGATAAACATATTTTCAAGTACAATCGGTGCATTCTCATCGCATAATGTATCCCCTGTTTTAATTTCTTTAAATCCAACTGCTGCGGCTATATCGCCCGCTTCAATAAAATCGATAGGATTTTGCTTATTCGCAAACATCTTCATAATTCTACTAATTCGTTCATTTTTACCACTACGCATATTCCTAACATACGACCCAGCTTCAAGACGACCGCTATAACATCTGAAGAATGCTAAGCGACCAACAAAGGGATCAGTCATAATTTTAAATGCCAAAGCGGCAAATGGAGCTTTGGCATCAGCCTTACGCGTAATTTCCTCACCATTGTCAGGATTTGTACCCTTGGTGTCTTCAATATCCATTGGGGATGGCAGGTATCTACAAACCGCATCTAATGCAGTTTGTACACCTTTATTTTTAAATGATGACCCGCACATCATAGGCACGATACTAAGATCTATACACGCTTTTCTAATAGCTTCATGAACCTCAGCCTCAGAAATAGAATTGGGATTTTCAAAAAATTTCTCGAGTAATTTCTCATCATATTCGGCTACTGCTTCTATAAGCTCTTGTCGCCATTCTTGAGCTTCTTCTTTCATATTATCAGGAATAGCATGCACTTGATAAGTCATTCCTTCAGTAGCATCATCCCAAATAACTGCCTTCATTGTGATCAAATCTACTACGCCCTTAAAATCATCTTCAGCACCAATAGGCAACTGTAAAGGTACGGCTTTTGCACCCAACATTTCTTTGACTTGTCTTACTACCATTAAAAAGTCAGCACCTGCTCTATCCATTTTATTCACAAATCCAATTCGCGGAACTTTATAGCGATTAGCTTGCCTCCATACAGTTTCACTTTGTGGCTCTACCCCATCAACAGCTGAAAAAAGAGCAATCAATCCATCTAAAACACGCATCGATCGTTCTACTTCAACGGTAAAATCAACGTGTCCTGGTGTATCAATAATGTTAAAATAATATTTTTTAGTGTCCGCATTTGCCTGTCCATTGGTTGTAGGAAAATTCCATTGACAACTTACCGCTGCCGATGTAATGGTAATACCTCTTTCCTTTTCTTGCTCCATCCAATCAGTTGTAGCTGCACCATCATGCACTTCGCCAATTTTATGAATCATACCCGTGTAACGAAGTATTCTTTCAGTAGTAGTAGTTTTACCAGCATCAATGTGTGCCGCAATACCAAAATTTCTTTGCAATTTCAAATCTGCCATATTGTAGTGTATTTATATTTTGCGAAGGTAACTAAAAATATTCAATAAATTACTATTTTTTTTTGTATTCAAAA
The DNA here is from genome assembly GCA_030054025.1 of Phycisphaerales bacterium. Classification (GTDB taxonomy): domain Bacteria; phylum Bacteroidota; class Bacteroidia; order Chitinophagales; family Chitinophagaceae; genus Rurimicrobium. Next base: position 84 of record JASGCQ010000126.1, on the reverse strand, counting down.
TGATTGATCTGTAAAAGAAAAGGGAAAAGGGCTAAATCATTTTTTGAAGTGTTAAGAAAAGTAGGTTTTAATGTTGTTAGAGCG
>JASGCQ010000073.1 GCA_030054025.1 Phycisphaerales bacterium | reverse complement strand
GCACCTAACGGATAGGGCTTGCCGAAGTACGGGAATTAGTATTCCGTCAGCCCGGAACCGCTGCTGATTGAAAAACTGAAGATGAAGATAACAACAAAAAGCTAAATTGAAACTCGCCTGCCCCAACAATAGCCTTATAGAACAAATGTTGAGGATATATTCCTCAGGCTCCAATAATGCCAAACCATATGTTGGTAGCCGTGGCTTCTACAGGTCTTCAATTTTTATTTTTTTCAATTTCGATGACATATAACCTTTGTCGTCTTGAAGTGAAGTTTTGTTCGTGTTAACATATTCTATTAATGTCTGCTTGTCTGTATCAACTAATAGAATGTGAGGATTTTTTTTATTGTCTGCCGATTTAATAATACCAACTAAAAGAAATTTTGTTGGTGCAATCCATATCTCTTCATCTATCTATCGTGAATAACCACCAAAATAAATTCTATTCCAATATTTCGTTTTTGGATTACATAGTAAAACTGCTTGGTCTATCTCTGTGTTTTCTTTGTAGTGGTCTCCTTGTTTCTCAAGATTTAATTGATAACTGTAAATGTCAATAAATTTAGAACTATCAGATGAATAGGTAATTATTGGCTTGTAAATAGAAATGAATTTTTTGTATGAGTTGAAGTCTTGCTTATAGTTATTCTCGAAACGTAAAGTGTCTTTTATTTTGAAGTCAGACAAATTGAAATTAGAAAAGGTCTTTGTCCATTGTTTAAGTTCTTTGTCGAAGTACTTACTCTGTTTTTTGTCTTGCCCAAAAGAATAATGTCCAACCGTAGTAAGTAAAAGTAGAAGCGTTAGGTATTTTATTTCATTATTGTCCGATAAAAACTAAACCCTGCATAAATTTTTTCTGAAAGGCTTTCTGGTATTGGTTTTCAGTTTTTGGATTTAACTTTTTTGGAAAACAAGCTACCCAAATAAGGATAGCTGTTCTATCGGTTCGGCATCTATTATCCAGTCTTTTTCGGGGTTTTCTAAAAATTTTATTAGCTGAATACAGTTGAACAAATGTATTTTACAAAAACTAACCAAATTGGAAAATGCCCATTTGCGCTTTAACCGCTTTTGGATAACAGCTAGTCGGCATCGTGCTTTTTTACCGAAGATGTAATGATGCGCTCATCTATAAGAGAAATGAGCTGTCCGAAAACGGATTTAGTAGAAAAGTAATTACTTTTACCCATAGTAGTTGGTTGTATAGTAACTCCAAATCTACTAAAACGAAAAAATAGCCTGTTTTAGGCTATTTTTTTTATCGGACAACAGTGAAAACGATTTTATTTTCGGTTGTCATTTTCTATATTTTGTGTTGTATGTGGCGGTAGAGGCGCGATGCATTGCGTCTCTACGTGAGGTGCATTATAAAATTTATCCTCCTGCCATTTTGTAGGGTTGTTTATAATGTAATTTGAAATTCTGTGATAATCGTCCATTGAACGAATGATATGGTCGTGAAATCGTGATTGCCAATCAAATTCAATTCCGTTTTTTCTAGCGTAGGTGGTTACCGCAGATTTATACCCACGGATGATTGACGACAAATTTTTTGATTGCGGGGCAAATTGATTTTTGTATTCGGTATCGTTGGCGTTGGCGTTGGTAGAGACGCAATGCATTGCATCTTTACGGTCGGAACGTTGCGTATCCAATGTCGAATTGTATTCATTTGCCCCAATAATAATAATTCCGTGAATGTGATTAGGCATTACCACAAATTCACCTAATTCCAAATTCATATCAGGTCGCATTTTAATAGAATTGTACCATTCTGAATATGCAATTTTTCCAATTTCGGTTGGTTGTAATATTGTGTCCACAATTTTACCAAAATAATTACCTCTGTTTTGTGTACATATCGTTACAAAATACATTGCCTCGTTTGCATAATTCCAATTTTGCAAACGGGCAGACGGTATTCTATATTTATTGTTAAACAGTTGTGCCATTTTTATATTAAATAGCCAATTTTAGAAAGGTTTATTTTAATGGCTTCGTCCAACTCATTGGCTTTTTGTATTTGTGCTGAAAGTGCGGATGAAAGCGTTTGCATTTTGTCGTCAAATGCAATTCCATCTTCGGCTACTTCTTTAAAATCTATGTATCTGCCTGGCGTAAGTATGTAGTTGTTTTTGCGTACATCTTGGATGTTGGCAGATTTGCAAAACCCTGCAATGTCTTTGTAATCGGTTTCAAATTTTTCTTTGCTTCTCCAATTGTGGTATGTGTCCGAAATTTTGGCAATATCTTTTTCACTTAACTCTTTTTGTTTACGGCTTATCATTGTACCTAATTCTCGGGCATCAATAAAAAGTATTTCGTTGTTACGGTTTCTTAATTTGGTATTGCCTTCTTTGTTACGAGCTAAAAACCACAAGCAGGCTGGAATTTGGGTATTGTAAAATAATTGCGAAGGCAAAGAAACCATACAATCTACCCAATCGTTTTCAATCAATTCTTTTCTGATTTGTCCTTCTGTGGCAATTTCAGAACTCATGCTGCCATTTGCCAAAACAACGCCTGCCGTTCCATAGGGTGCTAATTTGCTAATGAATAATTGCAACCAAGCGTAGTTGGCGTTTCCTGTTGAAGGAACGCCATATTTCCATTTATGCGTTGCGGCTTTGTTTATGTTGTAATCGCTTACGTTAAATGGTGGATTGGCAATTACATAATCCACTTTGAGTTCAGGGAATGCATCATTCATTAAAGTGTCGCCCAAAGCAATGTTGGCATCAATACCACGAATAGCCAAATTCATTTTGGCAAGTTTGTAAGTGGTTGGGTTGCTCTCTTGTCCGAAGATTGAGATTTTGCCTTTGCGGTGTTCGTGCATTTCAATAAAGCGTTCGCTTTGCACAAACATTCCACCACTGCCACAAGCACCGTCATACACTCGTTTTTCGGGTTCGGGTGCAAGCATATCAACCAATATTTTCACAATGCTTTGCGGTGTATAAAATTGTCCACCTTTTTTACCTTCTGCATCAGCAAACTGTCCTAAGAAATATTCAAACACAAAACCCAAAACGTCTTTACCTTTTCCGTCTTTGCCTTTGCTTAATGTGATAGAACCAATTAAGTCTATCAATTCTCCCAATCGTTGTTTGTCTAAAGCTGGTCTTGCATAGTCCTTTGGTAAAACGCCTTTTAAAGTTGGGTTATCTTTTGCAATGGCATCCATTGCATCGTCAATCTCTTTGCCAATGGTCGGTAATTTTGCTCTGCCTTGTAACCATTTCCAACGTGCCTGTGGTGGCACATAAAAAACTCGTTCTGCTGTATATTCGTCTTTGTCTTCTGGGGCTGCACCTGTTTCGGCTTCGGTAGCTTTCAATTGATCATATAGTTCGTCAAAAGCATCAGAAATATATTTTAAGAATATCAAACCCAATACAACGTGTTTGTATTCGGCAGCATCCATATTGTTGCGAAGCTTGTCGGCTGCTTGCCAAAGGTTTTTTTCTAATTCTAAATTGTCGGTCATTGTCTGTTTATTATTCTTAATTTATAGGTCTCAAAGTTAGTTTTTTCATTCTTGTTTTCGATATAATCTTCAACCAAATAGTCACTGTCCACTTGTCTGGGTGGAGGGTAGGCTTTGGGTGCGGTTGGGCAAAATTAAATGTGGTGTTTTTGTGTCGGCTTGTGCGTTGGCAAAACACCTCTTTTACTAGTGTTGGGCAGCCAAATTTTGTCAATACCGCAGTTGGACGAACCTATCCACTTATTTGTATAAATCCAAATAAGTGCTTAAAAATTTAAAGGTCAATTATTAAGTGCCAAAATGTGCATTGCACGTTTTGTATTACTGCTGTCCAGAATAAATTTCACAATAAGGGTGGCTATTGGACCACCGTTTCTCCATTTTGCTGCAACTAAACAAACAACATTGATACGGCAAAAGTAGCCATCATAGAAAAACATAAACAGAAAAGAGAGCGAACAAAACCTAATATTCCAACCCAAAAGTACCCAAAAGAAAAAGCCCCGCTGTTTTCAAATCACTATCAACTTTTGAGCAATAGCAATGCTTTCAAGGTAGCAAATGCCCTAATTTTGAATCATCTCGGACAATAATTTATAACTAACTTTGTTATACAATAATTGCTTTTCTTATGTACAGAATTCTATTATTCATATTGTTTCAAAATTGTCTTTTAAGTGCAAATGCACAGTTATTAGCAAGAAAAAAAGCGTTGCCCGATGAAAAGCCTCCCAAGGCGGTATTGGTAGAACTTTTTTCTGGTTATAAGCGTTTAGAGCGCACTCGAGATAAGCTTACAAAGCCAGAACTTATTGAGGCTTTAAAAAAAGCAAACCAAAAAATGGTGATGGATTTTGATGATAATTTCAAATACTGTCCGGTATATTATTTTTATGATTCCAATATAATTGCTATCCAAAATGGGGAGATTGAAGGTAAACTTTTAGACGAGAAGGGTGGTTTTGTGGAGCATCCGGTAATCAATAATAGGGACACCAATTTTTTTATACTCTATTATGGTGTGCTGGTGCCGAATGAGTCTAGTCCCTTCGATTTGCACTTAACACAGAAGATGTTGGTCGCATTGAATTATAAAGGCGATGTATTAAAATACCCTTTGCCTAAAACACCAGGACCTGCTACCTACAAAAATCTCAAATCTAAAAAGCTGAATATCTTTTATCGTTATTCCAACAAAAGAACTGAAACACATTATAGAGCTTGTGCGCTTAGGTATAGCCGTTTATTAGAGCGTTTTTACGGGAAACAACCTGCCCTAAAGACGAAAAAATATTTTTAAAACATTTGTTCAGTTTTCAATTTATATTCTTTATGTTCGTTTTGCTGTTCGCTTAGCAATACTAAGTTAAAAGATATTTAGTACTTAGCTTTAACAGTACTGAATACTGGAGTATTACAAAATCCTAGAAGATTAAGTAATAGATTATGCTCACAGTCAGGTTATACTAGACGCTCGCAGTTAATCGTGTACGTTTTAGTTTTATTTGTGAGCAAAGGTTTTCCACGAGCCCGTAATACTCAAGTATATCGCTAACTCGCCCACAATTTTTTTACTTAAAGGGCTAGGATAAAGGACTGGACGTACAAGCATATTGATTGTACAAAGATTTTTTTAAATAACGTTTAAAAATAAAAAATGGTTTTATGACCCACTTCTTTTTGGGTTAATTTTAGGTAGCTCCAGCATAATGTGTTATTTCCCTAATTAAATATTGGCACCCAGAGGTACAAAGCATTTTAAGAACTGTGCTACAAGCCTTATCTTTGTGGTCTCTTCAAATACACTTATGCTTCAATACTATACACCTTCACTCACCCAGTATAAACGCCTAATTACTCGTGAAATCGCCGTTGGTGATTTATTGCTTGGAGGTCAACAACCCATACGTATCCAAACGATGATTACTACAGATACAATGGATACTGGTGCTACAGTAGCGCAAACGATTCGATGTATTGAAGCAGGAGCTGAGTTGGTGCGCATCACTGCTCCGAGTAAAAAAGAAGCTGAAAATTTATTGGAAATTAAAAAGCAACTACGTGCCGCAGGTTTCAATACACCACTTGTTGCCGATATTCATTTTACCCCCAATGCCGCCGAAATTGCCGCACGTTTGATAGAAAAGGTGCGCGTGAATCCTGGAAATTATGTGGACAAGAAGAAATTTGATTTTATTAATTATACCGATGCCGAATATTTTGCCGAAATAGAGCGCATCCGTGAGCGTTTTACGCCATTGGTGAAGATTTGTAAAGAGCATAGTACGGCTATGCGTATCGGTACTAATCATGGCTCACTCAGTGATAGAATTATGAGTCGCTATGGAGATTCTCCAATTGGGATGGTGGAATCAGCCTTAGAATTTTTGCGAATCGCTCGTGACGAAAATTATCATCAGATAGTGCTCAGCATGAAGAGTAGCAATCCGCAAGTAATGGTTCAAGCTTATCGCCTTTTGGTGCAAAAGATGGACGAAGAGTTTGGCGAATGTTATCCTTTACATTTGGGAGTTACAGAAGCTGGAGATGGCGAAGATGGTCGCATTAAAAGTGCAGTAGGCATTGGCACATTGCTCGAAGATGGTATTGGAGATACTATTCGTGTGTCGCTTACAGAAGACCCTGAATTCGAAATTCCGGTTTGCCGAGATATTGTTCAGAAACACACTGCAACGACACACGAAAGAATTACAATCCCCCCCATAGATAAATTACCATATGATCCATTTTCATACCAACGTCGTCAATCATTTGTAGTACAAAATATTGGAGGAAAACAAGTACCTGTGGTGATTGCCGATTTGAGCAAAGAACAAAATATCACGCCCAAAACTTTAGAAAGTATCGGTTATCATTACGATGCGCCCAGCGATAAATGGAATATTGGTGACCAAGCAGCAGATTTTATTTTTACAGGAACACAAATCCCCGATTTTGCTTTACCGGGTACGCTAAGAGTTATTGTGTATCCTTCAGCGATAAGCGAAGATACCGACTTGCAAAAAGTATTACCCATATTTGACATTAGCGAATATGCCACTGCAAACTATAAAAGCAAGACATTAAATTTTGTGATGTTGGATTGCTACAGCGATGATAAAACTGCTGCAAATCTTGATTTGCTTAGTAATATTGACCAGAGTGTAGTGCTTTGCTTCAGTAGTACCAATGACAATACCATGCAAAGTATTCGACGCATGTTTGCTGAATTGATGCAGCGTAAAATTGATAATCCTGTTGTCATCATCTCCGATAGTAGCGGACATACGCCCGATGAGCATTTGGTGAAATTAGCAACAGATACTGGAGCTCTTTTGTTGGATGGGCTAGGTGATGGTATTTGCCTCGGCTATGCAGCCAATGCCACAATGGATAATGTGCAGGCAAAAGGTAGAACTTATCTACCCGTTAAAGACTTAAATCAATTTACCAATAATACCGCCTTCTCAATTTTGCAGGCTACACGTACTCGCATCAGCAAGACCGAATATATCTCTTGCCCTAGTTGTGGACGTACACTTTTTGACTTGCAAGAAACAACTGCAAAAATTCGAGAAGCAACGCATCACCTCAAAGGAGTGAAGATTGCCATTATGGGTTGTATTGTAAATGGACCAGGAGAAATGGCTGATGCCGACTTCGGCTATGTGGGCAGTGGTGTAGGCAAGATTTCTCTGTATAAAAATAAAGACATTGTCAAGAAAAATGTGCCGAGTGAAATAGCTGTGGATGAATTGATACAGCTCTTGAAAGATAATGGTGCTTGGGTAGAACGCTAGTTTGCTGATTTCAAAATTTGGAGATTTTAAAATGCGTATGTAATAAGAATTTTCTGCAACTTTGAATATGCCACTGCATCAAAATCAACAATGAAAAAACAAACGCCACTCATTCTCGCAATAACAAATCCCTGCCATGAAAACTGGGCAGAGATGACACCAGTGGGCATGGGGCGGTTTTGTCGTCATTGTAAAAAGACGGTAACCGATATTACAAAGATGACAGATGAGCAAGTGTTAGGGCTTTTTAAACAAAATGCCGACACGCATTGCATTCGTGCCTTTGCATTCCAGCTCAATCGCCCCATTACTTTACCTACTACACAAGAACCTACTCGGTTTTATAGCATCGCTCTGGCTTTGACTTTGGTATTAGCTACGGGAGCGGATGCTTATGCTCGACCAAGACCACCTTTGCTAGCGTACAATTATGTATTAGATACAGATGATAGTACAAGAAAAGAAACAATCGGTACAGATACCATGAAAATAAGTGGTAACGTTGCGGATGAGAGTGGTAATCCTTTTCCGGGAGTAATAGTCATATTGAAATCGAACGGATTAAATATGGCTGGAACAACTACGGATGATGAGGACCTTTTTGAGATTAGTTTGACACCAAAATTAAAAGAGGAAGGCACCTTTGACTTGAAATTTTCAACGCCGTCTTACAATACAAAAGTAATTGTAGGATTGAGGAGCAATCAGACTGATTTAGGAAAAATAAAAGTGAAAATGGAACAAGATAATCAAAGACTAATAATGGGGATGTTCGTAACACCACCGAAACCAATGGAAAAAACCAGACACTAAAACCTACAACGCAAAAGACTTAAAAAACTTTGGATTATAAATTTTAAAACAACACATGAAAAAACTCACATTATCCTTATTTGCACTTGCTATCAGCAGCACTTTTTCTTTTGCGCAGCACACTAAAATTGCCATTACTACCGAGTATGGCAAAATTGTGATGGAACTTTATAATGAAGCACCCAAGCATCGCGATAACATGATTAAACTCGCCAAAGAACATTTCTTTGACAGTACTTTGTTTCATCGCTGTATCCCCAATTTTGTGATTCAAGGGGGTGATCCCAACTCGAAAAATGCTGCACCCGGAGCTATGCTCGGCAATGGTGAAACAGGTTATCGGGTAGATGCCGAATTCAACGATTCGCTCATACATAAATATGGTGCTCTTGCTATGGCGCGCGACAATAATCCGGACAAAGCATCTTCCGGTTGTCAATTCTATATCGTAACGGGTAAGAAATTGACCGATGATGAACTCAATTCATTAGAGCAGAGAAATAACAGAAAATATTCCCCAAGCCAAAGAGACATCTACAAGACCAAAGGAGGTACTGCATTCTTAGACGGCAATTACAGCGTGTTTGGCGAAGTGATTGAAGGCATGGACATTGTAGAGAAAATAGCATTAGAACCTCGAGACCAAATGGACAGGCCTAAAAAAGACATTCGTATGATGAAAGTAGAGGTCATAGAACCCAAAGCAGCTAAAAAGAAGAAAAAATTTTTAGGCATTTTCTAGAACTATTCGCTATGACTATTGACGAACAAATACACGAAGCCTATAAAAACTCACGCAATTACCCCGAGTTGGTACAGATGCTGATAGTGGCAGGAGTGCAGAGTTATACTGTAGATGTAGCCTCCGATATTAAGCTGTATCACTTGGCAGACCATTCTACCGTATTGCATGGCGAAGCGCATAAAGAACCCCGAAAAATTGCCCATAACATAGATGTAGCAAAAGTAAAAGCTTGCATCAAAGCCTCGCAGGCTATGGAGATGAGCTATGCTGAGTTTATGCCTGCTATCGCAGAAGCCGGAGTGCTTTTTTACGATGCTGTTTTAGCGGGCGATAATAAAAGAGTCAATTATATTGGTATCGGTGGTAATCACGAAGAGCAAATTCCGTTATAATTCACGAACGATATTATTTTGTCTCATGGTGCTATGGGTGCATCTGAACAACTAAATCTATTGGCTGAAAGCTTGTCCTTAAAGGGGATTAAAGATTCATTGCTTTTCTTTTTTGGGTCATGGAGGGCAAGGATTTGCTGCTCATTTTGGTATCAAGCAATTTGCCGACGAACTTGATCAATTTATTCAAGAACACGGGTTACAGCAGCCTAATGTATTTGACTATAGCATGGGTGGCTATGTGGCATTGTATTTGGCAGCGCAAAAAACAAATACTACGCAAAATAGCTACTCTCGTTACCAAATTTGATTGGACACCCGAAGACCCTCTTAAAGAAGCCGCCATGCTGAAGCCCGAAAGTATCCAACAAAAAGTGCCACAATTTGCTCAAGCACTACAGCAAAGGTATGGTGAACAATGGATAGAATTGCTTCATAAAACAGCGACTATGATGCAAAAATTGGGTGACGAACACTTGCTGCATGAGCAAATTTTAAAATCAATAGATGTCCCTGTATTGCTGGGTTTAGGCGATAAAGATCCTATGGTGAGTCTTGATCAAACCAGAAAGGTTTATAGCATCTTGCCCACAATAAATACATATATGCTGCCCAATACCAAACACTCAATTGAAGGAGTTAAAGTGGAATTGTTGGCTATGATTTTAGAGGAGTATTTTAAACAATCACTACTCTTTACCCTTTAGCTTCTCCCATATTTCGGGTATTTGCTTTACCCAAAAGAGTTCTTTCATTTTTTCTTTGGCGGGTAGGGCAGGAGTGCCAAATACCGTTTGCCCTTCGGGAATATTAAAGCCCACACCGCTTTGAGCATTGACTACAGCACCTTTCCCAATCAGCAAGGACTTATTGAGTCCGGCTTGCCCCCAAATGGTTACCTCATCACCAATAATAGTTTTACCAGCAATGCCTACTTGTGCTGCTATGAGGCAGTTTGTGCCCAAGACTACACCATGAGCAATATGGATTAAATTATCCATTTTAGTGCCATCACCAATAATGGTATCGCCGCTCACCCCCTTGTCAATAGTGCAATTGGCTCCTATTTCTACACTATTGCCAATAATCACTCTTCCGCAAGATTCCATTTTATCATATTGGATTTCTTGGTTCTTTCTGCGTTTATAATAAAAAGCATCGGCACCTATTACCGTACCAGAATGGATAATCACATTGTCGCCAATTTCTGTGTGGTCGTAGATAGAAACGTTGGGGTGAATCAAACAATTATTACCAATCTTGACATGATTGCCTACAAATACGTTGGGCTGAAGATGTGTCCCTTCGCCTATACTGGCACTATCACTAATCATTTTATGAGCCGCCTCGAAAGAACGAAAATGTTTGACGATTTTGATATAGGCCGAAAAAGGGTCTTCGAGAATTAAGAGCGTTTTGCCTTCGGGGCATTCTACCTCTTTATTGATGATGATAGTTGTGGCAGGAGAAAACAAACATTTGTTGTAATACTTCTCAAAGTCCACAAAAGAAAGATCGCCGAGGGTTGCTTTGTGAATTTCATTGATGCCTGTACACAATTGTTCGCTATTCCCAATCAATTTTGCCCCAATAAAATCTGCAATCCATTGTACTGATATTCCTTGCTCAAAACGCATATTGTTTCCTATTTTGCGCAAAAATACACTCATCTCGTACAATACCATTTTTTGTGACGCAAAATATATATAGCAATATCAATGGGCAGCTCATTTTGACCCACGAAACGGATATTAAGAGTACAGATGAAGCTGTACGAAGCCATTACGGACTCTATGAGTCTATTTTGTATCGTAGAGGACAGCTTGAATTGCAAGACTTGCATTGGGAGCGTTTGTGGAGTGGACTATCGGTGCTTGGTTTTCAGCGACCGGCGCATTGGAATGCTGCTTTCTTTGCAGCGCACATCGAAGACCTTGTTCGGGCAAATCAATTGACCGACATCGCTCGTGTACGATTACAAATCTATTCGGATGAGGTGCAAGCTCCCTTGCAGCCCTTGTATTATATCGAAGCTATGGCAATAGAATCGCCGACTACCCAATGGAATGAAATAGGGCTGAAGATTGCGGTATTGCCAGATTTTCGCAAACCCATGATGCCCGAGAGTAATTGTAAAATCAGCCATAGCCGTCATTATCCTATTGCCAAAGCGATGATGGAAGCCCAAGATTTGGACGATGTATTGCTCCTGAATACAGAAGGGAATATTATCGAGAGTGCTATTGCCAATATTTTTTGGGTAAAGGAGGGCGTATTTTATACACCGCCTTTGAGCGACGGCTGCTTGGCAGGTACCATGCGCATCTGGTTATTGCAACAAATGAAAGCACAGCAGATTCCTCACCAAGAGCAGTCTGTAGATTTGAATGCCTTGTTAGTGGCAGACGAACTTTTTTGCAGCAATAGCATTCGTTTTATTCGATGGGTACAGCA
>JASGCQ010000005.1 GCA_030054025.1 Phycisphaerales bacterium | reverse complement strand
TGGCATCGGCAGAGATAAACAGATTTTCTTGATACCAAAGATTGTTGATGCGCCAATTAGATGTGGGTTCGTAGTTTTCTATTTCGCCGTCTTTGGTTTTGTATTTGATAAAAGAATGTTGGGGCGCATAGCTCAGATAGGCAGGCGTGTTCAGCTTTTCGGCAAGTAACAAATAAACTTTTGGCATCGAGCTACATTGTCCGCCACCAGTGGCAAGGCATTTGGTAACAAAAAAATTTCGGTGGTCTTTGTCTGCCTGATAATCGTCGTAGTCGTAGAAAAAAGGTTGGTGTGTGGCGGTCTTATAAGTAAGCTTGCCGTCGTTGTTCGTTTGCGTTTCCACAATGCTCAATTGTTCCGACATAAATTTTTGAATCGCTGCGTGTTTGTCGTCATTATTGTTGATGTCGTAAGCGTTTGCCTTCATCCATTTTTTTATGAAGTCTGCCGACTTGTTGAGGATATTGTCGTATTCGGCACGGCTAAGATAGGGCTTGCCAAAAATGCTTTCGGTAACAAAAAAAGCGTCTGCTAAAGAGTGTTTACCTGCTTGGATATTTTTGAGTTGTTGCAGTGCATTGTTAAAGTCTGCAAGGTCTTTTTTGTATTTGTTGGTATCTCTTAAAGGTGTAGGTGGTTTTTGGGTGGCTGTTTTGTATCGGTCAATTTCTTGCCTCAATATTTCTACTTCTTGTTTTTGTTGTTTGATGCGCTCTTGTTCTTTGAGGTAAATGTCGGTGGCACTCAGTCCGTCGGCACGCGGTAGCGACCTTGCGGTGCGTGCTGCATCATTGATTATTACTGGCTGAAAGCCGTTGGGTTGTGGTGTTGGAGGTATTTGGGCTTTTGTCGTAAAGCTGAAAAATAAGGCGAAGATGAATGTCAGGCTGCTGAAGAGTGTAGGGTTTATTGCTCTTTGCAAAGCTTTGCTTTCGAGCGTAGGCTTAGTGCAATAAAATTTTCTACTTTTGATGATTAATTAATTTTACACCAAAAGCTTCCACCATGCTTTTCAACATCATTGAAATAGGGGTCAGCATAAACATTAGATAATTCTTGGTTAAATCTACCAGAGTTATAAATGTAAAAACAAGGGAATAAAGGTACATAACGCTGTACATCTGCCAATAAAAATGCAGCTAATAGATATTGCTCATTGTAATACCTATCGCACATAAATTGTGGATAGTCGTAGGGCAAATAAATATCGTGTATCTGAACAATAACACCCTTAGGCAACTTGGGTAAAATATCTAAGAAAAAGACTGTCACATCCGAGTTGGGTGCTGATATGTGAGTGCCATCAAAAAATAAAATATCTCCTTCGCTAATTTCACTCAATATAAAATCAAAATTCGCAAAATCTTGTAATCTTTTTCGTTCCATTTTATCAACTAAATCGTTGATTTCAGCCCTTGGATAAGGATCAATTGAATAGATTTGGGTATTAAGATGATGGTTGACAATAGCATCTTTGACAATTTTAGTAGAAGTACCCGAACCTATTTCAAAATAAGTTTTTGGCTTTAATTCTGCAACTAATGTGTATAATGCGAAGAAATCCAATGCAGGAAAAAATCCGTTAAAGTAGTAAGGGTGAACTGAGTTGACAGTGCCCTCTTTTGCGACTTTTAAAAAATAATCACTATACTTTAAAATAGCATTCAAAATTTCTTTATAGGCAACTTCATCCTTAGCGACTATTTCATTAAGCCCTATATGGCCATGTAAATATCGAGGCTTAGGATTAAAATTATAATCTAAAAAAACAAGGTCTTTTTTAAATCGTTTCAGATATAGTTTGCTAATTGTTTGTTTTAAACCCACTTTATTTATTTATAAATTTACACTATTACCCAATATGTCTCTGATTAGTGAAAGAGAACGGTGATTTACTCCTTGCAGTTAAAGAATAATGTGCATGACGACATCAATCTCTCTCTATACAAATGTAAGTAAGCGTTTTAAAAATAGCAAATTAAGATGATTTTATTTAAAATTTGTCAATGAATTAATCATGGTCGCTATTATGAGCAAAAGCAATTAGAGTTAGGCCTATCTGCGAGATAAATAAAATCTTATTAGCTACAGATTCTTTTCAGTATGCCAATTGTTTCGTTTATTCGTTTAAGAATAAAGTTGGGTTTTCACAATAAAAGAAGGTTATGTCTCTAACAAATTTCAAAAACTACATTAAGCTCTTAAAAGTGAAAGAGGGTAAAAAAGTATCGCTTCGTAAATATGATACCGAGTATAGCCCTGTAGGTATAACTAAAGAAATGGGCGAAGAGCTGTTGAAAGAGAGTGTGGCACAACTTGCAGCACTGCACGACAAATTGTATGCGCATAACAAATACAGCATTTTGATTGTATTTCAGGCAATGGACGCTGCGGGTAAAGATGGTGCTGTGAAGCATGTAATGAGCGGACTGAACCCACAAGGTGTGAAGGTGAGTAGTTTCAAAACTCCTTCTAGTGCCGAATTGGAACACGATTATATTTGGAGGCATTACATACAGTTGCCAAGTAGAGGAGAGATTGGTATTTTCAACCGATCTCATTATGAGAATGTATTGATTACTCAAGTACATCCCGAATATATCTTGGGTGAAAATTTGCCCAGCATCAAAACTTTGAAAGATATTGACAATGAATTTTGGAACAAGCGATTAAAACAGATTAATCGTTTCGAAAAAAACATAGCTGAAAACGGTACCATCATTTTAAAATTCTTCCTGCACATGAGTAAAGAAGAGCAAAAAAGAAGATTTATTGACCGTATTGATAATCCTAAAAAGAATTGGAAATTTTCTGTAGGCGACCTTAAAGAGCGTGCTTATTGGGATGAATACCAGAATGCTTATGAACAGCTCTTGAGCAAAACGAGTACAGATGAAGCACCTTGGTTTGTGATTCCTGCCGATAATAAATGGAGCGCAAGACTAGCAATTAGCGAAATTATTTTACAAGAATTTTCGAACCTTAAAATACATTTTCCTACGGTAAGTATAGCTCAAAAAGAAGAACTGCTCAAAGCAAAAGAACAATTATTGAACGAATAATAAAACAAAATTCAGCCAATGAATAAAAGTTCGGTAACTATTCGAAAAAATAAGTACACTGCATTGGAATTTACCCTCCTCCGAAACGCATAATTTACCTCCTTGTAGTATTTGCCTGCAGTTGCATCAGCAGCCAAGCACAATACCTAGAAGGGTTCGACCCTAGCTTTGGAGCTAAAGGGATTGCCACTTATGGAGGCTTTAAAGATTGGGAAAATTGGTATTTACGAAATGGCATTCCCTTTACCGGAAATGCCATTTCCATTGTAAAAACTATAAAATCCTATTAATAATACCAATGTGACAACTAAATGCAAAATTCAATGGAATAAAATATACTGGCATATATATACTCATTCTGTACACTTTCAAGATTTCGATTCAGCTCATTATTTATTGGCGTAAGAGCCTTGTCATAAACTTCTACAATTGTAGTTCGATTAACTACTTTATACAAAGTCCTCCCACATACTTATCGATCTCATAGATGTCACATATATCATGTTACAAGTGATAATTGTAATAAGCTTATCTGTACCTTCGTAGTTCTTATGAAGAGCAAGAAAGTAATTATATTCCTAGTTGCATTTTTTATAGTATTGAGTGCTGCTTTTATGACCTATTTTTATAGTGTCACCAAAATAAAAACGAAACCACTCCCTTATCTTGGCGAAACCGAACATCGTATTCGTCCATTCTCCTTCACTAATCAGGAAGGGCAGACCATCACCAATAAGAATACAGAGGGCAAGATATATGTAGTCGAGTATTTCTTTGCTACCTGCAAGGGTATTTGCCCCAAAATGAATGAAAATTTGAATAACGTGTATCAACAATTTAAAGGAAACGATCAAGTTCTTTTCTTATCGCATACCGTTGATCCTGAAGAGGATTCGGCTTCGGCACTCAAGGCATATAGCCTTCAATTCGAAGCCGACCCTAAGCAATGGTTCTTTCTTACAGGAGATAAGCAGCAATTGTACAATCAGGCTCGTTATAGCTACTTAATTTCAGCCCAAGATGATACGAGTGGTGTGAGCATTGATCAAGATTTTATACATGATAATCATTTTGTATTGGTAGATAGGGAGGGGTGCATCAGAGGAATGTATGATGGTTTGGTAGCCAAGGAGATGGCTCGTCTAATCGGAGATATTAAAATTTTATTGCAATCCAAATAGTTATCTATTGTTTGCCAAAATTCGAATAATCATAAATTACCCAATACTCGAAAATAATTTCAACAGAGGAGAAAAGCCCTCTGCCATTCCGCTATTGTATAGGTAAAGTTGATAGGCATTCAAAACTGTCAAGGCTATGCCGATAAAGAACACAAGCCTCCATTTTTTTTGCTCATTACTCTGTTCAGCACAGCAGCTAAAGCAAGCGCAAAAACAGGGTAGCTTTGGGTCAAAGCTCGGGTGGAATAACTGCCCCCGTATCGCCAGTCAGCCCAAGCAATGATAATCCAAATATTAAGTACACAAAAAGTAATTACCGATTTTTGAAAAGGATATTTTTTAATCCAAAACAATCCTAATACCATAGCGATGGCAATGGGCGTATAGATAAACCAACCCTTTTCGGATCCTACCAATACGCGAAACCAAGGATTAAAAAAATACCATTTGCTGCCCACATCATAGACCCAAGTACCCGTAGTATAATGCCAATAGAACAACTGAGGGGCTAAGGCGATGAAGCCCCCTACACAGCACAGCAATATCTGCTTTTTGTGTTGGGCTACCAATGCCCATTTTTCTTTTTTCGACTCGGGCGTATTCATACCCCATAGCAAGGGGATGAACAGGATAATCATTTCGGTAGGGCGAGCAATAGTAGCCAGACCACAAACAATCCCAATCAAAAAGGCATCAGTAAAAAGAGGCTTATCGTGCCATTTTACCGTTAACCAAAGTACGAGAGCGTATAAGCTGAAAATATACACATGGCTCTGGGCAGCATCTATGGCGATGTACTGAATTAAATTGCTACAGAGTACAATCAATAAGAGTGTTGCCGCAGTTACTCCATCATCGAAATAGCGAAGCAAAACCTTTCTCAAAAAAACAAAGCCAATCATAGCCCAAAAAATAGCTCCAAACATGATTGCATATTGGTAAGGCGGCGAAAAACCATCTGGAGGATAAGCTAAAAGATAAGCAAAAGTATGCCCCACTAAAAAATAAGGTAGCTGCAGTATGGAAACCCCACACAAATATTTATTGGTATAATTACCTTTTTCTAAGGGTATGGCTTGATAAAAGTTGCCGCCCGTTACTTGGTATTGGCTATCAATCTTCGGTACCCATTTTAACGCTTTAGTATCCTTGTAAATAATAGCACTGGGCAAATACATATAATAACCAAAAGCATCCCAAGTGGTCACCTTGTAATGATTGCCCGCAAAATGTTGTAGATGAAACAACCTAGCACCGACAAGACAAAATAAAATGACGAGAAGTGTTATTTTAGATTTCAAGATAATTGCTTATTGAATTTGTTAATATTGATAAGCTATATTTCGTAATAATTCCCCAAAGTTACTAAAGACGGAATTTAACTTCATTTAATATTGAATAGTAAATGTAAAAAAGTTTATTTTGTTTGATGGTAAATTTTTTTTCGAAAATATTTTCTATCCTTAAATTAATACTTAATATTACACGAAGGATATAGGGTAGTAAAAAATAATGAATATAGAAGGTGTTTTTCTTGTTTTACTTTGTTTCGCTATTGGGATTGGGGCATTCTATACCAACAATAAAGGGAGGCATAGCTTATCTATGCTCTTATTACTGTTATTAGGTTTTTTGCTTCGAGCCTATACTGCATCAGATTTTTATTTGCATTGTTGGGATGAACGCTGCCATGCTTTGGTAGCCAAAAATTTAATGCAGCAGCCATTGCATCCTTATTTATATCGAGAAGCATTATTACCCTATGATTATACCAATTGGTCTGCAAACCATGTGTGGCTACACAAGCAGCCATTATCCTTATGGATGATGGCTGCGAGTATGAAATTGTTTGGAGTACATGTTTATTCGCTTCGCTTGCCTTCTGTGCTGTCTTCCACCATTAGTATTTGGCTTGTATATCTAATTGGGAAGTATTTTTTTAACCAAAGAGTTGCTTTTTTGGCAGCATTTTTTTTTGCGGTTAATGGTCTTGTAATTGAAATTGCGGGGGCTAGAGTAGCAACCGACCATCCCGATACTTTGTTTTTATTTTTTATTTTACTTGCTGTATTCTTTACAGTTCTATTTTGCGCACAAGAAAAATATAAATTCAATATTGGGGTAGGTATTAGTTTAGGTGCAGCCTTACTCACTAAGTGGCTGCCTGCACTGATTGTTGTACCTATTTGGTTGTTACTAGTTGCAGACACCCATAAGTTTAGCAAAAAACAGATTGCCCTTCAACTTTTTGTTTTGCTGAGTGTAGCGATGATTATTTTCCTGCCTTGGCAGTTTTATATACAGGCTCATTTTCCACAAGAGGCTGCTTGGGAAAGACACTATAATACAAGGCATTTTTTCGAAGCCTTGGAAGGTCATGGGGCAGAATGGTACTATTACCTCAATAGGATAAGAATTGACTATGGCGAATTAATTTACTTGCCTTTAATTTGGATTTTATACCAATTTGCGACACATAGAAAAGACTTCAAATTATGGGCAATAATACTTTGGTTTGCAGCGCCGATTATTTTCTTTTCGATTGCGGCTACTAAAATGAATGGTTATATAATGATTGCTGCCCCTGCTTTATTTATAGTAAGTGCCGCATTCTATTATTATCTGAAAGATGTAAAGGTAAATTCTAAAATTAAGTGGCTGAAACAGACCATACTCCTACTGATGATAGGTCTTTCTGTTCGATATTGTATAGAAAGGGTAAAACCATTCGAGCCGACAGATGTAAATTATAATTGGGTATTTGATTTAGAAAAATGGAATCAGAAAAATAATTCAAAAGCTGTACTATTTGGTTATCATGCTCCATTAGAAGCTATGTTTTATACCCATGCTATTGTCTATGAGCAAGTCCCCTCCGCCAATACAATTGTCGAAATACAACAATTAGATTACGAAGTTTTTATTCAAGAATCTGCATCCATAAGTCCCAAAATCAGAGCCTTAAAAGGAGTGCGTTTTATTCAACTGAAGTGAGTTTAGTACTTATTCAACCCCAGGATTATGTCAAAGAAGTTGAAAAGAAGTATTTTATAGAAAGATCTATATGCCTATTGTTTTTACAAAGGAAACGCCTAAACAATCTATTGTTTAGGCGTTTCCTTTGTACTGATATTTTTCACTTATTTACGCTCTTCAGAGGCTTTAGTACTATGCTCTATAGAGAAAGTAATTTTACTTTCTTGGACATCGAAGCCTGCCATCACAGCATCGCCACTGACGATACGGTGATTCAATATCTCTTCAGCTAAAGGATCTTCCAAATATTTTTGAATGGCACGATGCAGTGGGCGTGCGCCAAACTGTTGGTCATAACCTTTCTCGGCAATAAATTTCTTAGCGTCGTCGCTTAAAGTAAGGCTAAATCCAAGATTGTTCAAGCGTTTCATTACCCCTTTCATGATAATGTCAATAATCTTATTGATGTCTTCTTGCATCAAGGAATTGAAGATAATGACATCGTCAATGCGATTCAGAAATTCTGGAGAGAAGGTACGTTTCAATGCTTTTTCGATGATACTGCGGCTACTTTCTTCTACAGTTGATTGTTTGGCTTGTGTGGCAAATCCTACACCATCGCCAAAATCTTTCAACTGGCGCACACCAATATTAGAAGTCATAATGATGAGCGTATTTTTGAAATCTACTTTTCTGCCCAAACCATCAGTCAATTGCCCATCATCTAATACTTGCAACAAGATGTTGAAAATATCGGGATGTGCTTTTTCTATTTCATCGAGTAAGACAACACTATAGGGTTTGCGCCTAATTTTCTCGGTCAATTGTCCACCTTCTTCATAACCTACATAGCCGGGAGGCGCACCGATTAATCGAGTAAGCGAAAATTTCTCCATGTACTCGCTCATGTCTATACGAATAAGTGCATCGTCGCTATCGAACATATAACGTGCCAAGCAGCGTGCCAGTTCGGTTTTTCCCACACCCGTAGGGCCTAAGAAAATAAAAGAACCAATAGGTTTGCGAGGGTCTTTTAAACCTACACGATTTCTTTGAATCGATTTTACTACTTTGGCAATTGCTTCGTTTTGTCCTACTACCGCTGCTGCCAAATCTTCGTTCATGCGAATGAGTTTGGCACTTTCTGCCTCTACCATGCGCATTACCGGAATGCCAGTCATCATGCTCACTACTTCTGCAATATCTTCTTCGCCAATAGGATAGCGTTTGCTTTTTGCCTCTTCTTCCCAAGTTATTTTCGCTTTTTCCAATTCTTCGCCCAAGCGTTTTTCTTTGTCGCGCAGCGATGCCGCCTCCTCAAAACGTTGGCTTTTCACCACCCTATTTTTTTCTTGTTTTATTTCTTCTATTTGTGCTTCGAGGTCAATGATGTTTTGAGGTACATTGATGTTTTTTAAATGTACACGAGCGCCCACTTCGTCCAGCACATCAATCGCTTTGTCTGGCAGCAAGCGGTCTGTCATATAACGGTCGCTCAACTTGACGCAAGCTTCAATCGCTTCTTGATTGTAGCTTACGTTATGAAAATCTTCGTATTTGGATTGAATATTTTGCAGAATTAAAATCGTTTCTTCTACACTGGGCTGCTCTATTAATACTTTTTGAAAACGACGGTCTAAAGCTCCATCTTTTTCGATGTACATACGATACTCATCCAATGTAGAGGCACCAATACATTGCAGGTCGCCCCTAGCCAATGCGGGTTTGAAAATATTTGAGGCATCTAAGGAACCACTGGCACCTCCTGCCCCTACAATGGTATGTATCTCATCAATAAACAAAATAACATCCCTGTTTTTTTCGAGTTCAGTCATGATGGCTTTCATTCGTTCTTCGAATTGACCTCTGTATTTTGTACCTGCTACTAAGGATGCTAAATCGAGGCTAATGACACGTTTGTCGAAAAGTACACGAGATACTTTACGTTGCACAATGCGCAATGCCAAGCCTTCAATAATGGCTGTTTTACCCACGCCTGGTTCTCCGATTAAGATGGGGTTATTTTTCTTGCGGCGCGAAAGTATTTGTGATACACGCGCTATTTCTTCTTCCCGACCTACGATGGGATCTAAGGTTCCAGACTCAGCTTGGCGGGTAACATCTCTCCCAAAATTATCCAAAACGGGCGTTTTAGACTTGCTGACACTGGATGTGGTTTTTTTCTGCTGAGATTGTTTACGTTCCTCTTCTTCTTCAAAATCATCTCCTTGTCCACCATCAAAATCGGCACTGGGCAGATGACCTTGCAAGATGTTGAGTTCATTCTTGAAATTTTCGTAGGTCACATCCATTTGCTGTAAAATGCTAGATGCGGGATTCTCTTTATTTTTCAAAATAGAAAGCATGAGATGTTGCGTTTCGACCGTTTGGCTTTTCAAAGAGCGAGCTTCCAATACGGTAATTCGGATTACTTTCTCGGCTTGTTTGGTGAGTGGTAGGCTAATCAAATTATCCAATGATTTGGTTGATTTTTCTTTAATCACGTTTTCTACTTCGTGGCGCAGTGAGAAAATATCAACGTTCATATTTTGTAAAACTTTTACTGCAAGACCTTCACCTTCGCGAAGTAAGCCGAGCAATAAATGTTCTGTGCCAATGAAATCATTGCCTAATCGCAAAGCTTCTTCGCGACTATAAGAAATAATTTCTTTGACTTTTGGTGAGAAGTTAGAATCCATTAAGCGTTAATTTTTAGATAGTTAAAGTTAGGGATAAATGAATTAGTTGTTATTGCAAGGCTATTATTTTTTATCTATTTATTCATATAGCTGATTATTTTTGCAGCACAGCACTTAAATCTGTTGTATCCCACACCATGCAATTCAAACTTGATAAAAAAGATCAATATACCGTAATAACGCCGCAAGCGAATACCCTCGATGCTCAATTGGCTGCGAATTTGGCAGTGCAATGTCAACAATTGTCTGAAAAAGGCGACAATAATTTCATTATTGACTTGGAGCTATGTAATGAAGTGCTCCCTGATTTTCTATTACCTTTCATCGAACTTTCTGCAAGATGCTATGAGCAAGGGCAATCTTTTGTTTTAGTGAATCCGCCTGTGGCAATGATTCAAATGATTAAAGCTGAGAATGCAATTGATAGTATTAATCATGCACCTACCCTTGTGGAGGCTATTGATATTGTGAGTATGGAGATTTTAGAAAGAGATTTGTTTGACGAACAATAAGCAATACCCTTTCCCATACAATAACACAGTAAAAGCCTCTATGAAAAAGCAAATCAAAATTCTTTTAAATAAAAACATTTACGTTAATCTAATATGGTTTGTCATACCATTAGTAGCTACTTTGCTGCAAACTTTATACGATAATGGGTTCAATAATTACCTTATCTACAAGTATGTCTATATACATACCTTGGAAAAGAAAAATTTGTTTGCCCATTACCCGTCCGAATATATTGATTTAAACCATTATGGGATATTGTTTAGTTTAATTATTGCACCTTTTTACTACATACCCGATCGCTTGGCGATATTAATATATCAATTTCTGCAACTGTTGGGGCTTCATTATGTGATACGACGTTTACCCTTTTCGGATTTTAAGCAAAATATTTTGCTGCTGTTCTTACTTTTCGAAGCCATTGCCAATTGCCAGAATGTTCAAACGAATACTTTTATCGGTTTCATTTTTGTAGGCACCTACGTTGCGATTACCAATAAGTCTGAGTTAAAGGCGGCTTTTCTTATCCTGTTAGGATTTTTAGTCAAGATATACGGTATCGTGGCATTGGGTTTATTTTTCTTTGTAGAGAAAAAGTTGAAATTTATCTTTGGATTATTCCTATTCGCCGCAATCTTGTATTTTTTGCCGCTTCTTATCACCGACTTAGATTTTATAAATGAGTCTTATTTAAGCTGGTTTAGAGAGCTTACCACAAAAAATGGAACCAATACTGCTCTCGATAATCAGCATCAAAATATGTCTGCAATTGGCATTGTGATGAGAATATTGCAGAATAACGAGTTCAATATTCTCCTGATTATTCTTCCTGCATTTATACTTCAAATTGCTCCCTTACTGCATTTTAAATTGTTCCGAAATACCATCTTTCAACTACGCTATTTGGCTGCTCTAATGCTCTTTACCATTTTGTACAGCAGCTCTACCGAAACTAGTACACATATCATTGGAGCTATAGGTATCGGAATTTGGTGGCTTACTCAAAATGATTATAAAAGCAAAAAAATGCTCACGTTTATCATCTGCTGTTTTTTGTTAGGAACGATTAGTACGACAGATTTAGTGCCTAATTACTTTAATGTAGCAATTGTAAGAAAATATGCCTTAAAAGCTTTACCGTATTGGATTGTTTGGTTTATTTGCATTTATCAATTGATGCGATTCAAAATGCAAAAAGAAGCAGAGATAGTATTGTAAACCATACACTATGAAAGACACTAAATTAATAACAATAGTTATCCCTGTCTATAATGAAGCTGAAAATATCGCTGCTATTGTAGAGGAAATCATACATATTCACCTAAAATATAAATATGAGATATTATTTGTGAATGATGGGAGTAGCGATATGCAAACCTATCAATTTCTTCAAGAAGTTGCTCAAAAATATAGCTTTGTTAGGTACATATCTTTTGTCAAAAATTTTGGTCATCAATTGGCGTTAAAAGCTGGATTGGATATGGCAAAAGGAGATTGTGTCATATCTATGGATGGAGATTTGCAGCATCCACCTTCCTTATTGCCCGCTATGATACAAAAATGGGAAGAGGGTTATGAGATTGTGATTACCAAACGAATCAATTACGGCAAAGTAGGTATTTTTAAAAAAATTAGCTCCTACCTCTACTACAAAACCATCAACACATTATCCTCTATTCCGCTAGAATATGGAGAAAGTGATTTTAGGCTTTTGGATAAAAAGGTGGTGGATGTTTTTAAGAAGCTCAATGAGATTGATTTGTTTTTGAGAGGGTTGACTCGATGGGTCGGTTTTAAAACTACAGAAATTGCCTTCAATGCAGAAAATCGTATTCACGGAAAAAGTAAATACTCTTTTAATAAAATGCTTCGTTTGGCCGTAAATGGTATCATTTCATTTAGCTCCAAGCCACTTTATTTTTCCATTTATGCCGGCTTTATTTGCTCAAGCAGCAGCATCCTGATTTTGATATACACTTTGATTAGTTTATTCAGTGGTCATGTAGTACCCGGATGGTCTAGTACACTCATCATCATTTCATTTTTTAGTGGTATACAATTAATCATTATGGGCATTTTTGGTTTGTACCTATCTCGTATATTTATACAATCTAAAAACAGACCTTTATACATCATTGGCGAAAACACTTATTCAGAACCGAATGAAGGATAAAACAATATTACTATCGTTTGATGTAGAAGAATTTGATACCCCTTTGCGGCATCGTATTCGTTTGACAAAAGACAAACAGCTTCATTACGGTTATTTGGGCTTGAAGAATCTGTTTGATTTGCTTCAAGAATTACAACATCCTGCTTGTACCTTTTATACCACTGCCAATTTTGCCTTGCATTATCCAGAGTTGATTTGCGAAATTGCACAACATCATGAAATTGCTTCGCATACTTTTTACCATAGTAGTTTTAAGCCTGCGGATATTCTCAATTCCAAAATTTGCCTCGAAGAAATTATCAATGCCCCAATTTATGGCTTTAGAATGCCCAATATGAAGGATTTTGATAAATCTCTGATTGGTGAGGCGGGTTATATTTACGATTCATCAATCAACCCAACCTACTTGCCAGGTAAGTATAATTATCTGGCGAAGCCCACAAAACCGTATCAAGAATCGAACTATATAGAAATACCTACCTCTGTAGTGCCAATTGTTCGGATACCTTTATTTTGGTTGGCTTTCAAGAATTTCCCCTTCAACTTATACCTCAATTTGTGCAAAATGACATTGAATAGGACGGGTTTATTACATATTTATTTTCACCCTTGGGAGTTTGCCGATTTGTCCATGTTCAAAATTCCATCCTATATCATAAAGCCGAATGGTCAATTATTGGTGGATAGATTGAAGCAGTTTATTCAATACTTTCTATCAAAAACTGACGTACATTTTGAACAAACAATAGATTATATTAATAAGAATCCATCTTCATTTATATCAAAACACTAATTACTTTTGCACTAAACAAACCCCTAGGATTGGTGAAAACTTTGAAGCTACCAATAAAAGTATTGCTGATTTTGCTTTTGACCATGTGTTCTTTGAATACTTGGGCACAGTCGGATATGGAAGCTCAAGCAAAAACCGATTTTGATTTAGGTTTTCGATTGTTCAAAAAAAAGTTGTTATTTGTTGATACCAATAAAATTGGCAAATTCAAATTGAAGAACAATGCACAATTATTTTTTGGACGTTCTAACCTTGATTATGAGTTCTCGTCCTTGAAAGATAAGAATCACAATCCCTTTGTTTATAATGCCAACAACTCTTCATACATAGGCGTAGAATTAAACTATAAATTTCTTTGTATTATTATCAGTAAAGGCATCCCGGGTACATATTTAGATAACACAGTAAAAGGCATTAATAATATCTCGCTATCTACCGCTTATTTTTGGCGACAAGTAGGATTTAAAGCCTATTTCGAACATTATAACGGTTTATTGATACCCGAAGCAAAAAAGGGGGGCTATATCCTACAAAAAGAAATCAATCTTACAAAAGTAGGGTTCAATTTTACCTATGTTAATAATGCAAAAAACTTCTCTTTTCGCGCAGCGCAATACCAAGATGAAATTCAAAAACACTCCGCTGGCTCTTTTTTGCTAGAATTTAATCCTTTGATGCAAAAATTTAATAGCGCAAATTCTTTCTTGCCCGACTCTTTAAACATAAAGGAGTATCACGGTAAGTTTGTAGGTCTGAAGAAAATGTTGTTTGTAGGAGCGGATATTATGCCTGGTTATGGACTCAATTTAGTGGCAGCAAGAGGGAAATTATATTTTGCACCTTCAGTGTTTTTGGGAACTGGATTATATTATCACAGCTTGGAAACAAAAGCTGGATATATCAATTATGGTAACTTCTCAATTACAGGCAAATTAATTATCAATACAGGATACAACGGTAAAAGGGTATTTGTCAATTTAAGATTGAAAGCTTCTTCTCAAGATTATATCTTATCCCCTACCATCATCACTAGCAATTTTAACGATTTTCAAGTATCCGCAGGTTATCGTTTCGGGGATGTCGAAAAGCGATTGCCTCACGGCTTGAAAAAAGTATTTTAGCGCACTTATTTTTTGTTTATAGCTGCCATCCATGGAATTAATTCAGGACAACTTTGATATTGCTTATCAATTTTGATATAATAAGTGGGTAGTTTTTCTTGCAGCCATTTACTCTGATGGTCTATTTGCTTTTGCTTGAGTGCTACATCTTGTATGTTATTGTAATCGTCTATCAAATTGGCTTTGTGCGGCTGTGTGCGCGATTTGAGATAAATCAAACGGCAAGATTTGTCGCCAGTTTGAGCATTGGCATAAATTTGAGGCTGAGAATAACTATCAGGGCTTAAGCTGTCAATTGCCAACACCATGGCAGGGTCTAAATCTTTTATGTGCAATTTCGAACTGCTCGTTCTGGGGTCAGTTACCATACCTCCAGTATTTTTGCTGCTTTTATCATTACTATATTTTCCTACTGCAATTTGAAAGGTAATCTTACCCGTAATCAGCTCGGAGCGAACACTATCCAGTTTTAATAAAGAGGCTTTGAAGTCGGCAGTAGTGCGCTCAGGGCGAATCAATATATGTCGCAAATGACATTTCTCCCCTTGACGTTCTACCATTTGGATAATATGGTAGCCATACTCAGTCTTTACAATGGGTGAGATTTCGCTTACTTGCAGTTTGAAGCCCGCTTTTTCAAATTCAGGCACCATTTGCCCATGCTCTACCCAGCCCAGGTCGCCACCAAGGTCTCTGCTGCCAGGGTCGGCACTGTAAATGCCCGCCATGCTTTCAAAGCTTTTACCTTCATCTTTAATTTGTTTGCGTATATCCTCAAGTTTTGTATGCGCATAATTGTCTAATTCGGGACTCACAGGAGGGTCTATTACAATTTGTCCAATTTCTACAGTAGCTGGTAAGTAGGGTAGGCTATCTGTCGGTATTTTGTCGAAATATTTTTTTACTTCTGTAGGCGTAATCTTTACGCCCGCCAAAATTTCGCTTTTCATTTTATCAGCAACCATAGACTCCTTAATCATGTCCCGATTTTCGTCTTTCATCTGATAAATCGTTTTGCCCATTTGCTGTTCCAAACGTTCTTGTGAGCCTGCCTGACCGATAAAATAACGAATACGTTGATCCATATTTGCATCAACATCTTCTTCTCGTACAAAAATGCTGTCCATGCTAGCTTGTTCGGCCAATATTTTTTGAAAAATCATTTCTTGCAGCAAAGTACATTTAATACTGTCGCTCAATTGAGGATTTTCGGCTTTGTATTGAGCAAAATTTTGTTCTAATTCTGATTCGAGAATGATGCGCCCTTTACCTATTTTAGCGATAATCCTATCGGCACTTTGATTTTGTGCAAGGCATACAGAATTACTGAATAAGAATAATATCGGTAGGATACTTTTAAAAAGAGGCACTAAGCGCAAAGGCATTAATAAATTCATAGAAAATATAGTCTGAAAAAATAGACAGAACACAAAAATAGGGCTTTGCCCATAGAATAGATAAAGCCTGTAATTTAATTTAACGTTTTGCTGCCCTATCTTTTGGGAAATCAAAAAATCCTTTAAAATTACGATTCGTGTTGTAATTGTCTTTTACTGTAATGTTTGGTTGCTTTTTAGCACGATATTCTAAAAAATTATTCATGTCATCGCCAAAAGTACTCATCCAATTATCATATAATTGAGGGTTTTCTACTTTACCGAAAACCCATTGACTATAGGCGTCAAAATGACCATTGCGCATCATATCATCCCAATAATCAAATAAGCCGAAAGGATATTGAGCTGCATAAATATTTTGCCAATTCACCATAAAACGAGTGCGCAACATGGTCAAATTTTCAGTATTAATACCATCGCTCACTACAAAAAATAAACTCAGATAGTTTTTTTTAACTGCTTCTTCAAAACTTTTAGGTTTGTTGATGGTATTCGCATTGGGGTTTTTCGAAGGAGTAAAAAATAATTTTTGATACGCATCAAGCATCAAAATGCGCATATCGTTACCTCGCTTCGTATTTGGTTCTTTGTTTACAAAAATCTCACCATAAATAATTGCCCAAACCATCTGCTCTGTCTGTACGTAAGCAATAGCTGCCTCGTGGTAATTGAGGTGATAGTTGGGGTCAGCGGCAATACCATCTAGCCAAGACTTTAAGGCATTTTCGTAGTTTTTTTGTTGTTTGTAAATAATACCTCGCTCGTAATACAGCAATCCAGATTTTGGACATCGGGCAATGCCATCTGCCAATACTTTCAATGCTTTTTTATCTTCTTGGCTGTTCATATTCGCTTGTGCAGCGATTCTATAACATTCTGCATCAGTAGTATTATTCGCAAATAAAGGCTCCAGTTCGTTCAAAGCCATTTTTTGAAAACCCGAAAGTTGATAGGATTGAGCCAAAGATTTTTTAATCAAAAAATTATTCGGCTCAACAATCTTTATCTTCTGAAAAATGGCGGTAGCCTCGCTGGCGTTTGCCTTGCTTAAAGCCAGCATTCCTTGTTGGTACATTTGTTCCACCTCCGGAGACGACCATTCTTGAGCCCAAGCACAGCTGGGATGGACAATCAGCAAGAGAGAAAGAATATAAATTAAAAATAATTTGCTGTTCATTTGCTTGCAAACTTACAGTGCAAATAGCAAACTTGATTCAAAAAGCCCAAAACTCTTAATTTTTACCAACACCTATTTTGCCAAAACTTTCGATTAATTTCGCTCGTAGATTGATATAGATATGAATTTAAATGCTGAAAAGGCCGTTGTGCTGATGAACCTCGGCTCGCCCGATTCTCCTGAAGTAAAAGATGTACGCAGATACCTCAATGAATTTTTGATGGACAATCGCGTAATAGACAAATATAGTTATCTATTTCGCTTGTTATTGGTAAAAGGAATCATTGTTCCTTTTCGTGCGCCAAAATCGGCACATGCTTACAAGACAATTTGGACTAATGAAGGCTCCCCCCTTATCGTCATCAGCAAAAAACTTAAAGAAGCAGTGCAGGCTTATACCGAATATCCGGTAGAAATAGCCATGCGTTATGCCAATCCGTCACCCAAAGCAGCTTTCGATAAATTGGCAGCCACCATGCCCAACCTTAAAGAAGTGATTCTGGTGCCCATGTATCCTCATTATGCTATGAGTAGCTTTGAGACAGGTGTGGTCTATGCTCAAGAAATTCATGCTAAAGAATCTTATTCATTCCAACTGAATATTATTGCGCCTTACTACAACAAAGCAGAATACATCAACGCTATGAGTGCCAACATAGCACCCTATTTGCAACAAGACTACAATCATATCCTATTTAGTTTTCATGGTATTCCTGAGCGACATCTAGCTGTGAGCGACCCTACCCACAACCATTGCCTGAGTTGCGATAATTGTTGCAAACTACCCTCCGAAGCCCATAAAACTTGTTACAGACATCAATGCCTCGAAACAATGAATTTGGTAATGAACCAACTGAATATTCCCAAAGAAAAATATAGTTATGCGTTTCAGAGCCGCTTGGGTAGAGAGCCATGGCTAAAGCCCTATACCGATTTCAGACTTGCGGATATGCCTAAAGAAGGTATCAAAAAACTATTAATTCTTTGCCCTGCTTTTGTGAGCGATTGCTTAGAAACACTCGAAGAAATCGAAATGCGCGGTAAAGAAATTTTTATCGAAGCCGGAGGCGAAACATATCAAATGATTCCTTGCATGAACGTGCATCCCGAATGGGTAAAGGCGGTTGCAAGTTGGCTCCAATAATGGTTTTAAATAAAAGATAATGCTCTACCTCAAAGCACTGCATATTATTTTCATTGTCACTTGGTTTGCAGGTATGTTTTACATACCACGTCTATTCATCTACAATACCGAAGCTACAGATAAAACTCCTGAAGTTCGAGCAGCACTTCAAGCACAATTCACCTTGATGATGAAAAGGCTCTGGTATGGCATTACTTGGCCCTCAGCTATATTGACACTTATTTTTGGTCCATGGCTTTTGATAGAGATGGGTTGGTGGCAGCTCATTTTCGAACCATCTTTTCGTTGGCTCTTATTAAAATTGATTTTTGTGATAGCCCTCTATGCCTATCACTTTTCATTGCATGTTATTTTCAAACAACAATGTGCAGGTGTATTTAGGTTTACTTCCCAGCAACTTCGAGTATGGAATGAAGTGGCAACTATTTTCTTGATTGCAATTGTAATGCTTGTGGTTGTAAAACAAGAAATGAGCCTGGTATGGGCTTTAATAGGATTAGCTGTATTGATGGCATTGCTGATGAGTGCTATCAGGCTTTACAAGTATTGGAGAAAGCAATAATTTTTTGACTATATGTTTCAAAAGTTTTTGTGCAATATCTACCCTAAGCGTAATTTTAACATTAAAATAAGCATTTTTGGATTCCTTGTTGTGATTTATAACAATTTCTACAAATTTTTTGTGCATCGTTAACCTACATTTGCGTATTCAATTGGTGAATTTAATAGGCTTTTTGTTAGCCGTTAATACCAATATTTAAGTTCTCCATGAAACATAGTTTTAATCTTATAGCCCTCAGTTGTATCCTTCTTTTTGCTGCCTCTTGTCAAAAAGTGATTAATGTAGATTTGAAAAATACTGCCCCAAGGGTGGTGGTAGAAGGAATCATTACCGACCAACCCGGCTTGACAAAGCATCTTGTATTACTCAGCAAGTCGAATAATTTCAGTGCCGATAATACACCCATACCTATTGTGGGCGCATTGGTATGGGTAGAAGATGCTACCGCTAACATTAAGGATACTTTAAGCGAAGACAAACCTGGAGCATATTACACCCATAAAATCTTGGGTGTAGCAGGGCATACCTATAAGCTCAATGCCCTTGCAGATGGCATCATTTACACATCTGAAAGTACAATGCCTTACGCCGCTACCATAGATAGTTTACGTTTACAAATCTTTGGTTTTTTTGGTCAGAAAGAAAAACAAGTTATTCCTGTATTTAAGGATTCAATCGGTATCAAAAACTATTATCGTTTTTCCATTCAGATTAATGATAGTGTATTGAAATCAACAGAGGCATGGGACGATAAATTGACCGATGGTAAAACAAACTCTCGACCATTGAATATAAATGAACAAGACCTTTTCGACGAAAATGATACCGTAATCGTTACGATGAATTGCACCGATAAGGCAAATTTTGATTTCTTCAGCACACTTCAAAATGCCTTAGGAGATGGTCAAACTCCCGCCAACCCCACATCTAATATTTCGGGCAATGCTCTAGGCTACTTTGGTGCCCATACGCTCAGAAAAAGTAAAATCATCATCCCTTAACTAAGCGATTTTTCGAAGTGGGCAATGATGTCGCTCAAGTTTAAAAAAGGGAATTGCTTTTGTAAGGATTTTCCTTTCTCAGCATATTTTAGGCAAAATGCTTTGTGGTTTTGAGTTTGTGGAAATCGAGCTCTATGATTTTGCGCAATGCTCAATTCCAACACTTCTTGCATCACATTACGCGTAGATTCGTCCATACAATTATGTATAAAGCATTCCCACACATAAGATGTGGCAGCAAAATTGGGGTGTACTAAATCATTATCATAAAAACGATAGTCACGCAATACATCTATCACCAGTTCATAAGCCGGAAAATAATGTGCAAAGGAGAATTGACTGCATACTTGGTGTACCGCTTCTAACAGCCTTGCCTTGCTCCTATTGTTTTCAATCACTCCATCGCGAATATGGCGTACCGGACTAATCGTAAACAATACTTGTGCTTTCGGATTTTTTTCATGTAGCAGAGTCAAAGTTTCGGACAATGCTGATACAATCACTTCGATTTCCAAGAGCCTTTTTTCAAACCATTGGCTCGGTGCGCGATGATTATTCGCCACGGCTTTATTCTCGGCTTTGAGATAATATTGAAATGCTGAACCCAAAGTAATCATCACCCAATCGGCTTTTTCAGTTATTAGCGATGCCTCTTCTTGTTTCCTATTGATATTGTCCAAGGCTTTATCCACATCTATATCTGAAAATTGGGTATGATGATTCCAGCTATTCCACAATTCATTGAGGTAAAACAAATCTTTTTTGTCATACCTTTTTCGATGAGTGTAGCCCTTGAGGCTGTGGGCTACACTCAAAGGATTGAATAATATTCCATTAGGATTGCTACAAATTGAAAAACGATGCTGTGCCAATCGGTCGGCTATATGCTCTGTAAAACAAGAGCCAATCAGCAATATTTGGTCGCTGTATCGAATGCTTTGAGGAATTGAAGGAATATTGATGTCGAGCTGAAATTTCATACCTTACAAAAGTAGAAAAACTTATGGCTATCCCTCTATTAATGCTCATAATATTGATTCGTGCGTTTTGCTTTAACTTTGTAATTCGATAATAACACTAATATGGAAACCTTCGTGAATAAAGTGGCTGAAAGCGGAATATTGACTTTAGACCTGACTCATTATTTACCCGAACAGCATACTTTGGCAAGTTTCGATTTGAAACCCTTTCTTTTTCGTGAAATGATTTTGCGTGAAAAGGATTATCGAGAAGCATTAAAAATTCATGATTGGTCGGTGTACGAAAATAAGCAAGTGCATATCTTTTGTAGCGTAGATGCCATTATACCTATGTGGGCAAATATGCTTGCGGTGGTCTATCTCCAACCTATTTCAGATTCTGTTTTTTTTGGCACTAGAGAAGAATTACAACATTACTTGTTGATTAACAATATTGCACAAATAGATACCACAGAGTATATAGATAAACGAGTGGTGATTAAAGGCTGTGCCGATGTACAGATACCCGCACAAGGCTATGTAGCAATTTCGGCTTTATTGCAACCTGTTGTCAAATCACTGATGTACGGAGAACCTTGCTCTACAGTGCCCATTTACAAAAAGAAAAACTAATCTTTGCGTAATCGAACCTTATGCGCAAAACCAATCTCTTTTGTTTACTCTTATTGCTAATTACTGCATCATGTGGCAATAAAAATGCGCAACAAACAAGTAAACAAGTTTTTAAACTCAATTTGTCGAGCGGTAGCCTAGAGTCACTCGACCCTATTTATGCAAAAGACCTCTACACCATGTGGACAACCCACATGCTGTACAATACTTTAATCGAAACCGACTCCAATTTATACCTAAAGCCATCGCTTGCTCATTCTTGGGATATTAGTGCCGATGGATTGACTTATACCTTCCACCTCAACAACAATGTTTTCTTTCATGAAAACGCTTTGTTTTCGGGAAAAAGAAAAATGACTGCTGCGGATGTAGCTTATAGCTTTTCACGCATCATCAATCCTGAATTAGCCTCTTCGGGTGCTTGGATTTTTAATGGGCATGTCAAAAATTCTACAGCTTTTGAAGCCAAAGATGACAGTACTTTTGTGATGCACTTGATGGCGCCTTTCCGACCAATGTTGGCGATGCTGAGTATGCCTTATTGCAGTATTGTACCTCGTGAAGTAGCCGAATATTTCGGCAAAGATTTTCGGAGTCATCCTTGTGGTACAGGTCCATTTCGGTATAAGAGTTGGGACGAAGGTAATGTACTGCTGCTCCACAAAAATGAACGATATTGGGAGCAAGATGCCGAACAAAAACAATTACCCTATTTGGATGCGATACAGATTACGTTTTACGATAGTAAGGCAACAGAGTTCTTGTTGTTTATGCAAGGTAAACTACATTTTACCCATAGTTTGGATGGCTCTTTCAAAGATTTAATTTTGCGCAAAGACGGACAGCTAAAAGAAGAATATCGCACCAAATTTCATCTTAAAATTAGTCGCTATCTCAATACCGAATACTTAGGCTTTCTGACCGATACAAATAACCAGCTGCTGCAACACTCTGCGCTTAAAAACAAATTGGTACGTCAAGCGATTAATTATGCCATTGACCGAAAAAAAATAAGTACCTATTTTAAAAATGGAGTAGGTATCCCTGCCACAGGTGGTTTTACACCACCCGGTATTGCGGGCTTTGATACGGTAGCTCATTATGGCTATACTTATAATCCCGAAAAGGCGGCACAATTGCTGGCAGCAGCAGATTTTCCCAAAGGCAAGGGTATGGGATCCATAGTGATATTAACCCCCGAAAACTATGCAGACATTGTGAATTTCATTGCCACACAATTGCAAGAATTGGGTATCCCTGCCAAAATAGAAATCATGCAGCCCAATATCCTCAAGCAGCAAATGAGCCGCTCGCAAGCTGTATTTTTCAGAGCCCAGTGGATTGCCGATTATCCTGATGCAGAAACTTATTTGGCTTTTTTCAATAGCAGCTTTCCTGCGCCTCCCAATTATACCCGATACCACAATCCGCTATTTGACAACTTGTACAATACTTGTATGAATTTGCCCGATACTGCTCGTTATAAAGTGTATCGCCAAATGGATAGTATCGCTATATCAGATGCTCCTTTAGTGCCTTTGTTTTACGACCAACTACTACATTTTACCCAAAATAATGTACAGGGTTTTAGCAGTAATCCCATGAACTTAATTGATTTGAAAAGGGTAGTGTTGCGATAAATCATTTTTTATTGTAGATAGACAATTAAAGATTGCCTACTGTCTTGTCTTTGGGATATTTAACCGAGTAGTTTAGTTTAAGCGTCTTCGGTTCATTGCCCTTGAGCGAAAGCCCCCATTGTACTGCTCCGGTTTCTTCGTTGATTTGTGCATCTTTCGCTTCTTTGTCTTCAATACTAATGTCTTTGTCGTTGCTGATGGGGAATTGCTCCAGAACCACCAAATCAATAGGCTCTTTTTTGCTGTTGCGCACTTCGATGGTATAGCCATAACTGCGGCGAACATTGGTACCAATCATTTTTACCGAGCGATAGTTTTTATCATTTTCGCGGCGCACGATAATTTTCTTGTCCCTGCCCAATGATAAGTTCAGCGTGTCTTTCACATTGCGCATGTCAATATAGCCTTGACCTACATAAGCACCTTCGTAAAAGATGTTGGTAGCTGCAGGCATGAGATTAAGGTCTTCCCAATTGGTAATGCGTGCTTGCAAAAAGGCATCACGGTCCAATTTTGGTGCAACATAATAACGGTACGTTGCGGGTAATTCATAATCTTTCACAGCCACCAAATGTGCCAAACCATCACTCGGAATCGTATAATTGAGTGAAATGTCGAACGTAGTATTGATGCCCGAATTGTCTATTTGTACGTAATTTTCAATACCACCACCTACAGGACTTTGAACAGTTACACTATCCGCCATATAAACGGTTGCATTTGCTCTGCCACCTCTTATTCTCAAGTCTGGTTTTGCTACGGATTCCGCAGCACTTTCTGCGGACGATTTATTTAAATATCCATAATTAGGTTGCGTTTCATAAAATGATAGTTTCCAAGGATTCATTGCGGGCGCTTCTGCTCCTTCATTAGGATTTCCTGTTGAAAGAGACAGTTGTACATTGTCCCATTTTACTCCCGAATTTTGAACGATATTGGCTTTGTACACCAACTTCACAGGGCTATTGATTTTATCTACACGCAAATCGTAACTAGGTGTCCAACTGGCATTAGGGGTTACATAGTTAATGCTTACTGTAGCTGCCGTAGCTTGTGTGGTAAAAAATTTAACCAGCAATTGTCCCCCTGGTTGGAAATCTTTTTTCTGTTCTTCGTTGAGTTGTTGATTCAGTAAGTTGATGCGTTCGTTTGTTTTGTTGATTTGCCTATTGAGTAAATGCCCTTCTGTCAATAAGCCATTCATTTTTGCATTAATCAGGTCGAGCATTTTTTGAAGTTCAACAACTGATAGTCCATTATTCACACCTGCTATTTTTCTATTTTCTTTAATCACCGACAATTGCTCATCAAGTACAGTTTTTTTGTCTGCTAGTGTTTGTCCTTGCTGTATGAGGTATTCGATACTGTCTTTTATCATTTGCCCTTTGGGCGAGAGATTGCTGCTGACCAAAAAATCATTTTGAGGTGTAGCCGATTGTACAATTACACCATTATTGACACCCACCGAAATACTTTGCTGTACAATATTACCCGCAATATTAGTGAACAATACCTCCGATTCTCCTTGTGGTAAATTTACTTTTGTCGAGCTTTCAATTTCTGCACCACTCAAGAATACCGTAATGTGTTCGATGTTTGCTTTTTGTTTGTTTTGCGCAAAAGCGTTTGCACTGCTGAGACAAACGAATGCCCCTGTCAAAATTCGATAAGATGTCATCATGTTTTTTTAATTTAGTAAGATGCAAAAAGTTTATTTTTCCATAAATAACAACTCATCATTACATCAATATATAGGTCTCAATATCTTTTTGGGTAATTTTTTTGTCCGATAGAATAATGAGACGCTCTACTACATTCTTTAATTCACGGATATTCCCTGTCCAATTATGTTTGCTCAAGAGCTGCATGGCAGCAGCTTCAATTTCTTTGGGCGGTTGGTTGTATTCATTTGCAATTTGTATCAAAAAGTGTTCCACCAAATAGGGGATGTCCTCTCTACGGTCGTTGAGGGAGGGTACATGTATCAGAATAACGCCCAAGCGGTGATACAAATCCAGTCTGAAATTCTTTTCAGCTACCTCTTTCATTAAATCTTTATTCGTTGCCGCAATTATGCGCACATCTACTTTGATTTCATTGTCGCCCCCTACACGTATAATTCTTCCTTCTTGTAAGGCACGCAACATTTTTGCTTGTGCCTCTAAACTCATATCACCAATTTCGTCAAGGAATAACGTTCCTCCATTGGCTTGTTCGAATTTACCAACTCTAGTTTTTATCGCTGAGGAGAAAGAGCCTTTTTCGTGACCGAAAAGTTCACTTTCTATTAGTTCACTGGGTATTGCAGCACAGTTCACTTCTATAAGCGGTCCTTTGCTTCTGTTGCTGTGTCTGTGCAAGTTGCGTGCAACTAATTCCTTCCCTACACCATTTTCTCCAGTAATGAGTACACGAGCTTCGGTTGGTGCAATCTTAGTTAGCGTCTCTCTGATTTTTTCAAGCGCATCAGAGCATCCAATCATGTCGGATTCGTCTAATATTTTTTGCTCTACTTTTATACGCAATTGTTTGGTCTCTACTACCAACTCTTTGCGCTCCATAGCATTGCGCAACGTAATCAGCATCCGATTGAGATCTGGTGGTTTGGAGATATAATCGAAAGCACCTTTTTTTACGGCCTCTACAGCAGTTTCGATATTACCATGACCCGATATGATAATAATTTGGGTATCGGGTTTTTCGACCATTACTTTTTCCAACATCTCTATCCCATCCATTTTGGGCATTTTTATATCGCAAATCACACAATCGTAATTGCCACTTAATATTTTTTTCAGTCCTTCTACGCCATTCGAAGCTTCTTCTACCTCATATCCTTCGAAGCTAAGAATCTCTGTCAAAGTGCTACAGATTGCCCTTTCGTCGTCTATTACTAATACTTTTGGGGCCATTGTTGTATATTTTATTGAATTATTTCTCCTTTTGAATATTTTACTGGATTCAAGAGTTTACCGTTTATGTCATATTGATTCCAAGCACCCTCCTTGTCGCCATGTACATAGTTGCCCTCCGATTTTAGCTGTTCATTGTCAAAAAATTCTTGCCAAATACCTATTTGTTCATCATTTTTATACTGACCGCTTTCGGTCTTTTTGCCCTGCTCATTATAAGTCACCACAGCACCTTCCAATTTCCCGTTTTTATAATTGTATTCAGCGGCCTTTTTCCCGTTTTCAAAAAACCAAATGTTGAGTCCCTCACGTTCATCATTGATATAAGTACATTGTTCTTGCCTGTTGCCGTTGATATACCATTTATTATAGGTTCCATACTTTTTGCCTTTTCTATAATAAATTTCTTCCAATATAAAAGCTCCTTTATTGTATATGCGAGTAGGTCCATTCAGTTCATCGTTGGCATAAGTTGCCATTTTTTCGATAAATCCATCTGCACCAGTCTTGATATACAAGCCATTTTTTTTTCCGTTTCTGTAAGTAGTAATTTCT
Source organism: Phycisphaerales bacterium (assembly GCA_030054025.1). GTDB lineage: Bacteria > Bacteroidota > Bacteroidia > Chitinophagales > Chitinophagaceae > Rurimicrobium. The sequence goes on along the minus strand of JASGCQ010000005.1, from coordinate 29,145 downwards.
TGTGGAAACCCAGTCTCCCAATATGAGTTCCAAGTTCCTTCTTTAATATTGTTTTTTAAAGTACCCTCTGCCAAAATAGTTTTGTTACCAATGACTTGCATCATTTCCCAGCCATCGCCTTGAGCAACTCGGACTGTATCAAATGGTTGGGCCGTCAGCATTTTTGCAGAGAAGCAAACCCAAAAGGTCAGCAATGTTTTTACCCGAGCCATCATGTGTATATTTTGTACGAAAATAGCATATTATCAGAAAGTAAAATCCTAATATTCCTCCATGTATTTGTAAGCATTGAAAATTTGCTTGCACTAAAATAAATACTTTTGATTTTGTTTAAAAATTGAAATTTACCTGTAGAATTTTTTATAAAAACTATTTAAGAGGAATATGACTCCACATATTGTAACAATAAAAGCCAAAATGCTTGTAGGCATTCATCTTGAAATGAGTTTATCCAACAATAAAACAGTAGAGCTTTGGCAGAGGTTCATGCCCATGCGAAATACAATCACTAATCCTGTCCATACTGATTTAATTTCCTTACAAGATTATGGGGCGGATTTTGATTTTAAAGATTTTTCCCCTCATATTTTTTTTAAGAAATGGGCAGCTCTAGAGGTTCAGAATTTTAATGATGTTCCGCAGGGAATGCAGGCATATACCATAACAGGAGGTTTGTATGCCATTTTTTTATACAAGGGCGACCCTAGATCAGGGGCTTCTTTTTTTGATTATATCTTCAATACTTGGTTGCCTCGCTCGGCGTATTGTGTGGACAATAGACCTCATTTTGAAATTTTGGGGTCTAGGTATAAACACAATGACCCTAATTCTGAAGAAGAAGTGTGGATACCCATTCGGATTAGATAGTTATGCGTTTTTCTTGGTGATTAGCAACCTGAGTTCGGATTAAGCGGAGGGAAAAAAGTTGAGTAATTGAACTGTTGAAGGAGCAAGGGGCATAAATAACGCATAAACAGAGTGTTACTGCATATCGTGTAAGGTTCATAATTTTTTGATTGGAAAGTACCATAAAAATAATATAGTTCTACTTTTCCGTTTCTATAAAAACAATACGCACCTATACATCAATTAGGCAATCCATCTTGTGCCAACCATTTAGCGAGCCTATTCATAAAGCAAGCATCTACTTGGTAGGTAGGTGGCATCGGCAATGCTAAATTGGCGTGGAGCATACAATGAAATAATTTTGAACCATAGATGCCATCTCCTCTAAATCCATATTCCAAATATTGTTTCAAAGAGCTAAATGTTTCGAGGTCTAAGCCCCCCCCTGTAGTTACAGAAGCACCATGGCAAGAATAGCAATGAGCAGCAAATATGGGTTGAATATCTGTTTTATAAGACGGCGTAATAAATGAGGTGTCACAAACAGGATGATTGGGAGCAACATAATTTGCTTTATGTTGGCAAGCACTGAGTAAACACAAGAAATAAAAAGAAAAGAATAAGTGCTTCAAAATAGTTGATGTAAAAAAGCAAAGCCAGCGATAATGCTGGCTTTGTTCATCAGAATGAAAATTTGAAAATTATTTTGCTACGTTGAGCATCAATACTTTTTTATCGTTATTTGAAGTAATCATTACAAAATAGATACCTGCATTTACATCAGACAATTCGAATGCAATACGAGTAGTACCTGCACGAGATGCACCTTTGAAGATAGACTTAACCGTTTTACCAGTGATGTCAACCAAACTAATGTTTAGGTTAGCAGCAACATTCAAGTTCAATTCAACCGTTGCAGATTGAGCAGCAGGATTAGGATAAACTTCTGCGAGAATTGCTTTTACATTTGTTTCATTAATAGCAACATAATTGTAGTTAGTATTTACGGGATCCCAATTGCACCAACCTTTTGTCCAATCATCAGTAGTCAAACCTGTACCTGCAAATGCACCAACAAAGTTTACTTTAGTGAAGAAAGTGTCAGCAGCTTTTGTAGATTTGAAATTTGGAGGTGTCGCTGGTACATTAAAATTAAGATAGCTAGAGGTAGTATCGAAATTGATTGGCTTTTTAGGATCAAAAACACGAGCCGATTGATATACTACCGGAGAAGTGCTTGAAGGAACTTCATTAGGATTAGCCAAATTGAATGGATTACCCAAACGAACATCAGAAGAATTTGTATATAGCGCATTAGACAAAGCACCAGGAGTTTCTGCAACATAAGAACCAGCTTTACCAGACAATACATAAGTATAAGGACCTACATAAGGATTAAATGGATTTCCGGTAGTTGTATCGCCCCAAGTAGTAGTTGGCGTTACGTTACGTGCACCATTGATTATATAGAATATATCTTTGTTTTTTGTGGTGGAAGGATGATAAGCACTACCGGCAATAATATTGTTTCTGAATTGAGCTACACCATTGTTGATATTTGCCATTGTGCTACCAAAAGAAGAAGCTGATTCATCCCAAAGTACACCACAAGGCCATCCCATAAAGATGCTGTTTAAAATACTGATTCCGCTACCACGACGGATATGTGCGCCTGCAATAAACTGAGGATCCCAAGCTGTAGAGGATGGAGAAACCAAAGGGCCTACAATGGTACAGTTAGAAAATATCGGTTTCGTAATTTGTGCAGTATCACCACCCAAACCTGTAGCTGTACCCGACTGATAAGAATCAGATTCAAAACCTTTTGAACCAGATTGGTCAGCAGCATAAGGATCGCGAAGCGCAAACAAAAATTGGTTTTTACCTCTATAACCGTTATCATTATCAAAATCATCATCCCAAGCACGGTATGAAACAATATATTTAGAGTTAACAGTACCACCAAACCACTCTACTGCATCATCACCAGAATAAGATACTTGAATGTGATTAATTTGAGTAGCATCCCCTACACCACAAAGAGTTAAACCGTTCACTTCATTGTTTGGAGAAAATGCGATACCTGAAAACTCAATACGCACATAGGACAATTGACCACTATTATCATTAGGGTCTATTCCGCCATATTTAGAACGAGGACCGCCTTCTACTGTAGGTTCAGCAATCCAGTTTACGGGTGCTTTACCACAAATCATAACACCACCCCAATCGCCGTATGTACGAGAACCAGCAGGTTGGTTAGAAGTAAAAATGATAGGTGCAGTAGCTGTACCCACAGCCATAATTTTAGCACCACGCTCAATAATAAGCGAACCCTTAGAGTCCTTATCACCTCTGATAATAGTGCCTGGGTCGATGGTCAATGTAGCACCGGCCGTAACATATACATATCCTGTCAAAAGATATTGTTGGTCACTAGTCCAGTGTGTGTTAGTAGCAATACTGTCTTTCACGACAACTGTTGTATATGCAAACGACTGCAAAACGCCAAGTAAGCATACCAAGGATAAAAGGAGATTTTTTTTCATAAAATTGTTTAATTATTTTTTTTACAAGGCAAAATTAGTTGGGCTATGTTACCGCAAGATTAAGCGGAGGTTAAGCGTATATTTCCATTAGCTTAAACGAATGTTATTTATATCCTGATTCTAAATCCTAGCGAGTAGTATCTACCCGGTTTGAAACTAGAAAACACTTTATCATCGCCTCTCTTGAATTTACCGTCCTGATTGTTATCCTCTACCCTTGTTAAAGTCTGATCCAATAAATTTTGGATACCAAAAGAAACGACGTAGTGCTTATGGAAAGTTTTAGATAAAGTTAAATCCAAAGAATTGAAGGGCAACTCGCCAATGCTAGGTAAACCTGTGCGTCCTAACAAAAACATTCGAGGACCATATACATTGTACAACAAAGAACCTTGCAATACCAAAGAATCGTTTTGATAGAACAATCCGAGGTTCACCACATAAGGCGATTGACCTTGCAATGGGCTATTCTTCAATTGTAAGGCATTTTTAGGCGCATCGCTAAATGACAATCCCGATTTAATAAAGGAGGCATTGCCAGTAAGTGTGAAACGACTGAATACATTTGAATGCAACAAATCGTCCAGAAAAGTCAAATTCTTTCTCAATTCGATTTCGGCACCCAAGCTGTAGGCTTTATCAGCATTGGCGAAAGTGAATGCTTTATTATCAGCACTAGTAAGCAATAGTATTTGTTGAATCGGATTCTTGAATGTCTTATAGAATACACCAACGTGTAATACTTCTCCGGCAGAAGGATAAAATTCATATCTCAAATCGAAATTTTGAATTTGAGCTACTTTCAAAGTATCATTTACGGCTTGGTTTAAAGAACCATAGACATCGGCTCTGTTTTCAAAATCGTAAAAGTAGAAGGGCGACCATTCTCTAAATTCAGGCCTATTCAACGTCTTTCCGTAAGCAAAACGGAGCAGTTTTTTCTCTGTAAAATTGTAGGTCAAATTCAAAGACGGCAAGAAATAATTAGTATTGATGCTCGGCTCTACAGTATCTGTTCCGCTAACACTTTGCAGGGATTGTGTATTATTTTCGTTACGAACACCAATGATGGCATTCGTCTGCATTGTAATCGGAATTTTTAATGAAATAAATGAAGCGATTAATTTGTTCTGACCACTGTAATGATCGCTCAATGAAGTACTCTCATCCAATTTGAAGGTACTATCAGCACGCACATTTTGACCAACATTCTTACTAGAGAAGATATCGTTAACAGAAGATCGTTTCAAAATGTTGGTTGAATAAGCTCCAGCACGAACGGTATATCCTAGTGTGCGCGCATAAAAATAACGGCTTTTGTATTCCAAATAATTTCCAACATTCAATTCGATGATGCGACGCTTCACGTTAAACTTTTGCGTGAATTGATGATTGAAGCTATATACGTTCTCGTACAATTGCATATACAATCTTCCACCACCATTTACTGGGTCTACTGCACCATTAGGAACAGGGGCAGCATACATAGAATCGGGTAAGGTAGGGTCTTTGGTGAATTTAATCCTCTTTAAATCAGGTTGATTTTTAAATAAGTCATTATACCCTAATGCCCAAGTATATTTTCTTGACCCATCGTTTGTTTTATGAGTACCGGATAGTTGGGTAGAATATACCGCTCTACTTTCATAACCCATTGCATAGCTACGCTCGTCGGCAACAGGAGCATCAGGTATAAAATTGTTCGATCTATATACCAAAGAAGCTTTACCGGTTTGGTTGTATAGATTTTTAAATTCAATTTTGTTATTACCAAATACAGCCGCAATATTATCGATGATACCTACATTGGTTGTGGTATTATATGTTTTGTCATTATAATCATAAATAGGACTATCACCCAATGAATCAAAATCTGTACGGTGTACACTATATGCAGTTGAAACCGAGCTATAAGCCAATCCGAATGTGTTACCAAAACGAACCTTACCCACTTTCCAAATATTTGATGCCGACATGTTAAAACGCATATCAGGGTTTAGTTTTTTAGTAAATACCTGCCAATCGTTGTTGAATAAATTAGAAATGGAATTAGCATCTTTTGCTTTGTTCAAACGATCAGGAGTTCCATTAGGAATTGATCGCCCACCATCATCAAAACCCAACCAATCTGTTGAAGATTTTCTATTGTACCAAAAATCTTGGCCAGTCGCATTTTGGCGATAAGATGTCTGGAATCCGACAGAGAATTGATTTTTATCAGCAATAGAAGTAGTATATACTTTTACCATTCCGCCTGCAAAATCACCGGGCAATTCTGCCGCTGGCGATTTGTACACAAAAATTCTATCAATCAAACCGCTTGGAATAATATCGAAAGAGAAAGATTTTTTATCTACCTCTGCACTCGGTGCGCCTGCATCGTTGAGCCACACAGTATTATAACGATCATACAATCCGCGAACATTGATAAATTTGTCGTCTTGAACAGTAACTCCAGGCACCCTTTTTACTACATCAGCAGCGTTACGATCCATTGTTTTGGCAATTTGCGAAGAGCCAATACCACTCACCAAAGTGGTACTTTGCTTAATCGCCATTACTACTGATGCCTCTGTGTGAGTAACTTTAGTTCCAGATATTTTTACCTCTTTGATGTCATGGGAATTAGATGTCAAAAAAACCTCTAGTTCAATATCTTTTCCTTCTATCGTAACAGGTATTAGCTTGGTTTTGTAGCCCATCATGCTAAAGCTGATTTCGTACTTTCCGTTTTTCAAATCGCTAATCATAAACTTACCGTCTATGTCCGATTGATCACCTTTTCCATTGCTTTTAATCATTACTACAACTCCGGGCAAAGACTCGTTTTTGTTGGAAGAGTCAACAATTTTTCCGGTGATATTGTTGTTGGCAAAGGCACTTACACCGATAAACAGGAGCAAAAAAGAAAGTAAACTTTTAATCATGTAATTGTAATTGAAAGGCAAAATAACCGCCGCAATATGAAGGAATTGTTACGCCAGTGTTACCAAAAGATTATCGCGTAATTTTACGCTTTATCAAGCACCTTTATATTCAAAACAATTATTGTATATCTTATGAGTAAAGTATTTCATTATCTGCCCTACCTCATTCTAAGTACATCTCTTGTATGGGCAAATCCACTGAGTGCCCAAAAAACATATTTAGATAGCATTGTAGCCTATCGCCAACAATATAAAGATGACTTTATCAAAGAAAGCAGAAGTCCACTCAAAGCAAAAGACACCGCCTTTCTTCGCTTTTATCCAATCAAAAAAGAATATCTCGTTTTAGCCAAATTAGAACTGACACCCAAAGCAGCAACTTTTGATATGTTGACCCATAGCGGGAAAAAACAGATGTACCGTCAATATGGCATGGCCACTTTTAAGCTCAAAGGGAAAAACTATCAATTAAAGGTTTACCAAAATGTCAATCTGATTAGCACAGCAACTTATAAGAATCATCTCTTCTTGCCCTTTAATGATTTGACCAATTATGAAACGACTTATGCCGGAGGAAGGTATTTAGACCTCAGTACTGAAGAGGTGAAAAATGGTATCATACAGATTGATTTCAACAAATGTTACAATCCTTATTGTGCTTTTAAAGAGGGTTATTCTTGCCCTATACCACCCGTAGAAAACAGATTGCAAGTGCGTATAGAAGCCGGCGAACAATTATTTGCAGGCAAAGTGAGTGATTAGTTATCTTTGCAAACTTTACAAAACACATCGAATGTTAGTTGTACAACTCTTCAGACAGAATAAAGAACTTATTATAGAAGGTCTTAAAAAGAAAAATTTTAAAGACCTTCAAATCGTTGATGACATTATCACATTAGACGAAAAACGCCGTCAAATACAAGTAGAAAATGACCGCATTGCGTCCGAAATTAACGCCGCATCCAAAAGTATTGGGCAATTGATGGGGCAAGGAAAGAAAGAAGAGGTTGAAGGATTGAAAAATGAAGTATCGGCAAAAAAAGAATTTGCGAAAAATATCGCCAACCAATTGGCAACATTAGAGGCAGAACTACAAGAGCTTCTCATTCGTCTGCCTAATCTACCCCACAGCTCAGTACCTGTGGGTAATACACCCGAAGAAAATGAATTAGTGCGCATAGGCGGCATTCGACCAAATTTGGAGGCACAAAAATTACCGCATTGGGATTTGACTACCCTATACAATCTGATTGATTTCGAACTAGGCAATAAAATTACCGGGAGCGGATTTCCTGTATATATTGGCAAGGGTGCCAAACTACAACGTTCTTTGATTGCATATTTCTTGGATTATAACACCGCCGCAGGGTATGGAGAGGTCTATCCCCCATTTATGGTCAACGAAGCCAGTGCATACGGTACCGGACAGTTGCCCGACAAAGAAGGACAGATGTATCATGCAACGGCTGATAATTTTTATTTGATACCGACAGCAGAAGTACCCGTTACCAATTTGTATCGCGATACCATCACTCCCGAATCAGAGTTGCCGATTAAGATGACTGCTTATACTCCATGCTTCAGAAGAGAAGCGGGTTCTTATGGTAAAGATGTTCGTGGACTCAATCGTTTGCACCAGTTCGACAAAGTAGAGATTGTTCAATTTACACATCCCGACAAAAGCTATGATGCGCTTGAAGATATGGTGGCGCATGTAGCAAAACTCTTGCAAAACTTAGGATTAGAATACCGCATCCTCCGTTTATGTGGGGGCGATATGAGCTTTACTTCTGCTTTGACTTACGACTTTGAAGTGTATAGTGCTGCACAAGAACGTTGGCTGGAGGTAAGTTCTGTCAGTAATTTTGAAAGCTTCCAGACCAATCGCTGTAAAGTGCGTTTCAAAAATGCAGAAGGCAAAACACAATTATTACACTCACTTAACGGAAGTTCGCTGGCATTGCCTCGTATAGTAGCTTGCCTCTTAGAAAATTTCCAAACACCAGAAGGTATAAAAATACCGGAAGTATTAGTACCTTATTTTGGTGCCGCTTATATCAACTAAATTTGAAGACCCCTTTTTTTTAAAAACAGAAGAATATGATTCAACGTGTTCAATCCATCTGGTTATTTGTAGCAGCTTTTTTGAGTGGTGCTTTATTTATCTTTCCACTGTACCATTATACAGCAGCAGGTGCCAGTACAGCTTCTTTGTTGAGTACTCGAAACGAGTATATGCTCCTCCTGTTAGCCTCATTAATGACCGTAGTGCCTATGGTGTCGATTTTTTTATTCAAAAACAGAAAGCAGCAGAAAGGTATGATTTGGGTCAGCATTTTGGCTTCTTTAGGCTTTGTAACCGTGATGCTGATGAAAATTCAGAACCTGAAAAATGCTATGCCGCCTGCCACAAATGATAATTTTGCCCTACCTGGCCCTATTATCCCTATTGCAGCAATCGTATTTTTACTATTAGCATTAAAAGGTATTCGCGAAGACGATGCTCTGATTAAGTCGGTGGATAGACTGCGATAATAATTACAAATCAAAATAACGCACAATACACTCGCGTAATAATTGCTCTTGTTGTTTCATCTCGGCAGGAGGCTCTACGCCTGTGGGGATATAATGAGGCCAACCCTCTGCATCATATTCATCAAATACGAAGATACCCACTTGGCTCAACAACTTGCAAACAGCAATGTGCATCAAGTCTTGCTTTTGCTCCTTAGTAAAATTTTTATTTTCCGGAAATGCACCTAATTCGTTGATACCAATCAGGTACAGCATCCCCTCCAAATCGGGTTTTCTCCCGAAGCGTTCCACCATTAAAAATTCTACGTTAATCCAACGCTGTTCAAAATCTTCCATAGAAAACAAAGTTAATCAGTTCAAGCATCAAAGCATTATTTGCCTGTGATTAATTGATTTTGTGATTAGAAGATAGTCTTCTATTTTTGACGATTCGATGTTTAATCCTATCGAAATCAGCATGAAGATACTTTTGGTTTGCCTAGGTAATATTTGTCGCTCACCCATTGCCGAAGGCGTATTGAAACATAAAGCAAAACAATTGGGTCTTGATTGGCAAATTGATTCTGCGGGTACAAACGGGTATCATATAGGCGAAGCGCCTCATCGCTTTTCACAAAAAATTTGCTTACAGCATGGTATAGACATCTCTAGGCAAAGAGCAAGAAGGTTTACAGCCAAAGACTTTGAGGAATATGATATGATTTACGCATTGGCATTGGACGTATATCGAGAAATTGAAAAAATTGGCTACAGACAGGTACAAATGAATAAAGTATACCTCTTCCTTAGTGAGTCAAAAGAAGGGAGTACCGAATCCGTACCCGACCCTTGGTATGGCGATGAAAGTGGCTACCTCCCGGTTTTTGACATCATCGAACAAACTTGCACTCGAATTATAAAACGCTATCGTTAATTCAGGGATTAAGATTACACCTTAAGCATTAATTTTGCCTGCTATGTCGAAACCATCTGTACCCCAAGGCACGCGCGACCTATCACCCGAGGTAGTGCGCAAACGCCAATACTTGCTTACTACACTACGCACTATTTTTGAAGAATGTGGTTTTCAGCCTATTGAAACGCCGAGTATGGAAAACCTCAGCACCTTGATGGGTAAATACGGCGAAGAAGGCGATCGCTTAATCTTTAAAGTGCTCAACAATGGATTGAACGACCCCAACAAGCACGCCAAAACTCGAGCTGCACTCGAAAATGTATTGCAAGGCAAAAACGACAGCAATCTTGCGGAGCGTGCTTTACGCTACGACCTCACCATCCCTTTTGCCCGCTATGTGGTAATGCACCAAAACGAAATCAACTTTCCTTTTCGCAGATACCAAATGCAGCCTGTATGGCGTGCCGATCGCCCTCAAAAAGGACGTTACAGAGAGTTTTGGCAATGCGATTGTGATATTGTAGGGAGCAATTCACTCATTAATGAGGCAGAATTACTCTACATCTATCGTGAGGCATTCTTTCAATTGAATATTCCTAAAATCATCGTACGAGTCAATAGCCGAAAAGTATTGAGCGGTATTGCACAATATTGTAATGCAGCCAATCAATTAGTAGATATTACTACCGCTATAGATAAGTTGGACAAAATTGGCGTAGAGGGCGTGATTAAAGAATTGAACGAACGAGGGTTAAATTCAGAACAGGTCAATGATATCATTCGCCTCATCAATATCACTGAACTCGATGTCTTAGAAAATGAGTTTGCTTCCAAACAAATCAATGAAGGTGTGGCAGGAATTAAAGAATTAAAAGACAGCCTTGCCTACCACAGTGCGCTCCGCAAAACGGAATGGAATAATTCGGAAATAAAAATTGATTTTACTCTTGCTCGTGGACTGAGTTACTATACGGGCATTATTGTTGAAGTCAATTGTGCCGACGAGCGCATACAAATGGGTAGTATCGGCGGAGGTGGTCGTTATGATGACCTTACTGGTCTTTTCGGTCTCAAAAATCTTTCTGGCGTTGGCGTGTCATTTGGCATAGATCGTATCTATGACGTGATGGAGCAATTGGAATTATTTCCCGCTGCAATAGCTGTGGGTACCAAAGCTATGATTATCAATACCGGAAATGAAAACGAAGCCTATGCAATGCAGGTATTACAAGAACTGCGCCGTCATCATATTGCCGCAGAAATTTATCCTGATGTGGTAAAATTTGACAAGCAAATGAAATACATCTTCAATAGAGCGATACCGTTTGCAGTGATTATCGAAGATGAAGAAAGAACACAACAAAACATTCGAGTAAAAGATTTTGCCGCAGGTACACAAGTCAAAATGAGTGTTGCAGAATTCATCCAAAAAATAGTTTAAACAAACATTTTATGTCCAATTCAAAGCAAGGCTGTACTTGGCCATCCGATGATGCATTGATGATTGCCTATCACGATCATGAATGGGGAGTACCAATCCATGATGATCAAAAATTGTTTGAATTTTTGGTGTTGGAGGTTTTTCAGGCAGGCTTGAGTTGGCGTACCATTTTGCATAAACGCAATAATTTTCGCAAAGCCTTCGATAATTTTAATGCTAAAAAAATTGCGAAATATACCGACCAAAAAGTAGAAGAGTTAATGCAGGATGCAGGGATAGTGCGTAATCGGCTGAAGATTTTGGCAACCATTAAAAATGCGCAATGTTTTCTCGAAGTACAAAAAGAGTTTGGCAGTTTTGATGCTTACATTTGGCAGTTTAGCAATGGCAAAACGATACACAACAAATGGGTAAATCAAAAAGACCTTCCTGCCAAAACAGCAGAAAGTGATGCCATGAGTAAAGACTTGTTAAAGCGTGGATTTAAGTTTGTGGGTTCTACCATTTGCTATGCGCACATGCAAGCCACAGGCATGGTAAATGACCATGTGCATACTTGCCCAAAGCACAAAGAGCTACAAAAGAAATAATGGACTATTCTACAAAGCAATCGGAGTATTCTTCAAGTGTTTTGATTATTTTTTGATTCCACTCTTCTTGGGCTAATTTATTGATTCCATGATGAGTAGCCTCGTCATATTCGTCTTGATTTTCTTCGTTTAGTTGTTGAAATTTCTTTTGCAATTCTTTAATCTCTTGCTCAAAATTTTGGGTAAACGAAAAATCTTTCAAAGCTCTATAGAGCCTACAAGCATTGATAGCGGTAATATCAAAATGTCTTTGCTCATGGGCTAAAGTCCAATCGTTTTTAGCCTTTTCCAAGCACCAAGATTTAGACCTGTCAAATACAGCATATAGCTTTATATCGAGCATAATTTGCCCTTTTTTGATAGAGCCACTGTATCGTAAAGAAACACCTGAGTAAGCCAAGGCAACTTCGTTTGTTCTCACCTCAGGATTACCCAGAAAATCGCTGAGACTAAGCCGTGTATTTTTTCTATAAACGATTTCTTTAGGTTTATCAGAAATTTTTTCCATAGCCACAGTAGCCGTAATGATTCGTTGGGCAAGTATACTTTGCCCTGATAAGAAAATCAATAGAAAAATCCGAAACCATTTCATTGCCATACTATTTAATTTTTTGCTCTTTCATATTGCAGAGGCCAAATAAACTCATCGCCCAATTGCTTTGCTGCTTCTAAGGGAAAATATGGATTGTGCAACAATTCTCTACCCATGAAAATTAAATCTGCCTCTTCGGCTTGCAAAATATCTTCGGCTTGTTGTGCATCGGTAATGAGACCAACCGCACCCGTTGCTATACCTGCCTCTTTTTTGATTTGAGCAGCCAATGGCACTTGATAATTTGGAGCAATAGGTATCGGTGCTTTTGGAATATTAGCAGCACTCGAAGTATCAATCACATCTACTCCTTTCTCTTTTAATATTTTTGCCAAAGCCACAGAATCTTCAATAGTCCATCCATGTTCTACCCAATCGGTAGCCGATATACGCACCAATAATGGAAAATGATTCGGCCACTCTACTCGAATTGCATCAACAATTTCGAGCAAAAAACGAATTCTATTTTCGAAACTACCTCCGTACTCATCTGTTCTTATATTACTCAATGGCGAATAAAATTCGTGAATCAAGTATCCATGTGCTGCATGAATTTCTAATACTTTATATCCTGCTGCCAAAGAACGTCTTGCTGCATCTTGAAAAGCCTGTATAATTTGCTTAATCGCCTCCAGACTAAGCTCCGTTGGCACTCTGTCTTTTTCGTGAAAAGGGATGGATGATGGAGCTACCGTCTCCCAACTATGAGCGCCTTCATGAATTTGGCGACCTCCATTCCAAGCAGTTTCGGCACTGGCTTTTCGTCCTGCATGTGCCAGTTGTATTCCAGCAATTGCGCCCTGTTGATGGATAAATTCGTTGATTTCTTTTAGCTTTTCGATATGATCTTCCTTCCAGATACCCATATCGGCATAGCTAATTCTGCCTTCGGGCAATACCGCGGTAGCTTCTTGCATAATTAATCCTGCACCTCCAACTGCTCTTGTACCCAAATGTACCAAATGCCAATTGTTGGCAAAGCCATCAACAGAGGAATACTGACACATCGGAGAAACAACAATTCTATTACGAAAAGTGATTTCCTTTATTTTGTAGGGAGAAAACAATCGACTCATCTTAATTCAATTTATGTTTGTGTGCTACGGATAATCTCTTCTGCAGCTATTGTAGATGCGGGTTTCGAACCCAAAGACTGCCAAAGCTTTTGGTAGTCTGTTTTCATTTGTTGCAACACTTCGCCTTCTTTTAAAATCTCACTTAATTCAGCAATCAAATTTTCTTTATTCAAATCATTCTGTATCAATTCCTTTACCACAGGCTTATCCATTACGAGATTGACCAAAGAGATATATTTCACTTTAACCAATTTAGTAGCCAACCAAAAAGACAATGGATTGCCTTTGTAACAAACGACTTGTGGCAAACCAAACAAAGCAGTTTCGAGTGTGGCAGTACCACTGGTGATTAAGCCAGCTTTGGCTTGTTTCAATAAGTTGTAGGTTTGATTCTTTGCCAGCAATACATTTTTATCCGCAATGATATCTTGCATCAGTTCATCGGACAAAGAAGGTGCTTGTGCTACAATAAACTGATAATCGGGAAAGTTATCTACTACTGAGAGCATTAGGGGTAATTTAACCTTTATCTCTTGCTCTCGGCTGCCCGGCAGCAATGCTATAATGGGTTTTGAGGACAAGGGTACAATAGGCACTTCTTCAATTTCTTGTTGAATCACTTCAACTAAAGGATGACCTGTATAGGTGACTGGGAAATTCCATGTCTTATAAAAATCAACTTCAAAGGGTAATATAACCAACATCTTATCGACACAAGATTTAATCGTCTTTACCCTGTTTTCTTTCCAAGCCCAAACCTGTGGCGATATATAATAAACCACCTTGATACCATTAGCCTTTGCCCATTTTGCTATGCGGAGATTAAAGCCTGGGTAATCTATCAAAACAAGAACGGTGGGCGCAAAATGTTGGATGTCTTTTTTACAAAAAGCAATATTGCCGAGTATAGTACCCAAATGCTGAATCACTTCTACAAATCCCATAAAAGCTAAATCTTTGTAGTGCTTGATTAAGTGGGCTCCTGCTGCTTTCATTTTATCACCACCCCAACATCTAATATCAGCTTGGGTATCTTGATCATGAATGGCCTTAATGAGATTACTACCGTGTAAGTCGCCACTGGCTTCTCCGGCAATGATATAGTACTTCAAACTTTGAGTAGTTTTTTGTTTACCACACAAACATGAGGAGAATAATAAACACTACATAGAGCATAGTAGCTACAAAGATACCACGCGAGATATAGTCTAGTCTTTTCGAGTTACAATACACAAAAGGAGCCAGATTAGCCAATAGGCTCAAGGTCATTAACTTGGCGAAGGTTTTATTGTTAGACCAATAATTTGAAAAGAAATCACCAAGCGACTGCGACCCATTTCTAAAAATCAGGTATACAATTAAAAATCCGAGTAGAGGAGTAAGCGCACCGATTATAAAACCCAAAAGAGGCACATTTCGTTTCATACCTTAAAAAAATAATTGAACTGCTAAGGTAGCAAATAGCTTATTAATTTATTGATAAAAAACTAGGCTGCTTGAATTCTGTATAATTGTGTAAATGAGCTTACCTTAGCAGCCGATATTCTAAATATATTAGTTATGAACTTTCCACTGAAGAATATACCCGAGCGTACTAGCATCCCGCGCAATAACGGTCTTACGATGATTATGGACAAAGGTCTTTCGATCAATGAGGTGAGAGATTTTATTTCGATTGCAGGTCCTTATATTGATATTGTAAAGTTAGGTTTTGGCACTTCGGCAGTAACGCCCAATCTAAAAGAAAAAATTGCCATTTATCAAGAACATAATATTCCCGTTTATTTTGGAGGTACCTTATTTGAGGCTTTTGCTATCAGAGATCAGTTCGAAGATTATCTCAATATTGTGAAGGAATATGGCTTGAAACATGTTGAGGTATCCGATGGCTCGATGGCAATAGACCAAACCACAAAATGTAATTACATCGAAAGATTAGCAAAAGAAGTAACTGTATTTTCGGAGGTAGGCTCTAAAGATGCGGCTCATATTATCCCACCTTACAAGTGGATAGAGTTGATGCGCTCTGAATTGAGTGCAGGGTCTAAATATGTCATTGCCGAAGCGCGCGAAGCAGGCAATGTAGGTATCTATCGTGGCACCGGCGAAGTACGTGAAGGTTTGGTTCAAGAAATTTTGACTCAAATACCAGCTCAAAAAATAATTTGGGAAGCGCCTCAAAAAGCACAGCAAGTTTATTTTATGCAATTGCTGGGTGCTAATGTCAACCTAGGTAATATAGCACCAAACGATGTTATTCCGCTTGAAGCAACGCGTATTGGATTGCGCGGCGATACTTTTCATTTTTATCTTGATAAATAATTGATGATATCTTAAAGAAAGAAAAAGCGATTGACATTTTAAAAATGCAATCGCTTTTTTTAATCACATAAATTGTATTTATGAAACAATTTGGCCTAATCGGATTCCCACTGAAGCATAGTTTTTCACCTCAATATTTCAATGAGCAGTTTGAAGCAGAACAACTCAATTGCCATTACAAAGCGTTCCCGATTGAGCAAATTGAATTATTACCCTCGTTACTTCACCAATTTCCAAACCTACAAGGATTAAATGTTACCATTCCGTATAAAACTGCGGTGATTCCTTTTTTAGATGCCATCAGTGATACTGCGCAAAATATTCATGCGGTGAATTGCATTAAAATACAAGACAAAAAATTGATTGGCTTCAATACCGATTATTATGGTTTTACTGAAAGCCTAAAACCCTTGCTCGATATGTCTATCAATAAGGCATTGGTATTAGGCACAGGGGGTTCTGCACAAGCAGTATTGTTTGCGCTAAAGCAATTGGACATTGCAACACATACTGTTTCATCCAGTGGAAAAGGGGATTTAAGCTATCGAGATTTGGATACCGAAATCATGCAATCACATCAACTCATCATCAACACTACCCCGCTAGGTATGTTTCCACATTTGAGCGACAGCCCTCCAATACCCTACCATCTGCTCAATGAAAAACACATACTCTTCGACTTAATCTATAACCCTGCTGAAACTCTTTTTCTAAAAAAAGGGGCAGAACAATATGCTCGAACAGCAAATGGTGTCAAAATGCTGCAACTTCAAGCAGATAAGAGTTGGGAAATATGGAATAGTGAAAAAATAGACGAACCTATCCTTAAGCTAAAGTAAGTCGGGCAAGATATTGATCAGACTCATCAACAAACAAAATCTCGACATTCCAACCCTTACTCTTCGCAATGTTGGTTACTGACTTTTGGTCAATATACAACCAAGAAAACCATTCCGTTTTTTGTCTTCGATATTCGTATTGGCACTTTATTTCGCCATAATAATCTAATTCGGGTATGCCATCTTCGTATAAATAAGCCACGTCAGAGGAATCGAATAGAATTTGTCCTCCCTTACACAAAAGGCCTTTGGCAATATCTAAAAAACGATGCAAGCCTTGTATGTTTTGTACCAATCCTATCCCGTTCATCAATAAAAGTAAAGTGTCGAACTTTTCCTTTTTTATAGTAAAAAAATCTTGAACACTTGCCTCTAACACTCCTCTTCCTTTCATCGCTTGTACTGCTCCTTCCGATATATCTATTGCTTTTACCGACACATGATGTTCTTGCAACCAAAGCGCATGACTACCAGCTCCTGCGCCAATATCCAAGGTCCTGCCTTTACACATTTGTAAGGCAAGTAGTTCCAAATCGGGCATTTGTTCTCCATCTCTAAAATAAATTTTTACAGGCATTTCTACTTTTGGCCCATGCGTATCATGCACCCAAAGTTTGTGACGACTTTCTTCAAAATAATAGTCGGCTATTGCTCTTCCTAAGACATCCATGGTGTTTATTGCTTTGTGTTTTGTTCCAAAAAATGCCGATAAGAATCTGGCCAACCATTCCATTCTTTTGACTGACCTAAAGAAAAATTATGAAAAATGGTACAGAGTATGCCCCCAACATTTTTTAGTTTATTTTTTAATTCTTCTAACCTGATGAATGATTCTTCCGCACTTAATCCAAGCTCATAATGAGCAGTAGTATCCATAAAACAAAACGGAAAAATTTGTAATTGTGTTACACGCTCCTCTATCAAATCGTACCAATAAAAAGAATGACTTGTGCCTGACCGAAAACCAAGATGCGTACCGTATCCCAATGAATAATCTTGCTCTATGCCCAATGCCAACAAATGCCGATAGGTATGGGGCAATGCAAACTTGATATAATGCTGTCGAGAACGAGCAATAGAATAGCCGCAAATTTGTTCTAATAATTTTTTCTCGGAATTCAATAATGTAGGGGCGCCACTTGTTCGGTATGAGGGATGCATCCCAATCAAATATTTTTGGGATAATACCTCAATTAAAGCACGCATTTCTTTTTGTGTGGGCAAAATATTTTTATCAAAGTCAGAATTGCTTTGTGCTGCCAGTATAAAATAAATTGGGCTGAGTTGATATTTTTGATGAAGCTGATTCAAAAAATCGAAACAATCGTAAGGGTCTTGTTCTAAACCTGAAAGGACATTCCTACGTTCATTCATTGCTACCAATTTTCCCTGAAGCATATCTTTGAGATAGCCGCCTATGTTTCGTTTCCAACCTTTGTATAAATATTTCCAAGCCATATCAATATCATAGCTGGGCAAAAATTGAAATTTCTTTTTAGGAACAAATAGGTTGTGACTTGCCAATAGGTTGCTCAATAAACGCAACCATTCATCAACTATCGGACGTTCTAACAATTGATTTTTGAATAAGATACTTTCTGTAGCTGGAAATCGTTGATGTTTATCAGCAGCAAAGGGTAAATATTCTTCATATCGAGTGAGTAAGTAAAATACAGCAGAAAATAGGTCGAAGGGAATTGTTGCGCCCTCTTTATCAACGTAAAAAATTATTGGAATTTCATCCCAAATTCCGGTAGCAATTTCAGGTTGCTGCAATCCTTCTTCAAACAGTAAATGAGTATTGGGTATAGTAATCGTAGTACCTTCCACTCCATATCCTATCGTCAGCTGGTCTTCTAAAACACTCGCTAAATCTGTATATAAGCTATAGCTCAAAGCCATTTGTTCTCCAAATATCCAATCTAAAATATAGGATAGTCTTGTACTGATTTTAGGAGCTATTATTGCAATGTTCATACCCTTCTCTTCCTAGTGCGTGATTTTTTGTTTCAGCTTCCACAACCAAGAATTGGTTTTAGAGAACTCTGAATAAGTCATTTTTTCTGCTCCAAATCGTTCAAAAAAACGCGCAATTCCTGCGTCCATACTGCCTTCAAAGTCGAATATAGAAATACCCATTTTTTGAGCTGCCAACATGGCTTTCCATATCATCAAAGCTGTAGCCCCATTATGTGCGTCGGGTGCAGCAGCACCGAGTAAATAATAAATTTTATTTTTGTCATAAAGCAGGCAAACTTGTGCTAAACAATTACCCACTTTGTCGTTGGCAGTGTAACTCAATATTGCATTATTTTCTTTTGCGCTTAGAATAATTTTGTTGAGCAAATGCTCAGAATATGGATATGTTTTATTTTTTGACATGAAAGAACGAGCATGCCAAGTTACAAATTGGGGTATATCCATTCCGTTTTCTTCTATACCTAAATCTTTCTCGGCTTTTCGAATGGCATTTTTTCTTCTAGGTTGAATATTCTGCCATAGTTCTGCTTCGGATAGCAACAAGTTAGCGTGATAGGTAATTCGTGACTTTATGGAACAATTGAGGGTTTCAAAAAAGTTGCTATTATCCGATTCTGGCATACTTGTCCATTGTACAAAATCTGATTTGGGGATTTGTTGCCAAAGGTCTTGCAACAGTTGTTTCGTTCGAATACCATCTTCTCTTTTTAAAAAGTAGGGACCCAAATAAGCTGTGAGCAAAGGATTTCGGATAATTTTAAATCCATATTTTCTTTCCAAACTATACGGCCATACTGCTGTTATTTGATTCTCATCAAAGGTCATAGCTACATCCCATTCTTGATTGCATACTATATCCAACCACCAAGGCTTGAAAAACAAGGGTAGCTGGTCTGCAATTAAACGATATCTCTCTTTATTGGTCAAGGACTTATTCCTTTCGGTTTTTATGAGCAAAAAGTTGTTGAAATGTTTGAGGAGGAAAATCTATCTCTTCTCTTCGGTTCGCCCAGGTTTTCCTAAACAAGGCTTGAAACAATTTATTCTTGATTTGATTGCCTGCTAAACCAATGAGCTTTCGATTCATCATGCCTTTTTGCCACATAATCCAAGCCATATTTTCTTGAAAGCCATTCATGCCCTCAGACACTGCTTGCTCTCTATTTGCCAAAAGCATAGAGTGTATGTTTATTTTTAAAGGGCAGACTTCGGTACAGTTTCCACAAAGAGTAGAGGCATAACTCAAGTGTTTATAATTTTCCATACCCATCATGTGTGGGGTAATGACTGCACCTATGGGACCACTGTAGGTAGCACCGTATGCATGCCCCCCAATATTTTTGTAAATGGGACAAGCATTAAGGCAAGAGCCGCATCGGATGCAATACATACTTTCTCTCACTTCGGGTTTCGCCATCAAGTGTGTACGTCCATTATCCAACATAATGACATACATCTCATCGGGTCCGTCTGTTTCTTCTTTCTGCCTTGGACCTGTAAAAATCGTATTGTAAGAAGTTACTTTTTGCCCCGTACCGAATGTCGCCAACAAGGGTAAAAACAAGTTTAAATCTTGAAGCTTAGGCAGTACTTTTTCGATGCCGACTATTGCAATATGCACTTTGGGTAATGAAGTGCTGAGTCTTCCATTCCCTTCGTTTTCGGTAACGGATATACCACCTATGTCGGCAATCCAAAAATTGGCTCCCGTGATGCCTATTTGTGCTGCTTGGTATTTAGACCTCAGTTTCTCTCTTGCCACCAAAGTCAGTGCCGTAGGCGATAGATGAGGTGCTGTACCCAGTTTATCATGAAATAATTTTGCTACATCTTCTTTGCTTTTGTGCATGGCAGGAGTAACGATATGATAGGGTGCTTCGCCATCTAATTGTTGGATATATTCTCCCAAGTCTGTTTCTACAGATTCGATTCCATGCCCCTCCAAAAATTGATTGAGGTGAATTTCTTCCGTGACCATTGACTTGGATTTGACAATTTGCTTGGTATTTTTTTCTTTACAAATATTCAAAATCTGCTGCAGCGCTTCCTCAGCATTATCCGCCCAAAGTAATTTGCCTCCTTTGGCGGTAAAATTTTTTTCGAAAGTTTCGAGATGCTTGTCTAGTTCTTCTATAGCCTTCCACTTAATATTTTTAGCTTTTTTACGAGCCATTTCCAGTTGGGCAAATTGCTCTTTTCCTTTCAGCACAGCACCATTATACTTTTGGATATTCCAAGATATTTTTCGCTTATGTTCCAAGTCTTGCGACTTTACCTCGCTTTTGGCTAAGAATGTAGATTGCAATTGATTCATCAGTAGCAAATATAAAAAGGAAATGGCAGAATAGGCTCTTATGGCTTATTCCTTTTGCCTCCTAACATTAAAAAAGCCACACCTTAATTGATGTGGCTTTTTTAAAAATCGTATTCTTAAAATCTATTTCAGGACATTGAATTTGCTCGTCATGGTCTTATCGCCCACAACAAATTGCAAGATATAGACTCCAGTATTTAAAGAAGTAACATCTACATCAAATTTTTTAGATGTAGCGAAGATAAAGCAAATGCTTTAAATAAATAAAATGCTCAGCATTAATTTTTTAATCAAACAAACTGGGCTGTTGGTCTTTTGCTCTTCTAAAACTATTTAGATTCCATTCATGTTTCGTTTCATTGAGATGATACTTTTTACAATAAAGCTTAAACTGTGTGCGAATCAACTCTGCAATCTTACCGTCACCTACCATACGCTTACCGCTTCGACTATCATTTACATTGCCTTGATGACAACTGCATATCAGATTCCAAACCTTTTCGGCCCTATCGGGAAAAGCTTTGTGCAACCAGTCTTCGAATATCGGACCTACAGCTCCATTCAATCTTACCACTGTATAGCCTGCCCATTGTGCGCCTGCCTCCGATGCTGCTTTCAGCACATCATGTATATGATCATCATTCAGTCCGGGTATGATGGGCGCATTCATAATTCCTGTAGGCACTCCATTCCTTGCCATGGTTTCTACCACTTTCAATCGGCTTTTATAAGTAGCCGTTCGAGGTTCCAATTTTAGCCTGAGCTTTTCGTCTAATGAAGTAATAGAGCTGAACACCCGAACCAAATTCATTTTGTTGAGTTCTTGGATAATGTCCAAATCTCTCAGTATGAGTGCATTCTTGCTAAGAATACCCACGGGATTTTTGTATTGCAAGCATATCTCTAAGAGCTGCCTAGTGATTTTCATTTTTCGCTCTATAGGTTGGTAGCAATCTGTATTCCCCGATAATGAAATAGGGGCAGGCGTCCAATTTTTGTTCTCGAAAAATTTGCGCAGCAATGCAGGTGCGTTTTGTTTGACTACGATTCTACTTTCGAAATCTAGACCTGCGCTATACCCCCAATATTCATGAGCGTTTCGGGCATAACAATAAATACATCCATGTTCACAGCCTTGGTAAGGGTTAGCAGAATACATCATGCCTACATCCGAGCTCGTCACCTCATTGACAATGGTTCTGCTCTCATCAAAAATGTATTGTGTTTTTCTGACATCTTGCTCCCAGTCGTCTATTCCTTCAGAATATTCTTGTACATAAGCCCCCTTCAAAAAGCGATTTTGAGGATTGAACTGTGCTGCTCTCCCTTTATCGTATCGTTCGTCTGCTTTTTGGTTAATCATCGTAGTTGAGTGTTATAAAATCAAATTTAATCGAAAAATAATCCTAATGGCTTCTGGTTAACATTATTGTGGAAAAATAGAAACACATTAAAATCAAGCAGTATTATTAGTTACTTTGCAACAAAAAACTATAAAACAACAATGAGTAGCATTCTATACAAAGTAGAAAATGGCGTAGCGCACATCATCCTCAATCGCCCAGAAAAATTCAACAGTTTTAATTGCGAAATGGCTCTTCTGCTGCAAGCCAAAATTGATGAAGCTGCTTCAGATTCAGCAGTACGTTGCCTTTTATTAACAGCTACAGGCAAGGCTTTTTGTGCCGGTCAAGATCTTGGTGAAACTTCCGACCCAACTAATCTTGATTTTGAAGCCATTCTTACAGAGCGTTACAATCCAATTGTTGTCCGCTTGCGCAAAATCAATAAGCCTGTGGTATGTGCCATCAATGGTGTAGCTGCCGGTGCAGGTGCCAATTTGGCGATTGCAGGAGATATTGTTGTGGCTAAGCAAAGTGCTGTTTTTGTTCAGGCTTTTATCAATATTGGTTTGATACCCGACTGTGGGGGTACTTTTTTGCTGCCGCGCCTTATCGGAGTACAACGTGCCATGGCATTGTGTATCACAGGTGATAAGGTAAATGCAGATGAAGCCGTAAAAATGGGGATGATTTATAAATCTATACCCGACGAAAGTTTTGAAACGGAAAGTATTGCCTTGGCTGAAAAACTGGCTCAAATGCCAACCGAGGGGATAGCATTGACGAAACAGTTAATGAACCAAAGCTTTGAAAATACCTTAACACAGCAATTAGAGGCAGAAATGCGTTTACAAGTTGCAGCAGGAAAAACCCTCGATTTTAAAGAAGGGGTAAATGCCTTTTTAGAAAAAAGGAAGCCCTCTTTTAGCGGTAAATAATCACTTTTATGCCTACAGAAACGGAATCGAGTATTTTTGAGCAACGCTTGCAAGCCATTGCGAATCATTATCAACAAGGTGATGTATCGCTTGGCTATCGCAGACTGATGGACGCAGCCATAGATACACAAAATACCATTGTATATAATGAAATGACTGCCTATACCGATTGGTTGGAGCATTCGAAAAAAACCAACGCGGAGCTTTGGGCAAAAGCTTTACCCTTACTCGAAAAAATAAAACAAGTTGGCGTTTCCATTACAAAGCCTCGCAGCTCTGACATTTTGATGGCGCAGGGTATAAAAAAATCATATAGTAATGGGTTTTTTTCACTCGGGCCGGTTGATCTTAGTTTAAAGAGGGGTGAGCTGGTGGGGCTTGTGGGAGAAAATGGCAATGGAAAAACGACTTTGCTCCGCATAATGGCACAAGAGCTCAAATATGATACCGGAACAATTGCCTATCATTTGCCTCAAAACAAAAATGAATATGATTTACGCAGCCAGCTTGCCTATATACCACAACGCACACCCAAATGGTATGGTTCGCTAAAGGATAATCTTAAATTTACACTATCTTCTTACGGTATCAAAGGTGCTGCAAACGAATCGCAAGTATTGATGATAATAGCTCGAATGGGACTATGGGGCTACCGAAATCTGAATTGGAATCAATTATCATCGGGATATAAAATGCGCTTTGAATTGGCGCGCACCTTGCTTCGTTGTCCTGACATTTTGTTACTTGATGAGCCATTGGCAAATTTGGATGTGATGGCACAACAAATCATTCTCGAAGATTTAAAATCTATTGCCAATTCCTTGTCTGCACCCATGGGGCTTATCCTTAGTTCGCAACAATTGTACGAAGTAGAAAAGGTATCCGACAAGGTTTTGTTTTTGAAGAAAGGGCAAGCCATGTGGCAAGAAAACACTACAATCGCTTCAACAATCCTCAATAAACAAGAGCCTATCCAAGAATTGATTATAGAATTTGATACGGATGCTGAAAGAATGCTATTACAGGACGCTTTAAGCCATTTGACCTTGCAAAAATTAAGTTTCAATGGTGGTTCTTATATCGCCCATTTTGATACATCCACTACTATGCCCCAAGTGCTTTCAGCTTTGGGCATGGGCGGCATTAATGTGATTTATATCCGCAACATTTCACAATCTACCCGTCGCTTCTTTGTTGCTTCTTAATGCTGCTCAACAAATCCTTTTCACTTAATCACTGCACCTCAGTCAAGATGATGAAAAAACTGAATCAATACTTGCTCGAAAATTATCCTTTAGTTTGGAATATGCGCCTATTGAGCGTATTAGCCGTTTGTACCTTATTGCACCTCGTACATTTTGTAATTGGATTTTTTACGTTCTCTACAATAGAAGGGATGAGCTATCACAATCCGGAGGGGATGTTTTTCGATTCGCCTTTTGCCTTGTTTTCCATTATTGGTTCTTTCATCGTTTTTATACTCTGGCTTATAAAGGTATTGCGCAACAATGCATTCAAAAGTTTTTATCCTTTTAGCAAGATTCAACTCTTCGCTCAGTTTTTGATTTTCTTTTTGGTAGCATTATTCAATATCACTTATTACTTCAGCTATACCTACGGCTATGTAGTGAGTGCTCGATTGCATACTGATATTGTAGCCAATACAAAGGATAATGAGGTACTACAAAATGTACTGCCTTTTCTGCAAGGAAAGGACAGCTACGATATACAAAACCGCTGTACTCCTTACCCCTTTCCAATGAACAAAAGATTTAAAAATGAGGCAATCAATGACCCCAATAATCCCGACAAAGTTATTTTGCCCAAAGGTTATTCTGACAATTCCGATCATTATTACATAGGCTCCGATAAACGAATTTATTCTCCCAAGCAATTAGATTCGATAGCAGGCGGCGCAACATTCTCTTACCTGAATTATTGCAGCTATCGTTATCGCTACAATTATGATTCATACGAATCTCAAAAAGAAGAGCTCATCCAAAAAATGCACAAGCAGCTTAAAGTGCAGCCCGAAGCCATAAGAGCTTCTATGTCGGCATTTTTGCAAGTATGCGATAAGTACAAGATCAAATACAAATTAAGCGTTGACGACTGGTTTAAATGGGTGTACCATCCTCCTTATTTCCCTGTTACCTACACTATACAAAACACATATTACTATCCACAAACAGATGCCGAAGATGCTGTAAACGAGGTAGCAGTACCTACCCCTGCCAATTCAGAAAAAGAGTTGAACCCCAAGGGATACTTTGTACAGGTAGATAGATTGGAATGTATTCTTGATAATACTTTTAAAGTACACGAATACCATATTAAATGGAACATCCTTTTGGTTTTTATGTATTTCGCTATGGCTATTGCTTTAACCTTGTTTAGTTTCAGGGCAAGCTCTAAGCGCATCTGGCTCATATCGCTCATTGGGTCTGCCTTAGTATGTTTGGCGGTAGGAGCTATCACTGCAGTACTCAATTATGGCAAAGGCAATACTGGTAGTATGGTTTTATTATTTTACTTACTCCTCATTCTTGCATTCTTGCTCGTTGCTATAATCAGCCATAAAAAAACAATTGCTGGTGTTACGCTGAATTGGTTTGTGTGGTCGGCACCAGCAATCTTGCCTATCATTTATGGAATTTACAGTGCTCGATACCGCTATATCCAAAGCCAAGTACCTGCTTACCAATATACCAAGCCTCATTTATTGGATTGGATTGATAACCATACAGAAGTGTTTATGTCATTGTGTATCTTATTGTCCTTTATCAGTATGCTATTTTTATCTTCACGCTATCGCCGTTGGCAAGCAATGCCCGAAGATTAAAGTATAATATTTTTGCATTTTACCATTATAAAGCCTGCCAATTCGTTGGCAGGCTTTATAATTTGCTGCGTATTTCTCGTACATTTGCAGCATTATTTTTCCAAACGATACTTTTAAATTTTTAGATAAAAATGAGTTTGTTCCAACAACAGAATAACGAATTTGCTGCTCGTCATATCGGACCTCGTGCTGCCGATACACAAAAAATGCTTGAAACAATTGGTGTTGCGAGCCTCAACGAATTGATTGACAAAACTGTTCCCGATGCGATTCGTATGAAATCGCCATTGGCTATTCCGGGTGCCATGAGCGAAGCCGAATATCTGCGCCATATTAAAGAAGTATCCATGAAAAATGAGGTTTTTCGCAATTATATTGGACAAGGGTACTATGGCACGCATACACCTAGCGTGATTCTCCGCAATATTTTTGAAAACCCAGGGTGGTACACACAATATACCCCTTACCAAGCCGAAATTTCTCAAGGTCGCTTGGAAAGTTTATTGAACTACCAAACCATGATTTGCGAATTGACAGCAATGCCCATCGCCAATGCTTCTCTGCTTGATGAAGGAACGGCGGCAGGCGAGGCGATGACTATGTTTTTCCATACTATCAACAAATCAGAAATAATAGAGCGTCCTAAGTTTTTTGTAGATCAATACGTTTTTGCTCAAACAAAAGATGTATTACTTACCCGTGCTCAACCATTGGATATTGAATTGGTAATTGGCGATTTCAAAACTGCCATTATTGACAACTCTTATTTCGGTGCTATTGTTCAATATCCCAACGACAAAGGTTCGGTAGAAAATTACGAATCATTCATAGCTCAAGTACATGCAATTGGTGCTTATGTAGCTATGGCTACTGATTTGTTGGCACTTACTTTAGTAAAAGCACCAGGCGAAATGGGCGCAGATGTGGCATTGGGTAATTCTCAACGTTTTGGTGTTCCCTTAGGTTATGGTGGCCCCCACGCCGCCTTCTTTGCGGTAAACGAGGAATTCAAACGTGCTATTCCTGGTCGCATCATTGGTGTGAGTATTGATGCTCATGGCAACCGCGCACTGCGTATGGCATTGCAAACTCGCGAGCAACACATCAAACGCGAAAAAGCAACTTCCAATATCTGTACTGCCCAAGCACTTTTGGCTAATATGGCAGCTATGTATGCCGCCTATCATGGCGCAGTGGGCTTGAAAACTATTGCTAGCCGTGTTGCTACTTTGACGCACACATTAGCTTCCGAATTAAATGAATTAGGCGTTGAACTATACGGCAACGATTTTTTTGATACCATCACTGTAAAAGCTACTGACAGCAAGGCTATCCGTACAAAAGCAGAAGCTGCAAAAATTAATTTTCACTACACTGCCGATAATTGGATTACGATTTCACTTGATGAAACTACTCGTCTTTCGGATGTGGCAGATATTATCAATATTTTTGCCAATACACCTGATGCTATTGCTTTTGACTATGCGCAAGACGAAACGAATAATATCCCTGGATCCTTGATGCGCACTTCTGCCTTCTTAGAGCAAGATGTATTTAATACATATCATTCAGAATCGCAAATGATGCGTTATATTAAATTTTTGGAAAACAAAGATTTGTCGCTCAACACCAGTATGATTTCCTTGGGTTCTTGCACCATGAAACTCAATGCTGCCACAGAAATGATGCCATTAAGTTGGGCACATTGGAGCAAATTGCATCCATTCGCTCCAGCAAGCCAAACGGGTGGATACCAATATGTAGTAGAGCAATTGAGCAAATATTTAAGTGTCATCACCCATTTCGATGCTTGTAGCCTACAACCTAATAGTGGTGCTCAAGGCGAATACGCAGGTTTGTTAACCATTCGTGCTTATCACGAAAGTCGTGGCGACCATCACCGTGATGTGATTATTATCCCCATCTCTGCACATGGCACCAACCCTGCCTCGGCAGTAATGGCAGGCTACAAAGTAGTGGTAGTAAAAGCATTGGAGAATGGCTATGTTGACCTTGAAGATTTAAAACTAAAAGTAGAACAACACAGTGGCAACCTTGCGGGTATCATGATTACCTACCCCTCTACTTATGGTGTATTTGAAGAAACAATCATTGACATTACCAACATGATTCACCAGCATGGCGGACAAGTATATATGGATGGTGCCAACATGAATGCTCAAGTGGGCATGACGGCTCCTGGCCTGATTGGTGCTGATGTTTGCCACTTAAACTTACACAAAACTTTTGCTATCCCTCATGGTGGGGGCGGCCCGGGTGTTGGACCTATCTGCGTCAAATCGCACTTAGCCCCATTCTTACCCGGTCACGTGGTATTGGAAAATAATGCCTCTAACACTCCTGCCGTATCTGCTGCTCCTTATGGATCGGCAAGTATCTTGCTCATCAGCTATGCTTACTGCTGTATGCTCGGAGCCAATGGTTTAAAAGATGCTACCCGTTATGCTATCCTCAATGCCAATTATATGAAAGCTCGTCTTCAAAATGATTACGAAATTTTGTACAGTGGTGTGAATGGCACTTGTGCGCACGAATTTATTGTTGATCTTCGCCCATTGAAAAAATCAAGCGAAGTAGAAGCCGAAGATGTGGCCAAACGCTTGATGGACTATGGTTTCCATGCACCAACAATGAGCTTCCCTGTTGCTGGAACAATTATGATTGAGCCAACCGAGAGCGAAGACAAAGCAGAATTAGATCGTTTCTGCGATGCCTTATTAGCTATCCGTGCAGAAATTGCTGCGATTGAAAATGGTACGGCTGACAAGAAAAATAATCCTTTGAAAAATGCACCGCATACACAGTCTGTAGCCATCAATAGTAATTGGGACAAACCTTATACTCGCGAGCAAGCAGTCTATCCTTTGCCTTATATAGCACACAGCAAATTTTGGCCAACCGTTTCGCGTATCAACAATACGCATGGCGACCGTAATTTGATTTGTACTTGTGAGCCGACAAGTGCTTATGCTTAATACTAAACCGCTAACAAGACAATCAAAAAAGTATTATCTTTGCGCTATGCGAACTTTACAACTGCAACCACATTTAAGTACCCCTGAACTATCGGTTAAATTATCTACGTGTAACAATAT
>JASGCQ010000004.1 GCA_030054025.1 Phycisphaerales bacterium | reverse complement strand
ATTTGGTATTATGCCGATATAACAGCCGTTTAGGACAAACTTGTTTGGACTATTACGGATGTAATCGGTATTAATTGTTGCGTTTCTTTGTCAAAGAAATATTCTATAATGTCTTGTTCAATTGATGAATAAGAATTCTTTTTCTTTAACTTTTCAAATTCAACTTTAAAATCTTCGATGCAAAGTATTGTCATTAAACTAGTGAAAGTTCTTTAGTAGTTTCTTGAAAGTCGAGGATATTTGGCAGGAAAAAAATCTAGATTCAAGGTCGGCTGCAACATCTCTTAGGTCATCTATTGACGCTTTAAATTTTTTTATTTCCTCATTTGCGATGCTTTTAGATCTAATAAACGCCAAAGAAATATATTGTCTTAGTAAAGAAGAATGCAAGTCCCTAATTGATGAAATCAGGTCATTAATTGACATCATGATATCATTATCAACATTATTAAACCAAGTTATTTCTTCAATCGTCTCAACTATTGAGTTTATTTTATTTGTCTTATCAGTAAATACTTTTTTGAACTCCAAAATTTCGTCTAGTAATTTATTGACTTTGATTTCATCAAATGAAGATTCTTTCTTTTCCTCGAAGGAGAGCTTCCTCACATTTTCAAAAGTTTCTGATATTCTAGATTTGTATGTTATAGATTCCATTTTTTGGGCACTTTAATACCTATTAATAACTTAAATATAGGGTAATATGTTTTGGAGATATATACTCTGCCATATTTTAATATTTTCTAATGATTATACGGCTGACTGTCAATGAGCCGGGCTTTATGCAAGTAAGAAAATAGTATTCCATCTGCCATAACCGCTGCTGGTTCTGTAGCCAATAAGTTTTAAAACAAGTTTTTGGTGTAGTAAAAAATGATTATATGTTCTACAGAAATTTTTATATAAAAATAGCTTGATTTATTTGTTTTTATACACAGTTCATGTTGTATGCCGTACTTCGTCAAGTGTATCTATAACCATTAGAGTGTAATTTTTTTTTAAATGCTTTTTTTGGTCAATATCATTACAACTATTCCACTCATTCCTTGCGAATCATTGATAGCTCTTGTTGCTGGGTCGTTGGGGCTTAGAATACTAATATCCTTGATAAATTCAGTAGTTAAATATTTTGTCAAGCTGACTATCTTGTTTGTTGTTGTTTTGTTGTCGATAATCATTGGATAGCCGCCAATAATCAAAAGGAGCATCTACCCATTGCTGGCACCAGGTTGTGTTCGGGCATTGCTATGCCAATTGAAAACTCGTTGGGCGATGATGTCCGCCGATAGCAATAAGTTGTATCTTTCACCCACTTACCCTTTTTTAAAACGGCTGGCTTATGAAAAAGCATTGGATGGCGTTGGTAACGTTACTGCTCTTGTCGCTGCTGAGTAAGGCGCAGACCTTTCAGCAGTTGAATGATCAGTTTATTGAGCTGTACAAACAAGGCAAATACAAAGCCGCTATTCCCATTGGAGAAAAAGCGTTGCTGCAAGCAAAAAAAGAATTTGGCGATGCCAACCTCAACTACGCCATTGCCGCCGAAAACCTGGCGAATGCCTACGACCACGACAATAACCTACCGCCTGCCTTACGCTATTTTCAACTGGCCAAAAAAACCTACATCACCGTAGCCGGAGAAGACATTATTGAAGTAGGCCTCAGTAACAATGCCATTGGGAATATCTACCTGCGGCGGGCCACTTTCGATTCTGCACTTACCTACTTTGCCCAATCGTATAAATACTTCCTCCGCTACCCCTACGATCAGTACGACAACCTCTTGGTAGTAGCCGGCAATTTATGTGAGGTGTTAAAAGTATTTGGATATGCAAAAGAACTGGAAAACGTAAGCCGGGCCATACTCCCCGTTATTGAAACAAAGCAAGGAAAAGCCAGTGAGGCTTACCTCAATCAACTCGTTCAGTTGGTGGTAGCTTTTCGCAACCAGCAACTCACTGACTCGGCCATGAAACGGCAGCAGCAGGTAGTTTCCTTATCGAAAAAAGTACATGGTGAAAACACGGGCACTTATGCTAGCATGCTCGATATGCTGGCCGATTTGCACCGCATTAAAAATGAGTTTGCAGTAGCAGAAAAATACTTGCTGCAAAGCCGCATCATTCGCACCCGGCTTTCCACTCCAGATTACTACGGGCAAGCTTCCAATTATCATATTTTAGCCAACCTGTATGGCGATATGGCCCGATTTGAGGTGGCCGATACATATTACGATTCATCGCTGCAGCTGATGCAGCAGGCGGGCTTGCAAGAAGATGATATGTACACCACCGTACTACGCAGTAAGGCTTATACCGATGTAACGGCATACAGATTGCTGCCGGCAAAAAAATCACTGCTGCAACTACTGAATATTTACGATAAGAAATTTGGCAAGGAGTATTTGGGCAGCGCAGAAATACTGGTGACCCTCGGCAATGTGGAGTATCAGATCAATGCACTGTCGGCTGCACTAGCACATGCGGCGCAAGGCCTTGCTATTTCCACCAAATACACTGGCCCCGAAACGAGCCTTGCTGCTACGGCTTACGAAGTACAAGGTCTGGCCAAACATAAAATGGGCAGCAGTGCAGCGGGCTTATTGCTTTGCGAAAAAGCATTGGCCATCAACAAAAAAATACTGGGCGAAGTACACGTGAATACCGCTTCTACCTTATCTAATATTGGCATAATTTATCAGGAATCGGGCGACTATGCGGCTGCAGAAAAAGTGCTGCGTCAATCTTATATCATCCGGCAGCAATTGCTCGGCTACGATCATCCACAGTGTGCCATTGCTATGAACAATCTGGCAGCGGTGCTCATCATGCAATCGCGGTTTGTGGATGCCGACAAACTGCTGGCGGCCAGTATTGAAATTCTGAAACAACGTGGCATGATTGGTTCCAGTATTGCCCTTACCACCATCAACAATATAGCGCTGCTGATGGAGCGGCAGAATGACAATGCCACCGCTACCAAATTGTACGAACAGCTCCTGGTATTACTGAAAAAAGACAGTGTACAAAACAGCACCGTTCTCGAAACGGTGTTAAGCAATCTTTGCCATAACAGTGTGAATCAACAGCAGTATGGAGCTGCTTTACAATACGGCAGGGAGGCCATGGCTTATACGGCCAAAACAAGTGGCAAAAACTCGCTGGGGTACATCAGGGCGGGTAATAACTGTATGGTGGCGCATATCAAACTCCGGCAGTACGATGCTGCCAGAAGTATGGCCAAAGAAATGGAAAGCATTACCAAAAAAATATTGGGAGACTCAGCAGAAATATTGGTGAAAATTTACAGCAACCTCTCGTCGTTGGAAGCACAATCCGGCAACTTGCCGATGTCCATTCAATATTTGCACCAATCATTGAATTTGCAAACGGCGCATTATGAAAAAAACCTGTATGCACTCAGCGAAAAAGATCAGGTAGCCTATTGGCAGCAACAAGCCTACCTGTTTCAGTTATTTCCATCGCTGCTGTTGGCTGGCACTGCCCCCGATACCGCCATGGTGTCGGCCATGGTAAACCAGCAATTGCGGTTAAAAGGGTTTGTGCTCAACAATGCTGTGGCCTCGCTGAAAAAAGCCCGCAGCGTCAACGATCCGCAACTGCAGCAAATGCTCGATGCATGGCAAACCTCCCGCACTTTGTACATGCAGCAATCGGCGCTGCCCGTGGCAGAGCGCAGTTATTCCACCGATAGTTTGGGCATTTTGTCCAATAACCTGGAGCAGGCCATCAACCGGAAAGCAGGTAAAAATGTATTGTCTGCACAAAGTGCCGTTAAGTGGCAGCAGGTGCAGCAGGCATTGCAGCCCGGCGAAGCAGCGGTGGAGTTTTTGCGCTATCCAAAATTTGACCGTAATAACTATACCGATACCATGTATTTCGGTGCTATCGTTATCAACAAAACCGGGCAACCTGTATTGCTGCCATTGGGTACCGAAAAGCAAGTGCAGTGGTGCATGAGTGGTGGCAACAGCAATAGTAAAGAAACGAATATCAGCAAGCTATACCGCAGTCGCATTAAAAGCAAGCAAACCAATGCGTCGGTGTTTACCGGCGATAGTTTGTACAACCTCATCTGGAAACCGCTGATGCCGCTATTGAAAGGGGTAAAAATAGTGAGCTTAGCACCCGATGGTTTGTTGCACAAAGTGGCTTTTGCTGCATTGCCCATATCGGCCAACGCATTGCTGCTCGATAGTTTTCAGTTGCAGCAATATTCTTCGGTAAGACAGCTTGCAACGCAAAAAAATGTAACAGTTGCATTAGGTACGGCGGTATTGCAGGGCTATGCCAATTTTGATAAAGGGAGTAAAGCGGGTAGTAGTGGTGCGTGGCAAACATTGCCTGGTACCAAACAAGAAATACAAGCCCTGCAGCAACTGCTGAAAAGCAAAGGGCTGAAAGTAATGGTTGACACAGGTATGCAAGCTACTGAGGAAGCATTTAAACGGCTGAATGGTAAAGCACCCGCTATACTGCATATTGCAACACACGGCTTCTTTTTGCCCGACCCGCCGGCTGGCCATGCTGCTGATATTTCGCAGGCTGTAGTATTTGGGCAAAACAGTTTTGCCCGTTCGCAAGACCCATTGATGCGCAGTGGCATAGTATTGACGGGTGCCAATCAATACTGGTCGGGCGAAAGTGTAGCCGGTAGTAAAGACGACGGTATTCTTACTGCATATGAAATAGCGCAAACCAACCTGCAAGGCACGCAGCTAGCAGTGCTGAGTGCCTGCGAAACTGGGCTTGGCGATGTGCAGGATAGCGAAGGTGTATTTGGCTTGCAACGGGCATTAAAAATGGCGGGTGTAAAAAACATGCTGCTGAGTTTGTGGCAGGTACCCGATGCAGAAACCATGGAACTGATGCAACTGTTTTATACGCAACTATTACAAGGTGCTACGCCGCGTAAAGCATTTTACCAGGCACAGCAAACCATGCGGGCAAAGTATCCGCCGTTTTCGTGGGCGGCATTTGTACTGATGGAGTAAAGTGACCTTGTAAATGTGTTTAGAAAAAATTACTTTCACCTGTATTAGAACACAGTAAAGCCTCTGTATAATGTCGATTATTTAATTTTCTTGTTTAAATTGTTTAAAAAAACCCTTATAACAGTACTATAGGTACTTTTATAGGAATAAATATAAAATAACTTGTATTTTTACTTTGAATATAATACAATAAAGGTACTATGAGTACTGAAAATGGAACAAAATTAAAGAATTTGTTGAGACTCCCTTTAGGGATTGTCCTTCAATCTGCCTGGCTTGCTCAAGAAGGATATAGTTTTGATTTGCAAAGAAGGTACAGGAAAAGTAATTGGCTGGAATCGATTGGCACAGGAGCAATGATCCGCAAGGGCGACAAAGTTGGATATGAAGGAGCACTATACGCACTCCAACACCAAACTTCATTGAGCATACATCCGGGGGGGCGAACCGCTTTATCCCTTCTTGGTAAAAACCATTATTTGGAATTCGATACAAAAAAGGTGACGCTGTTTGGAAGTCTGAGAGAAAAACTTCCGGTATGGTTTAAAGAACATGATTGGGGTTTATCGGTCAACTATGTTCAGACCTCGCTATTGCCCAATCATCTTGGTATGACGGAAGTAGTCGTGGGCAATTTTTCGATACAGGTTTCAAATGCTGTGCGGGCAATATTGGAGTGCCTCTATCTTGTACCAAAATACCATGATCTCGTCGAATGTTATGAATTAATGGAAGGGCTGAGTAATCTAAGACCTAATGAGGTGCAGCTATTGTTAGAAAAATGCAATTCGATAAAAGTAAAGCGGCTGTTTCTTTACCTTGCCGAGAAAGCAAGTCATAGCTGGTTCAAATATATTGATGCATCAAAGATCAATCTAGGAAAGGGCAACAGGAGCATCGTTCAAAATGGAGTGTATGTTCCTAAATATCACATAACCGTACCAGCAGCATTAGAAAAAAATGAAACAGCAATTATATAGGCAGCAGGTTGCTTTACTTCTTGATGTTATCCCTGAAATTGCAAAAGAAAAATGTTTTGCATTGCATGGCGGAACAGCCATCAATCTTTTTATACGGGATATGCCACGTTTATCGGTGGATATAGACCTCACCTATATTCCGCTTGAAGACAGGCAAACAACACTCGATAACATTGCAGCCGCTTTGGTAAGGATTGAAAAGAATATTCACCAAGTGATGCCTACTATAAAAGTAACACATAGGCAAGATGCCGGGAAACTACAAATTTCAAGAGGCGTAGAGGTGAAACTTGAAGTGAACCTTGTGAATAGAGGGTTGATAGCACCTATAACAACAATGCAGCTTTGTAAAAAAGCTCAGGAAAGTTTTGGTGTTTTTTGTGAAATGGATGTTGTGTCTATCGGACAATTATATGGTGGGAAAATATGTGCGGCACTTGATAGGCAACACCCAAGGGATTTGTTTGATGTGCAGTACCTATTGGCTAATGAAGGGGTTACTACCGCCATTAAAGAGGGGTTTCTGTTTCGTCTGGTAAGTGGTGAAAGACCAATCAATGAAATACTTGTACCAAATCTTTTGGATCAACGTGCCGCAATGGACAATCAGTTTATGGGTATGAGCTTGGAGAGGTTTACCTATGATGATTATGAAACAGTGCGACAAAAATTGATAGTGACTGTTCATCAAAGCTTAACAGAAAAAGATAAACGATTTTTATTGAGTATCAAAAATGCGACGCCAGACTGGAGTCTATATGATTTTGAACGTTTCCCTGCCATTCAATGGAAACTGCAAAACCTGAAAAAACTAAAAGAGACAAACCCTAAAAAACACAAGCAACAATATGAGATATTAGAAGAAAAATTGAAGGGATTATAATATTTCATCTAATCATATGCATTTTGTTTAGGCTAATTAACTAAAGCACAAGTGCTGATAAACACAAAACCCTAAATGTTGCAGTATTGTTGTAGTAAAAGAAAAAAGCAGCTACATTTTATTGTAACTGCTTAGTTTCTGTGGTGTGGGCCGGGATCGAACCGGCGACACAAGGATTTTCAGTTTTGAAATTAATGGTTTCATATGGTTCAATATGAACTTAAACCATTGATAATCAGTGTTCACATTTTCAAATAAAATCATAAAAAAGCACATCAAATCATAAAATGTTGTACCTATGTTGTACCATTTTTTAAAAAGTGATGTCATGGCTTCAATCAAAATAGTCCTTCGGAAAAAAGCAAATAAAGACGGTACATTCCCTCTTGCTTTGCGAATCACTAAAGATAGAAAAACAAGCTTTATTCATATAGGTTATTCTATTAAAGACTCTGACTGGAACAAAGCAAGTTCCAGTGTAAAAAAATCAAATCCTAACAGTGCACGATTAAATAACCTGCTTTTGAAAAAACTTTCAGAAGCAACAAACACAGCTTTAGAAGTTGAAACCAACAAAACTATTGTTAGTGCTTCATCAGTTAGGCAAAAAATAAAACCATCTGTGGGTGCTACCTTTTTTGCACAAGCCGATGCTTTTGTTGAACGTTTAAAAGAAGCTGGAAAATACAATCAATACACTTCAGAAAAACCACGGTTAAAGCATTTCAAAGAGTTTCTAGGTGGTGATATTGCGTTTCAAGACATTACTCCTGTGATGTTAGAAAAATACAGAGCCCATGTAATTAACAAGCTCAAACTTAGTGAACGTAGTGCCGTGAATCATTTGGTATCTGTGCGTTCTGTTTTTAGTCATGCAATAAGAGATAATGTTATTGATGCGAAGTTCTATCCATTTGGAAAAGGTGGGGTTAAAATCAAATTCCCCGATACCACCAAAGTTGGTTTAACCATTGAAGAAGTTAAACGTCTTGAAGAGGTTGAACTAGATGACCCAAAACTGAATCATGCTCGTAATCTTTGGCTGTTCTCGTTTTACTTTGCTGGCATGCGTGTGTCGGATGTATTTCGTGTGCGTTGGTCTGATTTGCAGGATAATCGCTTGCATTATTCAATGGGTAAAAATAATAAGGGCGGCTCGTTTAGCATTCCTGATAAGGCTATGCGTATTATTGAGCAATACAGAGCATTTCAGGATAACAAAAACAATTTGATATTCCCTGAACTAAAGGAATGTGATTTTGAGAATAAATTTTCCACCAACAGAACAATTGGATTTAAAACCAGTGCTGTAGATAAATGCTTGCGTACACAGGTCGCACCTCTTGCCAAAATAACCAAGACCCTCACCATGCACATTGCCCGACATACTTTTGCCAGTATATCGGGTGACAAAATCCCGTTGCAGTTATTGCAGAAGCTGTATAGGCATTCTTCGATTACCACGACGATTGGCTATCAGGCTAATTTTATCAATAAGGATACGGACGAAGCATTAAACAGCGTATTAAACTATTAATTACTTGTTCTTGTTTATGAACGGACAAAATCATTTAACAAACTATAATCATGGGTATCTGCTAATTTCAATGCTGTGATATATTTCTTCCGAATTTCCCCTGCTTCGACAAGGTTTCCGCTTCCCCAACTAAAGGGCTGGCTATTTAGTAGCCCTATCAGGATGCAATCTGTCATCATGCGGGAATGTCTGCCGTTGCCATTTGGGAAAAGGTGAACCCATACTAGCCGATGGTGGAAACGACTGGCGATTTCATCAGGTTCGTATGTATTATTTTCTATCCAAAATCGTACATCATCCAATAGTAAACGCAACTCCACAGAAACCAAAGTCCATTCCACACCAATGTTCTTATTTGTCTTTCGAAATTGTCCAGCCCACTTCCACACTTTTCCAAACATTTTTTCGTGCAATTCACAAATAAATTCCTCGCTCAAAAAATCTGGGCTACGTTTGCGTTTCAGCCATGCAATAGCATCTTGAATGTTCTGCTGTTCCCAACGGTCAAGTTCGCTTCTTGTTGTGATGTGCTTCAATTTCAAACCGTCTAGTTCATCTGGGTCAAGGGGTGTCGCACCCATCGGATAATCAAACGGCTTCATATTTCCCAAATATCTTTTGGCTGTTCAATAAGTATTTTTTGAATCAAATCTTCCAAAGCTTTTTTCTTTTGTTCCTCGGATAGTTCTTGATCTTCTAACCGCATGGTATGATTTACCTGTTGCATCCGTTGTAATGCAAGTTTGCGAGCCTGTTCTCTAACCATGTTTTCCAGTGACGTTGCAGGTACAAAGCCGTAAACAAACTTCATATTTAAGCCTTCGGCAATCTTTTGCATCGATGACAGCTTCAAGTCACCCTCTGCTTCTGCAATTTCGAGTTTACCGATACGTGAACGGTCAAGCCCAACCCTCTTGCCCAATTGCTGTGCAGTCATGCCAAGAGCATTCCGCATAAGCCTGATCCAGCCACGTTGAGGCAAGTCAGGCGATGCAAAAAATTTCAGCTTTTCCAGCTTCTCGTCCAGTTGTTCTCGAAGCAGTTTTTTATCCCAGTAGGTCATGTTGATGCTATTAATAGCACAAAAATAATTAAAAAAGGGATAATAATAGCCCTTTATTTATAATTTTATGGGCTATATATAACCCAAACAATAGGCAACTTTGTTTTTATGGGTATTTATGGATATTTATGGATATAAATACGGGTATTAAACGCCGAAAACTGAAATAAGGAGTTAAAAACCACCTTATTATTTCATTTATTTTATTTTTTCTGAAATAATGTTGACTTTTCTTTTCTTTTATTTCATAATTTTGATTAAAGATGAAATAAGGCACTTAAAACATCACCATTGTTTCAATTTAAGGCAGTAACATGAAAAACAAACCATCAAGAAGCGGTCACTATGAAACTTACGGAGAGCATGAGCATTTCGTGCCAAGCCCCTTGCCGCCTGTTCCAAGCATCGAGCTAGATAAAGAGCTGTTAGAGCTTTACGGCGAAGCCATGCAAAGTTTAGGCAAGTTTGCTGAAGCCCAGAGCCGTATTCCTAGCAAAAGGCAGTTTCTTGATGTGTATGTGGCAAAAGAAGCCGTTTATACCAGCCAGATAGAGAATATCAATACAACGCTAACGCAGGTTCTTGAATACAATCCAAAACAGAAAACAGAAAACAAAGATGTTCAGGAGGTGCTCAACTATATCAATGCCCTCCAGCATGGTATTCACTTGATGCGTGAAAAGAACCTACCAATATCATCAAGGCTTATCAGGGATTGCCATTCAAAGCTATTATCGGGTGTACGTGGAGAAAGTAAAAGCCCGGGGCAATACAGAAAAGTGCCTGTATTTGTGGGTAGCCTTGTGCCGCCCCCTGCTCACTATATTGAAAATCTGATTGCTGATTTAGAAAAGTTCATTCATGCAGATACAACCATACTACCTTTAATTAAAACAGGGCTGGCACATGTGCAATTTGAGACAATACACCCCTTTCTTGATGGTAATGGCAGAATAGGCAGATTATTGATAGTATTGATGCTACTAGATTACGGGATTATCAATGAGCCAGTACTTTACCCTTCTTTCTACTTCATGAAATATCGAAGTGAGTATTACGATAGGTTAGAAGCAGTAAGGACAAAATCCGATTATGAAGGCTGGATAAAGTTTTACTTACGTGGCGTAAAAGCCTCTGCTGAAGATATTGTGAAAAGAGCTTGGGCAATTGATACCTTGCTTGAAGACTGTACTCGTACAATCGAAACAGAGCCCTTACGTACTCAAGCCAATGGGAATACTCTATTGGAACAGCTATGCCATACACCAGTTTTGACAATCAATGACGTTGTAGAATTAACAGGAAGTGCCTACAATACAGCACAAAAACTGGTAACTTCTTTTGTAAACCTTGGAATATTGGAGCAAGAGAAAGAAGTACAACGTAACAAAACCTACACATTTAGAAAGTACCTTGATATATTAGAAAAAGAATTTACTGGATAGGGGAAATAATTTTTTTCTGCAAAAAAATTTATTTGATAAACGCCAATATTTTTATTTAACTTGCTCTGAGGAGAATATTTGTGTAATTAGGCACAAAAAAACATCCAATATTTATTGAACAAAATTTATTCACACTTAAAAATTACCCTTATGTCAGGTTGTGAATCACTCAGTATGAAAGTAAATAGTTGCAAAAGGCAGCTCGATGAACTTAAAAACAAGATAACGATAAATAAAGAATGGCTTTTATCGCATCCAAATGACCTTAATGTTAAGCAAAGATTACAAGCTCTGTATCAGCAAGCTAATACAAAAGAAGCAGAGTATAACGAGCTAAAATATGCATTAGATCAATGCTATGCAGATAAAGATGCCAAAAAGCAAAAGAAAGAAGAGGAAGATCAAAAGCGGAAAGAGGAAGAGGATAAAAAAAAGAAAAAAGAAGAATGAATCAAACAACATTTAACTTCACTACCGATTGATGAATTGGTATCTTTTCTTTACTTAGTTATCAACTACCCACTAATCCCATTTATAAACGTCTCCACAAAATTCAAAATCTTCCCTAAAATTCTTTCGCCTACTTTTTTACGTTGGAGTACGGAAGGCTGTTCACCTTCAATCAAATCTAATATTTCATCACGCATGGGTTCACGTTCAGCAAAGAGATAGTCTTCAATTACTTTCTCTGTTTTCTCTGCCGATAAGCCCTCTTCCTGCACCAATTTTGCAAAGGCTGATTGCTGTTCCTTACTCCAGAACTTATCAAATTCATCGGAGATAGTATCTGTGTCTTCAATAACTGGCAAGTTCTCTTTGATAAACTTCTCAATCAGTTCACGCTTACTTCTCAGGTGTGCT
This sequence comes from Phycisphaerales bacterium, assembly GCA_030054025.1. GTDB lineage: Bacteria > Bacteroidota > Bacteroidia > Chitinophagales > Chitinophagaceae > Rurimicrobium. Next base: position 44,712 of record JASGCQ010000004.1, on the reverse strand, counting down.
TCGGTATTGAGTAAGTTGAAAATCTCTTTCTCTGTTTGGGTAACATCTTTTTGAACTTTGGACTTCAGCTTGATGAGTAACTGAATGATATAGGTGACATTGATTTCGTCTCTATGTATCAATTCCAGTTCAAAATCTACATCATCCAGTATAGATACTTTTTCTTTCTGGTGGTCGGTTTTTACCTTATCGTATAAGTCAAGATACTTGCTCTTATAATCTTCAAATTGCTGTTCGCCCATAGACAAATCAGACCATTTAAAATCTGCAAAAGCAGTAAGGATATTTTTAATACGCATCAACTCCCTGAATGCTTTTACAAACTCTAATTCATCATCTTCGGTTTCCAGTTCATTCACACTGTTTAAGGTTGGTGCAATCTTCAATAAATCAACAAAAGCCTCGTTGAATTTCTTTACATGATCCTCATAAGGTTTCATGATAATCACATCAATAGCTTCTTTGTTACTGAACAAAGTAATAGCATCATCAGTGGCGTTTTTCAGGTTGCGGAACACCACAATATTGCCCTGTGATTTCTGCTCATTCAAAATACGGTTCGTTCTAGAATAGGCTTGAATCAAGCCATGATATTTCAGGTTCTTATCTACATACAAAGTATTTAGCAGTGGGCTATCAAAGCCTGTCAAAAACATGTTCACCACTAGCAAAATATCAATCTTGCCTTCTTTTACTTTTTTAGAAATATCGTTGTAATAGTTGTAAAAGCTTTCACTGTCTTTTGTAGAAAACTTGGTTTCAAATTGCTGGTTGTAGTGTTCAATGTAGCTATCCAGTTTTTCTCTTGTATGTACATTCAAACCATATAAAGCTCTGGGTTCTTCAACAACCGAAAGCTCTTCACCAATAAAACCATTGGCATCTGCATCATCTTCATTAGCGGCAAAACTGAAAATCGTAGCAATCTTTAAGTTATGCTCGCCTTTTTCTTTTTTCACCTGCAAAATATCGTAATACTTAATCAACGTATCAACACTGCTCACACAGAACATGGCTGTGAACTGTCTGCTATGTGTTTTACGATTATGATGAGCAATAATATAATCAGCAATCTTGTTCAGCCTTGCAGGGTCTTCCATCAGCTCTTTGGTATCAATATCCTCTACCTCAATGTCAATATTGGTTTCCCTGCCCTCTTTTTGCTTGTATCTGCCAACATATTCAACAGCAAACTTCAATACATTTTCATCCCTGATAGCATCGGTAATCACATACTTGTGCAGGCAATCGCCAAAGAGTTCTTTGGTGGTTCGTTTACCCAATTCATTCTTAACTGCATTGTCTGCAAAAATGGGCGTACCTGTAAAACCAAACAACTGAATATTATTGAAGAACTTTTTAATACGGTTGTGCGTTTCACCAAATTGAGAACGGTGACACTCGTCAAAAATGAACACAATGCGTTCATCCTTTAGCTTTTCCATTTTATCTAAATACTGCTTTTTACTAATTGCTGTATTTAGTTTTTGAATTGTAGTTACAATGAGTTTGGTATCATCTGAAAACTGATTCACCAAAGCTTTGGTATTGTCTGTACCGTCAATGCTGCCCTTGCTAAAGCTGTTGAACTCTTTAGTGGTTTGATAGTCCAGGTCTTTCCTATCCACCACAAAAACCACCTTCTTCACTTGTGGCAGGTTCATTAAAATTTGGCTCGCCTTAAATGAAGTCAATGTTTTACCTGAACCAGTTGTATGCCAGATATAACCGTTTTTATCGCTGTTCTTTACTCGATCAATCAAAGCCTCTACCGCATAAAACTGATAGGGGCGAAGCACCATTAAAGCTTTATAGGTTTCATTGAGTACAATGTATTTGCAAATCATTTTAGAAATGTGGCAAGGCTCTAAAAATTCACTGGTAAACCCATTCAGAATATTGGTAAGGCGTTTGTTCTCTTTGTCTGTCCAGTAGAAGGTTTGCTTAAATGATTGCTTCTTGTTGTTAGCGTAGTATTTGGTATTTACCCCATTGCTGATAACAAAGAGTTGAATGTATTGATACAGGGCAGAATTAGCCCCAAATGAATGGCGTTGATAACGGTTGATTTGATTGAATGCTTCTTTGAGTTCAAGCCCTCTACGCTTCAATTCAATTTGCACCAAAGGCAAACCGTTGATTAAGAGTGTAACATCATAACGGTTGCGGTATGTGCCATCAATGGTTACCTGATGCGTAACCTGAAACTGGTTTTGACACCAATGTTCTGTATTGATAAATTCAAAATAAAGGTTGTCTCCATTATCCCGAACAATATGTTGTTTTTCACGCAAGGTTTTGGCTTTTTCAAATACAGAACCTTTGGAAAGGATATTCATTACTTTTTCAAACTCAGTAGCTGAAAAGCTGATATTGTTATGCTTCTCTAACTGCTGCTTTAAATTGGCAATTACCTGCTTTTCATCTTTCAGCAATACCAGTTCATAGCCCAAGCGTTGAAGCAGGGCTACCAATTGTTCTTCCAATACTAATTCGGGTTGCTTAGCCATTATTTGCTGCGTTTTTCAAGTAGGTTAAAACAATGTCCTTATTGGTAATCACAAAATCATAAACGATTGTTGCTATGTAATCAATCAATTTATCTTTAAAATCAGTTTGCTTTTGTATGTCAATAATAAGCTCATCATTGGCAAAATTTATAGGAGCATCATCTAGTTTTAAATCAACTCCATTATACCAGTATTTTCCTTTTTCATCCAATAACGCTTTGGTAAAATCATTTGCTTTACCCATACAGTTAAAAATGCCAACAAACATTTTACCTTTATAATTATACCCTAAGCCATTGAATGTCTCAACTCCAAAATAAACATCAGCATTTGGATAATTTTTATGCCATATCCAAATTTGTGCATATTGATTATGAATTACATCACCAATTGAAATAGAAAATTCATCTTCATTCAAAAGTGTGTTCAAGCGATTAAAGACTGCATACCTAATTTCATCACCAACAACTTGCCTTGCTTTACTCATGTTGTTTTTTACAAAGGCAGCCACTTCATAATGTTCGACCAATAAATTGATGAATTCTTTTTCGTGTTGCTTATCAGGTGAGCTAGTCATTTTTTTTATGAGGTTTAGATATTGTTTAATAGACTCTCTCAACAAAGGAAAGTCTGCGGCTTCTTTAAGACAAAGCTGTAGCCAATTTATTATATCATCTTTATAGGAAACAATTTTATAATCACTACCAGCAACCAAATTACCAGCACTTTCTTTAGATGCTTCTTTACCATCTAACGTAAGATAAACAACAGTGTTATTGTCCTTATTGTAGTTGTAATATCTTTCAACTTGTGCAGTTTGGTCACCTGCATCAATTTTATTTTCAATAGAAATTGATTTGCCTCTTTTATCTCTAATAAAGATATCTATTCTGCCACCAGTTTTTAATTCGTCGTTTCTTTCGCCGATGCCAAATTCAACAATAACCTCAGCCGTATCTATTTCCACATATTCAGTAAGGCTTATCGTTTGTAGAAACAATGAAAGGAAAATGTTGCCTTTTAAATGTGAGCCTTTGGGGTTGAGCAATTCTGCAATAAAAGCAGAGTGGGTTCTGTTTTCTAATCGTTCCATTTTAAGAACAGAGAAAATGTTGAATCGCTCACCTTTCAGCTTTTCTAATTGTTCCTGATGGTCAATAATTTTTTGAACTGAATTAAAAAGCAGCGATATTTCATTGGTTGTAACCATTAACAGAACATTTTTTGCGTCAGATTATTTTTGAATTGAAGTGTTTGCTCAATTTGAATCTCAGTTTGTTTAATTTTCTCGTTTAATTCAGAAAAGAATCCAGAAATTCTACTTTGTTCTTCGGGCGATGGGATTGGAACTTCAATTTTAGAATATTTAGAAATCCAATGTCTTTCATGTCCACTAATTTCGTACTTGATATTTCGCATTGCTTCATAAACAAAATAAATATTTATACCTTCTTTAGGTATCAGAATTTTAATAGCTGAGGATTTTACCTTGAAAGGAAAATCAACAAATTTCATTGAAGTAGTAAAATCATCAAAAATTATAACAGGCAACTGTTCGTCATAAATTCCATTTATTTCATTAGTATATCCCAGTACAAACGTTTTACCTGCTGTTAAAACAGGTGTTGAGTAGTTGTCGTTATACTCTTTAGTTTCTACTATGTATTTAGTGGGTTGCCCATAATCCAATAAATCACTAAGAGGAATTGACTGCCAATTGGAAAATGGTTTTCCATTTTTATTTTTAAACCTAAATTCTTGTGAAAATACTTTTTGCATGACTCCTCTCTTGTACTGCTCTAAGAGATTTTTCTTTTCCAAAAGTTGAGAGACTTTTTTATTTACAACTGTTAGAAAAGCGGCAATCTTAATTTGTTCACTATACTCTGGAATATTTAACTTCGAGTTTTCAAATTCTTTTTGACCAAGAGTTTTATTTCTTCCAGCCCCTCCTGGAGATGCTAGCTCTAACAATGCTTTCCCCTTTTTAGTTAAAAAGAAATGTAAAAGATAGTCAAGATCAGAAACCCCTTCAATTGGTAAATACATTGGGAAACGGTGAGAAGCAATCATTCCTAATTCACTTGATGAAGTTTTGGCAACTGCTTGCTCCCATGCAAAAACAATATTTATTATTAGAGCATTTTCCTTAACCCAAAAAACTCGTTTGTTTCCTAATGTTTTACCCTCAACAAATTCCTTGTGAAATATTCCTTTGCCATGTGAACGAATTCCAATTTGCTTATAAAGTTCATTAGGCTCAACATAAACTGGTACTGAAACTTTAGTTGCTAGTTTTCCAAATGACTTTTGCTGCCATTTTGTTCTAAACTCAGGAAAACGTAATCTTGGTATGTTTTTCTCTTTTTGCATTTTAGAAAGGTGTTCCAATTTGTAATTCTTTGCAGAATGCCGAAATTTTTTTATTTGTTGCTTCTATATCCGCGTTTAATAATTTCAATTTTTTAGAAATAGAATCTATATCAACAATTTCTTCCTCCGCAAATGTGTCAACATATTTTGAAATATTTATGTTGTAATCATTTTCTGCAATCTCCTTTAGAAAAACTTTTTTACTATACTTTTCTTCATCGATTCTATTTCTGTAAGAGTCAATTATTTTCTTGATATCAGTTCCGCGAAGAATGTTTTGATTTTTTGATTTTTCAAAATATGAACTTGCATCAATAAATAAAATATCCTCTGGGTTTTCTCTGCATTTTTTAAATACCATGATACAGGTGGGTATAGATGTGCCATAGAAAATATTGGCTGGCAAACCAATCACAGCATCTAGGTAGTTTCTATCGTTAATCAGGTATCGGCGAATATGCTGTTCTGCACCGCCTCTAAACAATGCACCATGTGGCAATACAATGGCCATTGTGCCATTATCTGCTAAGTGATGAATCATGTGCTGTACAAAGGCAAAATCTGCTTTGCTGCTTGGTGCTAGTCGCCCATATTGGCTAAAGCGGTCATCGCTTGTAAAAAGTGGATTAGCACTCCATTGAGCCGAAAAAGGTGGATTGGCAACAATGGCTTCAAAGGTTTTATCTAAGTGCTGAGGGCGTTCTAAAGTGTCTTCTTGTTTAATATCGAACCTGCGGTAATGCACACCATGCAAAATCATGTTCATACGTGCCAAGTTGTAAGTTGTACGGTTCATTTCTTGCCCATAAAAATTACTAACTTCTTTTACTTCTCTTGCTACACGCAACAACAATGAACCCGAACCACAAGTAGGGTCGTAAACTGATCTCAGTTTGCTCTTTCCAGTCGTAACAATTTTAGCCAGAATTTTACTTACTTCTTGTGGGGTATAAAACTCACCTGCTTTTTTACCTGCACCACTAGCAAACTGCCCAATCAAATATTCATAGGCATCGCCTAAAACATCCAATTCGGTTTGTTCCAGTTTAAAATCAATCTTGTCTAAGTGCGACAGCACTTTCGCAATAATTTCATTTCTGTCATCAGGAGTTTTACCAAGCTTGGTACTGTTTAAATCCATGTCCTCGAAAAGGTTGTCAAAGTCCTCTTCGCTTTCTGTACCCATTGTACTCAATTGGATATTCGTCAAGATTTTTTGTAAGTCTTCGAGAATAAAATTATTCTCACCTTCTACATCGCTATTGCCACGTTTAGCCACTTCACTAAACAACTCAGAGGGCTTTAAGAAATAGCCCAATTTGTCCAAGGCTTCTTCTTTAATGGCTTCAATGTATTCTTTGCCCTCTTTGGAATTTTCGTTGATGTCACGAAACTTAATCTTGTCCTGCTTCAAAATGGCATTCGCATAGATTTCCATTTTCTCAGCCAAGTATTTGTAGAAAATAAAGCCAAGGATATAATCCCGAAACTCATCAGCGTTCATTTTACCACGCAGGGTATTTGCGATATTCCAAAGCTGTTGTTCTAGCTGCTTCTTTTGATCTTCACTCATAAACGTTTCTGGGTTGTTAGTTGCCAAATTTACCATTTTAGAGCCTTTGCTTGTGCATTATCTGAGAACGGCATAAAATCTTTTGATATTATAAGCACTAGGCTAGTAATTGAAAGGGGCAAATTTAGAAATAGAAATATATCTAATGCTTATAAACTTTGCCCAAAAAGGATAAGGATAGCTGAGAAAAACAAAACAATGCCCCCGATGACCCACCATGAATGGAGCTTTAAATGAGTTGGGCTAAACACAAATGAAAGCAAACAAGACATCCAGTAACGGATGCTACGATTATGCACTAAGCATAGTAAACCATATTCTGGTCAGCATTTATATTCTTCCTAAACTCAACAAAAAGCTCAGAATATAATTATTTGCTCAATTCATTAAACAAGAGTGGATTTATAACCATCAAAATGGAATGCATGGGTTCTAAAAGAAGGCGTTGATGATCTTGGAAGTGCTTCCTTCCGTGTTACCTGTTATTCCTAGCCTGATATATAAGATTGAGCAATGCGGAAACTCTCGTTTCATTATTTGCCGAGGTCAAATCTCTTGAAAGGGCTAGGTCAGCATTTCGGTCATGAACATCATCTCTATTAAACTTCATATGAAACATTTCTAGGTCAATGAGCTTTGCAAAGCTGCTAAAATTTTCAAGCAAACCTTTATTATTTAATGAGTTCACAATGGCATCGGCACCAAGAAACATAATTGGAAATACTGCAGCTCGAAACCTATCATTTGCAAAATCTCCATTATTAATTACAAAGCCTTTCGCCCTAAGTATAGCTGGCACTTCATTAGTCAACCTTGCGTATAAAATAAACGATGCATCGAACCTTGCATATATAGTTATTAAATCTTCGCCTTGCAGATTCTGTAGTTGCTGGTTTTGATTATTCCAAAAGTCAATCGTTTCCTGTTGTAGCATTCCTTTTTTTTGATAAAGTAAAACATTTTCTTGTTTACATGCAAAGGAAGCTCTGTCTGTGAACAAAACCCATCAATTCTCAATCAGCTAAAATATTATCCAACCTCCCCAAGACCACACCAAAAAAAATTTCCTAGATAAGCCCAAGATTCGAGTGAGTTTATTTTTTATACATCTTCCTCATGCCTCGCAAACCATTGTAAACTTTTCTCAATAACGATTGCATTATTATAAATATCCTCTCCTTTTACCTTTAAAACTAATAGTGAAAGTTGTTTTCTAAAATAGCCGATGTCTATTGCTTGAGCTGTTTCATCAAACTGCTTGGAGAAAATTTCAATAAATCCTGTGGGCTGAATAATCTTTTTATTGGCAGCGTTAATGTCGATATGATGATAAGTTCTGGGATCAATGTCCAGACAGTCTTTGATATAAAAATGGGAACGCTCTCCTTTGCGGAATTCCAAACGATTGATAATTACCGGACCAACACCATTATTGGTAACACGAACAAATAGTAATCCGTTGCAATCCATGAAATCAATTTGCAAGAGCGGTTTTAATGAGTTTTCGTTATGGATGCGTTGTAAATGCAACTGATAAAAAGTAGCCACCAAAGCAATCAGGGAGATAATTATTGCAGACAAACTACACCATCCTGGAAGCGGTTAAAGAGATTGATGTTACACTATCGCATAGTGTTGCATGAATCTCAACCGTTCTTTTCCCTGCAACTCATAATAAAGGGGGATAAAACGGTGATACAAGCTACATTGCGGGTCTTTGCCATCCATGCGATAAACAGGACACCCACTGGTGCAAACAGATTTAAAACGGCATCTACTGCAATCGGCTGACTTTGTATTTTCAACATGTTCACCCGATTGTATCATGTCAATAAGGTCTGCTTCCTGATTAAAAATAGATTTTTTCTCCCCCGTTTCTTTTCCAAAATGAACATGACAATATTTAAAAGAGCCATCCACATAAATAGCAGCCCCATTGAATCCAGAAGCACAGGTTTGAAAGCCTAATTCATTGGGTTTAAGGTCACAGAATTGGTAACGCTTAGAGAACTGCCAACCCGTTTCAATCGCCGCTGACATCATTGCATAGGAAGCCGAAAGATACTTATCGAGTAAAAAGGCATCAATGCTTTCACCTTTTACAATCGAATACCTGAATGGAATATCCAGGTCAATCAGGTATTGTGTTAGCGCTGGCAATCCCACAAGATTGTGATTACTCACCACCGTATTGACTGATACTGGAATACCTACATGGGTAAGCCTTTGTAAGTTAGCATCCACCAACGCAAAAGAACCCCTGCCAGATCTAAAACTCCGTGTAGCATCATGCACCGCTTCCAAACCATCTATGGACACGCCGTAACTAATGCTATGTTCTTTAGAAAATTCAATGATGTCATTATTTAAGATGGTGAGATTGGTAATAAATGCAATATCAATTTTGCAGCCTTCTTTCGCAAGGGCTGTTTTGGCTTCAGGAATAAATATTTTCCAGGCATTGAATTGCCCCAAAGGTTCACCACCTGCTAAACGTAGCTTAACATGCTTGACAGATTTTACCCTTGCCACTTCCACCAACTTAAATATCAATTGCTGTTGCACCGATGCTGCCATGGCTTTACCAGCATTTAGGGTAGATATATAACAATAGCTGCACCCCAGATTACAGGCATTGGTAGTATGTATCCAAAAGTTCAGTGCGTTGGGTAGCACTGGTTTTTGCGGCATCGTAAAACCATCACCAAAATTCACTATTTCTGTTTTTTGCAGGATCAATAAGAATTGCTGCAAAGTTTCTACAGGCAGATGTAACCGATGGGCTAATGTGAACACATCATCTGCTCCATTAATGGCCTCAAGAATAGCATACTGGCTTTTGTTTAAGAGCCTGAACGAATGCGGGTAGGAACAATTAACTGCATAACCATACTCCGCATTCATCAGCTTACAAAGCAGTGCGGGTGATTTCCTTGGTATTACATGTATCATCATTGGGGTAAATGTTATTGGAGCAATCATTATCGGTTCTTGGCAAAGAATGCGTTGAATACTCACTACCCAGGACAGCTTCTATGGCTGCCCTGTCATCAAACAAAATGTCATTTTTTAATGTCGCTATCATATTATTTGGTTTAAAAATTAAGGTTCAATTATTTTAATCTATTCATCAATGTATATACGGTGCTGGGATGCCATCTGCCCCCTTCCCTGAATGTGGGCACCCCTTTTTTGTTCAATGCTTCCGACACCGCCCTCACAGAAATAATCCCTCGGTTTCTTAACCGATTGAGTATTGGAAACAAAGCGTAAGCAAAATCTGTAGCGGCTTTCTTATTGGCGATTGAAAGCGTCTTACCATTTTTCCCCAACAAAATCCCTCTTTTTTTAGCCGCATGCAACGCTTGTTTGGTGGTATCACTTATTCTTTGTCTTTGTTCTTCGGCAACTGCCGCCAGAATATGAATGGTGAAACGATTGGCATGCGGATTATCTGCCACAATAATTTCAACATTCGATTTCACGATACCCGCTATTTGTTCCACATCCCTGCCAAGGCGGTCTAAGCGAGCCACTATCAAAATAGCTTTATGCTGCCGACAAAGGCTCAACGCATCAAACAACCCGATTCTATATTTTCGGGTAGATCGCACTTCTACTATTTGCGTGAGCAACCGATAGTCATTCTGCCTACAATGGGCTTCTACCGCTTGTTGTTGAGCTTCCAAACCTAAGCCACTTCGCCCCTGCCTGCTTGTAGAAACCCGATAGTATGCAATTACCTGTTTCATTTCACAGTACCTTTCTGTTCATGGGTTAACGATGGTTTATATTTGAACAGATTATTGTTAAAATTCGCTTAGTGCGGCACTACATAGGCCTGTAATAGAATGGTTTATTGGTGGGAGATTTTATAAAAATGGAGGATTTTGTTCATGAGCTAACCATCCTTTACTCATGAACAAATTTTTCTTTAAAAAAGAAAAAATATCTTTTTTATCTATCCAGTTGATTACCCTTGGTTTGGATTTTATTCTCCCGCATTTTTTTGAGTTTTTCCAAGGCAGCTTTTTCTAAAGCAGCTTTTTCAGTTTTTGATAAACTATTGGGATTGGTTATTTTTTGTTTGCTTTCATTGAATGCAACCGCTTGTTCATGATACAAAGCTTGTTTATCGGTTTGCAAGTCTTGTTTGGTCTCAGCAAACTCTTTGGCTTTATTGTGCCGTTGGTCATTTTGTTTGAGTGATTCATTTTCCTGCTGCACTGCTATTTTATCCAAGAACCCTTCCTGGGTTTTATGCATCTGCCGATGGGTCGCAACCGACTGCAAGGCTGTTTTTTCGGTAGGTAGTTTTTCACTCTTGAACCGTTCCCGCACTTCTTTGGTTTGCACTTTATCCAGTTGCCTGACCAAATCAAAGGAACGCCCATGGGGATCAATCACCATAAACGGCCTGCGGTTAGGACTGGTCGCAATGATATAACCCAATTCCTTTGCTGCCTTGATAAAACCCGCTCCTGTTGTTGATTGCTGCCACAAAGCAGACAGTTCTTTTTTCATGTCCGCACGGTGCGGGTTTTTTTCAGGTGTTTGTTTGTGTTCAAATTGTTTTTCCATTTGCAGCCGCACCGCATTTTGTTTGTAGCGGGAAAAACTATCCGAACGCATAATGCCCTTTTGATGGTCGTAGCGTTCCCAAACCACATGAGCATGTGTCCTGTCTTTTTTAGTGTGTAACACAATGACCCGTCTTTGGTCGGCCAGCCCCAAGGCTTCGCCCAACATATCCGCCGCTTTTTCCCAATCGGCTGGAGTCATGTTTTTATCATCGCCATAAGCCGGATTGATTTGTGCATGATACAAACCCTTTTGGCTCTTGGTGAGTTCCGATGTAAGCGACATCGAGGTCAGCGCATGCCGCAAAGCTTCTTCCTGCAATGCACCACGGCCATTGATATCCAATATTTGGATCTCGCTGTTCTCGGCCATCGTCAATAAATAATTGGCCAGTTGCCGACCATTGCCACGGATGCGTCCTCTAATGACCATGTTCCAACAGATTTAAAAGCTGTGCCGAAAGACGATCCGTTTGTTGCAACAAAGATTGCAACAACTCCGATGAAAATCCCTGCAACTCACCCACCTGTTGACGGCGGTTCAAGGCACGGGCAATCTGGTTGAGGTTGCTGCCGAGTTTGGACAATTCTCCCAAACCACGGATTAATGCTGCCCGTTCCGGTGTCGCTTTTTTAGACCTCGGCACGGCATGGATGGATTTAAGCCGCATAAAATCACTGAGGCTATAGCCTTCGTTTTCGGAAGCGGTAACCAGTGTTTTTTTCTCAGCCGCAGTCACCCGCACCCGGATGGTGAGGCTGCGTTTTTCATCGGCGATTTTGGTAGGTCGAACCATAAGGGGTCATGTTTAACGAGAGGGTTAAGGGAGAATGCAATGTCTCCCTTACAAGAAGGTGTAGGGATGCAAAAAGAATTCAGGGGAATTGTTTTTGTAGCTACAAACCACGTCTTGCGTGTGCCTCCGAAATCAGTTTTGCCGTCTGCACCCAACAGATTTTTTGTTTCCAACTGCAACAGTGCATCCAACAACTTTTATTTTATTTACTAAAAAAATAATGGCAGAATAATTGAGTATGTTTCATCCAGTGTTCTCATTTTTCAGTTTCGAAAATACAGCATAAATCATTTGGATGTATGCGGGATTAAAATTGCCAAACCCTTACTGGAAAAAGCTTGCGTAGAACTACGTTTCTTGCCTACGTATTTCTACGTAGTTTCATTTTTTTATTTGTGATTTAAAAAAAATAAAATAATTTAACGTTTTAAAACTCATTCAACAGCGTTTTTAAGTATAACATGACAGGCCAAACATCCACACCAAAACAACCCTCTTTAGGAGAGATACATTATGAGGAATGGGCGGCGCATGCCCCTGTTTGGCAGCAGAAATTATACCGCTATTTTAAAGTGCATCCTTATGAAGTGCAGCTCTTGTTGCGCCGCTATCCCAACCCGCAAGCCAAGGTAAAACGATGGTTATATCTGATTGGATTTTTGTTATCCCCGATTACGGTGATGGGAATTATGTGGGGTTTCTTTCGCGGCTATAAACGCTTTATGCTGGACGAGGACCAGAAAAATGATTTGCTGCCCGATTTAAACCGAACGATTCCGATTGTGCGGTTTGCCATGTTTGCCGGAGCAGTGTTGATCTGGGTATTTATAATCCTAGCCATTATTCTGTTAGCGATTATCTGGGCAGTATTTTTTCAGGACAAGGATATCTATGTGTTTATGATCTATGCGGTCGCAAACCTTATCGCTACCAGCCTGATTTTTATGGTGTATAAACGCTGGCGTTCCAGTATTGCAAGATTAAATTTAGAAGGCAATAAATTTGGCACAGCACGTTTTGCTACCTATTCCGATGTGGTGGAATATACACAAGGCGAAGGCTTATATATTGGGGAGGCGTTGATTTTTTCCGATAAAGGCCATTTGCTTACCGTGGCAGGCACCAGAGGCGGTAAAGGCACAAATTTAATCATCCCAAACTTGTTAGGCTTGGGCAATTATCAAGGCTCCTGGGTGGTGATTGATCCCAAGGGTGAGAATGCAGCCATTACTATTCGGGCGCAGGAAGCATCGGGCAGAAAAGTGGTCATCTTAAATCCCTGGGGTTTGTTGACCGACCATATCAAAGAAAGCAGCGCCTATAATCCCTTGGATATTTTAGCCGATATCAGCAATATCAATTTTGTGGATGATGTAGCAGTGATTGCAGAAATGATTGTGCCGATGAATGCCGATGAAAAAGATAATTTCTTTACCGATAATGCCAGGGCCATTATTGCAGGACTCATCATGCATCTGATGACGCAGGACCATGATAGCGCAGTGACTGAAGAAAGTTCATACGAACAAACCGCAGAAGATATTATTTCTTTTCCGCCCAAAACATTGTCCACGCTTTGGCAATGGTTGCGTTTGAACGAAGAATCTTGGGATAAATTACTCGCCAAAATGAGCAGCAATGATAATCCTTATTGCGGTCTGGCGGTGCGCACTGCCGCCAATGAAATCATCAAATTGCAACAAGCGGGGGAGAAAACCTTTGGCAGTATCATTGCCACCGCTCTGCAATCCACGAATTTTTTAAACTCTCCTGCGCTCCAAACCTCTCTAAAAAGTGATTTTAATCCCTATCAATTAGCCGACGGCAATAGTTCTTTATATATCATCATCCCTGTTGATAAATTAAAAAGCCACGCACGGTGGTTGCGTTTGGTGGTTACCTCAACCATGCGAGCCGTAGTAAGAAAGCCAAATAAAAAAGTAGCTTTTTTATTGGATGAGTTCGCAGCATTGGGCTATATGTCTGAAATCGAAATCGCCCTCAGCACTTATGCGGGGTATGAAGTTACGATTTGGTGCATCCTGCAATCGTTGATACAACTGCGTGATGTGTATGGCAATAACTGGGAAAGTTTTATTGCCAATAGCAGCGTGCGGCATTTTTTTAATGTGAGTGATAATTTTTCGGCGGATTATATCAGTCATGCCATGGGTAAAACTTCGAGGGTCACCTATTCTGGCACTTCGATATTTAACATCACCAATGCTGACTCCACACCGCGGGAATTGATTACCCCCGATGAATTGCGCCGTGAATCAGGTAAAACCATTTTTGCATTCCTCGCCGATAAACCGCCCCTGCGTATCCATAAACATCCTTATTATGAGGATGCGGAATTGCTGGCACTGGCGGATAAGAATCCGTATTTTAAAGAATGAACACTTCTTTCGAAAAATAAATTATAGCTTACTACGTTATACATTTATTTTACTTCAGATTTGGTATTTTAAATATATATATGCGTATCAAATACAGTTTAACAAAATGGCCATTGGTCTCATTATATAAAAGACCTAAATACTATTGGCGCAAACGACTTTTTCACACATGGCTAAAATTCAGAATACTGATTATACTATATTTGTTTTTCTTGCTTTTATGGTTCTATTGTAAGTTTAACTATGGTGTGGTATCATGTTTGTTTAATGAATTGGGTTTTAAAGACGGTTTTATCGATTCATTATTCCCATCATTCAGCGAGGATTTGATTTTTTTTGGTACTGGTTTTGTTGGTCTTTTAATAAGTACAAAGTTATTACGAGATGAAAGCTATGATATAAGAGTTTCATCACTAGCTAATGGAGAAAATATCTCTGAAAATGCAGACTTTTACTTAAAAGAAAGACTCATAGATTTATTATCCTATAACGCTGATAGCAAAATTACCATACAATTACTTCGTTTGGATGAAAGTAAAAAATATCTTCAAATACACGTAGTTTCAGAGCATAAAATAACGAATATGTGTAAGGAGGATAAAATGCCTACCAACATTTCAATGTTTGTTGAACCAGGACCAAATGTCGATGGTGAAATTGGGCAAATGGTGATGCATAAATTAACGTACATAAAACCAAATAAAAAAAATGGTAATGAAACCCAAAAAGAAGAATACATAATCCCTTTTGGGGGGTTGATTGATTTTAAAACTTTGAAAGATAAACGATACGTAATTAAAAATTTTATCGCAGACATTCCTGAAAACGGGTATGTCATTCAAAGTATTGCTTATAGATTTTGGCTTCTAGTTAATGGCGAAAAATCAAATAGCGATAGCTGGTTTTTTATTTTATTTAAAGGATATACCGAAAATTTTCAATTAACAGTTGTTAACAAAATGGATGATATAGATATTGCATATAGTTGTAAATTTGCACGGAATATGAGTCAGCTTCAGAAAAAAATAAACCCTGAAGCTGAAAGTATTGCGGAAACGATTGACAATAAGACTATAAACAGGCAGTCTTCGGAAGTTGTTACGAATGGACTCGAGCTCTATTTCGTTCGCAATGACAAATTCTCTATATACTTTGAAAAACTCCAAAAAGAGGAAAAAAATGGAACAGAAAAAAAACACTAAACCTTCATCAGTTAAATGTAATGTAGTTGCTTTTGAATTGAATAGTCTAGAATGTTGCCCTGGGCAGGGTGGCGGAGCTGGTTCAGGAGGAAAAGAATTGTATTTTTTAGATGCTTCTTTTCAGAAACTGGCTTCAACCATTCATAGCTACTACATTTAAGTACTCGTAGCATTAAATTATTTATTTTCTTCGTATGATTCTTATACGAAGAAAATGCTATTTGTTACTCATTTAATGCTATTTCTCAATTTCATTTTTTCTCCCCCTCTCTGTATTCTCCTTCCCTTGCTTAATCATTTCTAGTATTTTTTCTGTTTCAAATTGCTTCTGCCCGGCTTTTAAAGCTTTTAAAAATTCATTGGCAGGGTTGTCGCTTTTAAGGATGCCCGATAAAATTGCAGGCTCATGCTTGCTCAGGATATAGCCGTCATTAAAGCCTTTGAGATAGGTTGGGTTGATGTGTTCTTCCATGATTAAAAAGTATTGCGGGAGTTTTTTTCAAGATATTCACTGATAGAATCCGTATCGTATAAAATGATTTTCTTTTCAGGTTGCGAGAAACGGATTTTGCCTTCATCCCGTAATTTCTGCAAGGTGGTTTTGCTGGTGATGCGAAGCTGCTGCATGGCTTCTTCACCCGATACCCATTTATCTTGTTTGATGCTGTGCTGCTCTTTTATATGCGCCATCACTTTATCAAACAACTGATAAAAGGCTTTATCTTCTAAACAAATCACTTCCATGAAACTGTTCGTTTTTCTAAAGATAAAATCTATTTGCTTACGACAGGCATGAGAGGCGATAAATTATCGCCGAGCTGTGTTAGGAAATAAAAAAATTACCTCTTCTCCCTTCCTCCTAAGCTGTGCTTAGGGAAGATGTCTGATGGGCTTCATTTTAATGGACTATAACGGGTTTTTGAACACAGCTTTTTGGCTGTGCTGAGATTATTTGTGATGCGTGTTTTCTAACGCAATCAGAAAATTTCCCAATTCATCTGCAAAAGCCTTTATACATGCTGGTCATGATACGGATGATACAAAGCAGTTCAGCCAGCCACGCCAAATCCTATTTCACCGATGCATTGGTGAAGTCGGATTACTATCTCAATGACCAGGAATTGCCAGGCATTTTTGCAGGCAAAATCGCCGAGCGTTTAAGCATTGCCGGATTGGTAACGAAAGAAGATTTTTTTACCCTCTGTGAGAACAGAACCCCGTTCACTGGTCAGCCGCTAACACCCCGCACCAAAGCAAACCGGACCACGGGCTATGATATTAATTTTCATTGCCCGAAATCCGTATCCATTGTCCATGCGTTGAGCAAGGACAATCATATCATGGAAATTTTCGAGTCAGCCGTAAGCGCAACCATGCACGCCATCGAAGAAGATGCGCAAACACGGGTCAGGTCTTCGGGCAAAGATGCCGACCGACAAACAGGTGAACTGCTTTGGGCGGCGTTTACTCACCAGACCGCAAGACCCGTGGATGGTTCTGCTCCAGACCCGCATCTGCACAGCCATTGTTTTGTGTTTAATGTAACCTGGGACAATATTGAAAAAAAATACAAAGCAGGTCAGTTCCGTGACATCAAACGAGACATGCCCTATTATCAGGCTTTGTTTCATAAACGACTATCTGATAAATTGATAGAAGCTGGCTATGGAATCCGCAAAACCGAAAAATCTTTTGAAATGGTGGGTGTGCCACAAACAGCGATTGATTTGTTTTCCAAAAGAACCGATGCGATTGGTCGGTATGCCAAGGATAACCGTATTACTGATGCCAAACAACTCAGTGAACTGGGAGCAAGAACACGTTCCAAAAAGCAAAAAGGCTTGGGCATGAAAGAACTCAAAGCAGCATGGCGCACAGCAATCAAAGCCCTTAATACCAATCAAGATCCCGCAACATCAAACCCACCCATCCGTTATGCACCAAAAGCAGCAACACTAAACCACCATCCCCCATCCGCTATTGACTATGCTTTACAGCATGGTTTTGAACGTGCATCGGTGATAGCCGAAAGAAAGCTGTTGGAATCCGCTTTAAAATACAGTCTGGGCGACCACCAACTAAACATTGAATCCATCCTGCAAGGCTTTGCAACCGATAATCGTATCCTGCGGGTAAAAGAAAAGAGCAGAATGGTTTGCACCACCAAAGAAGTATTAGAAGAAGAAAAAGCCATGGTAAAACTGGCCAGAGAGGGTATGGGCAAAATGCAGCCTTTATACCAGCAAGCCCCCGCCATTGAACTGGAGGAGCAACAGGGGCAAGCTGTAAGCCATATATTGACCACTAGCCATCAAGTTTCGATTGTGCTTGGTGCAGCAGGCTCGGGCAAAACTACCCTGCTCAAAGAAGCGGTAAAACATATAGAAACTGCTGGTAAAAAAATCATGATTGTTGCTCCCACCGCCGAAGCCTCCAAAGGCGTGTTGGTAGCAGAAGGTTTTAAAGAAGCCAATACGGTTGCGGGATTATTGTTGGATAAAGAACAGCAAAAGCAATTAACAAACCAAGTATTATGGGTGGATGAAGCAGGGTTATTGGGAACAAAAGATATGAAAGCGTTGCTGACGATTGCCAAGACAAACAACTGCCGGCTGATATTGGGCGGCGATACTCGCCAACATGCCAGCGTAGTTCGAGGTGATGCCTTGCGAATCCTAAATATTGTCGCAGGCATTAAAGCGGCGGAAGTGAATAAAATTTACCGCCAGCTAAAAGCCGATTACAGAGAAGCGGTGCAAGACTTGGCGAAGGGTGATATTCAACAAGCATTTGAGAGGTTGGATAATATGGGTGCTATCCAAACGATTGATAAGACAAAACCCCATGAATCGTTGGTCGCAGCCTATATCAGCCATATCAAAAAAGGCAAGAGTGCTGTGGTGGTTTCGCCAACGCATAAACAAAGCGATGCGGTAACCGAAGCAATAAGGTCTAAATTAAAAGCCGCAGGCTTGCTGGGTAAAAAAGAAATTGAAGTGCTGCGGTTGAATAATTTAAAATTCACCGAAGCGCAAAAATCGGATGCCAGAAATTATAAAGCAGGACAAATTATTCAGTTTAATCAAAACCTCTCCAACATCAAACGGGGCAGTGTATGGCAGGTAACCGCAACAGACAACAATACTATCATCCTCACCAATGATAAAAACCAAACAACAATATTGCCGCTAAATAAAGCAAATATGTATGAAGTCTATGAACCCGACAGCATAAAATTAGCAAAGGGCGACCAGATAAAAATCACCCGAAACAGTTTTGACCAATATCAAAAACGGTTGAATAATGGTCAAACCTTGAAAGTAACCGACATTACGGAGAGAGGCGATATCATCCTGCACAATGTAATCAGTAAAAGCAAGTATCGCCTGCCAAAAGAATTTGGTCATATCAGTCATGCCTATTGCATCACTTCTTATGCAGCACAAGGAAAAACCGTTGACCATGTGTTGATTGCACAACCCGCATCCACCTTTCCTGCTACCGATGCCAAACAGTTTTATGTGTCGGTTTCAAGGGGTCGTGAATCCGTTACGATTTATACCGATGACAAAGTAGCGTTGTTGGAACATGCGGCGCAACTGGGCGACCGACAATCAGCCATGGAATTGATGGCAGGGAAGGACATGGATGTGCAGCACCTGCAGCAATTACAAAAAGCCGAATACGAAAATCCAAAACCAATAGCAGCACCCCTAAAAGAAACCATCGCAACGCAAAAACAAAGCGATCATGAACCAGCACTATAAACGCAAATTTGAAGTGTTGTTGGAAAACGATTCCACCAAAAAATACATAGGCGAAGAAGAAACAAAGAATCTTTTACCACTCATAGCCATACACGAAATTTATGTATCGTGTGGGAAGATGGCAGAAGAATGTTCTTGAACTATGCGTATTTAATCAGTGGGGAATTGCTGCCAGATGACAGTAATATTGTTCTCACATTCACAACACACACCGTAAATGAGTAAAATATTTTTCAGTGAATGTAATTTGGTTCTCTTCGCATTGGGTCGACAAGGTTTGTGAAAATAGCAGTAAGGCGTTCATAAGCATTTGGCTTATGAACGCTTGTGAACTATTATTGTATTATAAAATTGAATTTAGATGCGTTTTCTCTGGCTAGCATATCTGCCAAAGTCAAATGGAGACTGTAGGTAAAAACCCAACTTCCCCAATAACCTGCCTTTTTTATGGCACTTTTGAGTTCCTTTTGGATTGCATGTTTTTTCGCAAGCCGATCGGCCTTCTCATCCGAAAGGCCGTGGCATGAAAATCCATCAGGAAGCGGTGGCAATGCTTCAGTGGCTTTTTTCATGAGATATATCACCACTTCATAATCATGCTCACCTTCAAAGCAATTATCAAATGCTCTTGAATTTGTTTTGCCTTTCAACAAACATTTAAGTGCATATTGTTTGTAGTAATTTGTTTTTTTAGACATGGTGTATTCCTTTCACTTCTTGGTTGATAGAGGTGTTTGAAAAACCAAGGTTTAAGTGAATGAGCCAACAAGAATTTTGGTTGGGCGGGGAAACCCGAAGGGTGGCGAAAATTGTTGATTGGTGGAATGACCGCCCTTGGTAAAACACCATGGTAATATCAACGGAAGGAAAGGGAAATTGCTAAATAAAAGAACAACTTTTTTATTCAGAACCAGCTATTTTAGAAATATGTTTTAACGGGCAGCCTTGCATGCTATAATCAATATAGTATCCATCATAATTAAGTAATTTAAGTAAGGTTCTATTGAATAGTACTTGGTAAATTCTTGAAAGAATTAAATCATCAAAAATTTTATCATCTTCAGAGTAATCTCTTATACTATGAATCATTTTATTTCTCAAATTAATGGCTGCTTTTTCTTGTTTGCCTATTTCAATCTTTAATAGGTTGAAGAAGTGATTTATTTTCTCACTTGAGCCTCTTTGATTTGCGTTTTTATATTTATTAAGAATCATGTTGCCATCTTTGTAATTAGAAAACTTAGCCTCAAGAGAGAGTAATTCAGTTCCAATTAATTTGTTATATTCTTCCGTTGGAATAGTTTCAGTTTTGAGTTCATTTTTTTTCTTTAAATAATAGAAGGCTAATACCTCAAGAGCATTTGCAAGAATAGGTAAGTTTACTCCGAGTGGTAAACTTAGTGCTATCCAATATCTAGATAGCACTTCGTCTAATTTAAACTCTTGTTCAAACTGCAAATAATCTCCCAGTAAATTATTTAATAGCCATTGAAATTTTCCCCAATCGTATTGCGTATTAAATTTTATCGGCGGCATAGCACTTTTTTGAGTTAGTTGAAATATATGGTTATAAACACTATAGGATACCGATTTGATAACTTCATTGCCATTTAAAAGCGAATACCCGATATGCACTAAATTATTTCCTAGCAAGAAAGATGCTAGATTCTTAATGTTGTTTATTTTTTTTGAACTAGGAATTTCAAATCCTAGTTGGTCTCTAAATTCAAAACATAAGCCAGCAAGATTATTCTCAATTATCTCTTTTGGTATGTTTGCAATAATAAATTTGATTCCTTCTACCTCAATACAATTATAATCCCTTGACCATGAAACACTAGTGTTTCTGTCAATATCACTTTTGTTATACTCGTCAATCCCTTCCCTTATTTTCGTGCCTTTCGGCATT
The DNA here is from genome assembly GCA_030054025.1 of Phycisphaerales bacterium. GTDB lineage: Bacteria > Bacteroidota > Bacteroidia > Chitinophagales > Chitinophagaceae > Rurimicrobium. The sequence goes on along the minus strand of JASGCQ010000004.1, from coordinate 23,602 downwards.
TCATACCTGATTGTTGTTTCGCTAAATTGTGCATCGACTTTAGAACATAAAAACCAGTCAAGCCTTTTACTTGCTTTTGATGGTTTCTGAGAATTAGAGGAAATGTATATCTTATCCATTTTTATATCACAGTCACAAACATATCCTAGTTCATTCCTATTCCAAGAATTACTTGAAATTGAATGAATGACACAATCAAATATTTCGATCAAGTTACCAAGCTCGTCTATCCCCTTTATATTATCGCCTTTTATTATATTTCCCCTACCAATAAAATTATCATTGTTAATAAGCTTTGGTTTAGGAGTAGCACCATATAATCTGCCAACTAATTTATATTCTTTATCTCTCCATATTTTGATTGTTGTGTTTTCTCCAAAACAACGAAACGCTTCATTATTATCAAGCCTCGAAATGGTGATTGGAAATCTAACTGCTTCCCATTCTTGGTTGAGCAAGTATTTATCAAGTGATTTCATTAGCTGTGACTTATTAAATAGTTTGACAAAACAAACATAGGATATACGCAGGATAATTGCGGCGAAAAATTAGCGGTAAAATTAAACCTTACGCTATCTTTTCTTACGTTTAAAAGATAAAACTATTGCAACTTCTTCAAATCTTTTTCATAGATAAATTCAGGGATATTGTGAAAGTGTTTTTCTTTATATAATAAATAGCATCTTTTATAAAGCTTGTTACTGCCACAAAAACAATTAGTATTTAAACTTTTTGTTTTTTTTCCCAAAATGTATTTTATGTAAGTAACCACCTCTTCCTTAGAATTCAATCTAAACAACTCTTTATAGTCATCGACTATTCCATCGTTAAAATGTCGATAGTAACCGTTGGCATATTTTCCTGTTTCAGCCCTATACCTGTGATTTGCCAAAAAACTATATCCAAATTTTTTAAACCAATTTTCTATTGTGATTTTGTTTTGTAATTCTCTGTAAATTTTTGAATCAGTCCCAAGACAACAAATACCTTCTTTATTTACAATGTGCCAATCAATATCTCTGGGTATTTTTCCTTGTGTTTCTAATAAAATCGGAATTTCTTTTGGATAAGTTGGGGGTATTTTTATCTCTATAGAATAAGTGTCCCATTTATTGCCATTGATATCAATTAAATCAACTACACCTTTTATCGAGCAATAATATTTACCAAAGCTTGGCATCTCTAATTTTGGATACCAATCCTTCAAAACTTCATATTCTTTTAAAATTAGTTCTTTAAAATCCATATGGCTTACTTGTTGCTGCTATTGGTTGCAAAGCTGCTATATCTCTTTTAGGTGTTTCTTTATAGTTATTGGCTAAATGACAAGGAAACCTACTGCCAAAATGCTTTTCCCATTCTTTACAGGAATCCTTTTGATTATCAGCTTCAAGAGCATTATTAGCTGAAGCTATTAATCCATTCACAGCAGTTAAGAAATATTTTTTTTGTTGTTCTGTTTTATGCTGAAATAAATCTTCATTGATTGGCGTCGTTGGTCGCGGGCACTTAAAGCCATTATTCAATAAATAGCTCTTTATATTGATTAGGGTATCTCTTAGTGCCAGATCTTCTCTTAGCAAATTTTCAGCATAATTATTAGCGACCAATATGGTTATCTCAATGCCACATGGCATTTCATCACGCTTCAAGTCTGCCCAAGCTTTTATATATCTTACTATCCTTCTAAGCTGACAATCAGCTTTTCTTTGTTCGTTTAACCAGCTATCAAATTGAGATGAATATAATCTGCTTTCATACAAAAAAGCTTTGTTAAAGCCAGATTTTGCTTTGTCTTCAAACCAAGCAATAAACTCTACAGGGTTGCTTTCAAGCCAGCCATCTTTTTTGTGTGCTAACTCCGGGTGTTCAAATTTGGAAGCATAATATATTGGTAAGTCTATATGAAAGCCTTGCTTATATTTAATCCTTACGCATGTATCTTTATCAACAACTTCTTCATAATCATTGTCATTATCTACTGCTTGCATTACCCATTTGTGAAAGTGGGCTGGCGATGGTTTTTGTGTTTCATTTCTGCTGCCAATAAAATAGACACCATCATCTAAATCAAAGTCTTCATTAACTGGAGTAATAATCGTATCCATAACGAACGAACCCTGACTTTGAAACTCTAAAAGAAGACTAGTTTGTTCGTTTACTGAAATTTTTTTGTATTTACCTAACATTCTTTTTCTTAAACTTTCTCTCGTTTGTAAAAGAATATTTCGCTTATCGTTAGTTAGTTTGATTAGGTTATTATAATTAAGAAACAAATCTGTACAGTTTGCCATTTTAAACTTATTTTATTTTAGTCAATGAAATTTTCCCTCTTGTTTGATTGGGTTGTCTATTGGTGTAATATTCACCTTCGATAGTGCAGTTTTTTTTATTTATTTTTATGTGCAAAACCTCTGTGCCGTAATGTGGCATTAATTTTTGTTCAAAATTGCCTTCATTAAAATAGGTATAAAACAACTTAAAGGTGCCATCACGTTCAACAACAATTTGTTCAACTTTACTCTCAGATTTACTACTAACAGAACCATCTGGATTAAAGGTTTCTGTTGTTATAAATATTGATGAACCTGTTTGCTTTATTGTTCGCTTTTGTTTTAAGTTACCAGATATTGTTTCGAAATTTTCATTTAAAAAACTATATCTAATTTCACCTTCGTATTCACCTGCAAAGCATTTTATCTTAAACAAGAAAGTAAAGGGGAAATAGTTCCACAAATATTCATTAATAATTACTATTATAGCTCCTGTAAGCGCAAATGCTGAAATAGCTACACCTGAAAGTGAAAACAAGTTTTTAGTAAGAAAAGTGGCCAATGAATACACACTTACTATAAAAAGAATGGTAGTAGCCTCCTTATGATACTTAAAATCTATAACTGCCATATTTAATCGTTTAAAATTATTACCCCTAACATTAATGCTACAAAAACACCCAATCCTGTTTTTACTTGATTGCTATAACTACTTTTGTGTTGAACAGTATTAGCATAATTTTCGCAGTTAAAGCCAATTAGGTTATACTCTTTGCCAAGTAACAACAGTGCTTTTTCTATAGCTTTATTTCTATCATGATTACTACCATTAAATCTTTCTATTCGTGTAACCTCAATTACATCTTTAAAAAATTCATCAGCAGTTACCATCCTAACGCCGAATCCAATTTTGTTTTCCGCAATTAAGTCATGTCCAAATTTATTTTGACCAAGATATATTGCATGATGTTGTACTATTCTTAAGCCACTTTTAGGTACAACAATTCTATCTGCGGGCTTTATGCCTAATTTACTAATGATTGGATGCATGCTTTAAAATTTTTTATCTTTGATTGTTGATGGATCATTACCATAAGAGTCTTTATCTCTTATTCTTCCATCTTTTCCATGGATAACTACTTCAGATTTTTCATTTTTTGCAATCGGTATGGCATACTTAATTGCCTCTTGTTGAGTTTCGGTAATTTTTGTTGCTTTTGAATTACCTACCCTTTTTACTTGCCAACCATTTTGGTGTGGCGTTACGTGAATGTTCTTTCCCATTTTCATTTTTTTAGGGATGAATTAATAGCAGCACACACTAGCTCACGGATTGGTGTGCTTTTTAGCCGGAAAGCTTTTAAACGAGGAGTTGATTGGCAGGAAATTGCCTTGAATTAAAGTAGCAAAAAGATAGGGTGTTGTTTGGATATTTACAAAACCCTACTTTTGCAGCACGAAATAAATCAACTGGAAAGAGAAGCTTTTCTAAAACTCATTCCAACCAGCCCCTAAAGTTTTACCAGAACTTTAAGGGGCTTTTTCTTTTTTAATCTTTATCAATATTCATTCCATCGTATTTGTAATGTCAATATGTCTTTCAATATTCTTTTTTCTTCAATTTTCTGAACTCAGCCATTGTATTACATGGCATTTTACTGTCCTTGAGCTTCACTTCTTTTATAAAATTGTCACACTCAGGTTCTGTCATTATACCACTACCAATAGCCACTTCAAGCACATCTAAAGTTGTATAGTAAACAATCGAATGTTCTTCACAATATTTTTTTATATCACGAATATTGCTGCTAGCAATATACTCCTTACGGAATCTTGCTACAGCCATACAAGCACTTTCTCCGTTACCTCTTAGCTTCTTTAAAGCTGCATATTCTCTCAATATTTCAATATCTTTTGGCATTTCTTCAACAGGTATTTTACACCAGCTAAGAAAGTTTTCAACTCCTAATGCCTCTGATCTTCTTTTTAATAATTCTAGTTTCACTTTATCAAGCATAGTCAACCTGTCAGGAAAGATGGCAGCTAATTTCATCTGATATCCAGCTTTTATAAAATGTATCACTACATCTGCATCTAATAATATTTTCGGTTCACCTTTCTGCTTTGCCATCCTCCTTCAATTTTTTGTCCAAGTCTATTCCGATATCCATCATTAAACCATAGAAATCTGTTTCAGATACTATTTCCCTATCATAAAGTTTTTTTGCTTTTTCACCATAGTCACCAATTACTTTATTTGTATTACCAGCATCATATAAATCCTCACCAAAACCCATTAATACGGCATGTAATCGTTTATTGCCTGTATTTAGTAGTTCTTCTTTTCGCTGTTTGTTAATCATGTCAATAAACATTAGCCTATTAAGTATTGCCACTCGCGAAACACCAAAATAATGTTGCATTTTTACAATTGAATCGAGACTAATTTTGTTTAAGCCTATTTCGTTTTTTGGCAATAATTCAAAGATTCCATCTTGAGGCATGAGCAGGTAAGACGAAAACCAATCAGCATTGTATTCCTCTTTCTCTTTTTTATCAAATATTCCAACCTGACAAATGCGATTTTTAAAATTTTCTTGAATAAATAAATGATACAATTCGTGTCCAATAGTAAAATGCTGCCTTGCTAGAATATCGCTAGAGTTTACCATCATAAAATTACCTACGCCATTCTTCAAAGCCATGCCAGAAAAGTTTTCAGTCATTTCTTTGAACACGGTGATAACATTAAGTTTAGCTAATAGCTTATATACATCTACCGGTTCTGTAGCCGCTAAACCATGTTCTTCCCGAAATCTGTTAGCCTTAAATTCTATGTATCTTTCCTTAAGCATCCCTTTTTTCCAAATTGGTTATTCTTTGATAATTTTTGATAATTTTTCTGAATGCAGCAATACTTTCAAGGTCATTCTCATTAAGCTCATTAGCCCTAAAAGCAAAAGCAAGCTCTGTGTTTACATCTTCGACATTATCAGTAAAAAAGATTTCTAAATCGACTCCGAATAAATCCGCTAGCTTTTCCAGCACCCCTAATGGCAATTCCCTTGCCCCTGTTTCGTAGTAACTTACCATCTCTCTTTTTACTTTAAGAAAATTTGCTACTGCATCTTGACTGTAACCTAGTTGTTCTCTTAAAGTCCTGATAATGATATTTGCGTTTTTCATAACAGCAATTTTAAGCATACTTTTTGTGAATTCTGTTACAAAAATAGGTTTTTTTATCAAAAAACAAAAAAATGTAACATTTTTTGCCAAGAAAAATCTGTTTACAGTTGTAAAAATCTTTTTTCTATTGAAAATGTAACAACTAAATAACTAATTTATCTTTCAAAAATCAGAATGCAATTAGGAAAAACTTTAATACAAGGAGCCGACTCAAAAAGCCGACTCCTTGTTTATCAATTTCATTCCACCTGCAACCCCTTTAAATACCCCACTGCTTTCGATGCTTCGCTGGCGGCGGTGACGATAAAGTGTTTATTGTCTTTGAGGACACCTAACCAATGCGCAATATAGCTGGCATGGTCGCCGCTTTGGGTGGTAGAGAGTTTAAAATCCGCACAGAGGAAAGCCGCACCCAGTTCAGCCACCATTTCTTCGAAAGCATATTGCTGGTCGCCAAAACGTTTGCCTTTCACACGGTTCATGCGGTTAGGGTTACCCGACCAATGCACCAGTTCGTGCAACAAAGTGGCGTAATAATTTTCTGAAGCCGTGCAATACTGTGTTGCCGTGAAGCTGGTAGTCAAAGGCATTTCAATGATATCCCTTGCAGGCAGGTAACGAGGGTTGTTACCGTTATGAATGATATCAGCTTTAGTTGCTGTAACAAAAGCATCAATGATTGCAATCGTTTCAACAGGGGCGGACGCAGGTGAAGCAACAATAACAGGCGCAGCTTCTGGTTTATAACTCGCCAACTGGCAACGGTTGAAAACAACCGATGCTTTGAGAAAGGGGATGCGTTGTATTTCACCATCAATTTCTTTTTCGAAGGTATCATAGTAAACAATCATACTGCCCTTCTCGTTTTTACGGATGGATTCTTTCTTTGCGGACCATTGCTTAAAAGTGCCCCATTCGGATGAAGTAAAACCATGCTTCAAGGATGCTGACCAAAGCAAGACGATATTGATACCCTGATAATATTTGTTGGTAGAAAAATTCTTCGGCAGCCTCAGGAAACTTGCGTTCGAGCCACCTGTCCAGGACATCTGCCAGGGGATCGTTCCCGCTTCTAATTGTTCGATGATGGTGTTGGTGACTTCCTGATATAGGTCACGGCTAAAATAAGTTTTAGCAGTTGTTGGGGTGGTGAGTGTGTTTTCCATGATAGTTCCCTTTCTGATGGGGTGAGTGGTTAGAGGGGTTGCAAAAACCAAGGTGCAAGCGCATGAGCCAACAAGAATTTTGGCAAAGTATTTTGATGGGCGGGGAAAGCCTTTTTATTTGAAAAAGGCAGGCGAAAATTCTTGATTGGTGGAATAAGCGGCCTTGGTAAAACCCCTCACGCTACACAACGAATCCCGCATTGAAAGGAATGCAGCAGCAGCAAAACACCCAACAAAACAACGATGCAAAACAATACAGCACCTACCAGGGCATCATGCCTTCATCGGCAAGAGAATGATAACCCTGCGGGGTGACAATCAGGTGTTCGATGACTTTGATATCCAAGAGCCTGCCGCCATCCACTAATTTTTGGGTCAGGTTCATATCATCTTTGCTGGGCAGCAAATTCCCCGAAGGATGGTTATGCGCCAAAATGATACTGGAAGCACGGGCTTTTAAAGCCGTCGAAAAAACAATCCGGCTATCCACAAGGCACCCAGTGATGCCCCCCGATGCAATAGCCGCAACACCCAAACAAGCATTGCGCCTGTCCAGCAGCATAATCTTGAACTCTTCTACCAGTTCAATTTTATTCATGTCCCAGACAGAGAGGAGCAAATTATACACATCCGAAGAACGGACAATTTGCAGACGGTCGCAAGGTTTTACTTTATTACGATAGACCAGTTCCACTTCGGTCACTTGGAACAATGATAAATTTTCCACGGAAGCTTTAGTCATCACTAAGCCCCCAATCCAAGCTTGTGCATATGCCAGGCATTGACATCTTTATGCGGGGCATATAATTTGTTCTGTGGTAAATGCATCAAACCCGATTCCGTTTTGCAAAATGCATCAAAGAATTCTGTGGCTTGTATGCCCTTGGCATCATTATCCAGCCAGCTATAAACACTGCTATAACCAAAGCCCTTGATATAGCCGATGGCTCTTTGCAAACAGGCAATAGAATTTAAAATAAGCACATCCCCCACTAAAGCTTGTGCGGTTTGCACCGAGAGATAATCAAAGAAACCTTCAAAGACATGGATGGTTTTGGGTGAACCAACGCCCCGAATAAAGGAAACATCTTTTCGTCCTACACAGCCTTTGAAAAAAACATTGCGTAATTCATAGCCGCCCTCTTCATTCAGCAGACCCAATGCATAAATGGATTTGCCCGTTTCCTTATTGAAGACCAGCACTTCTTTTAAAGACAAAAAAGCGATTTTTTGAGGGATGCCCCGGCGGCGCAGATACTGCAACAAGCCAGGGCTTGTAATGGCTTTTGCTTCTTTAAACACCAGCGAAGCATCTTTTGTATCACAATCACTGGTATCAATCGCCGCAAAGGCGGGCAAAGCCCCCTGCATATTGCCCAGCCAGCGCAAGGCATCAGCAACAGTATTACTTTCATGACAAGCAGCCAAATAAGCACAGACAAATGAAACAATATCGCCACCCTTGCCTTCGCCAAAATCATACCAGTAATTTTTTTGTAAATGCACATGAAAGCTGGGCGTTTTTTCTTTGCGGAAGGGAGAGTAATACCAAGCTTCTTTGTTGGTTTGTTTATGCGGTGATAAACCCAGCTTGACAAGAATTACAGACAAAGGAATGGCTTTCGCCTGCTCGATATTCATAGCAGTCTCCAAAAAATAAATGATGATGAAAAAAAGAAAAAATAAGGAACGAAAAAACGTTCCGGTATCAATGCAACGACAACACTAACGGTTCTGTTGCTTGCGCAGGATAAAAGCATCCAAATCGCTACGGCGGTAACGCACCGCCCGACCAATTTTAAGCGGGTTCAGCTGATAGCGTTTGGTGCAATCCCAAACCGCCAAAGTGCCAGGCGAAACATTCAGATATTTTGCGGCACGTTTACGACAGAGCAATGGTTCAAGGGCTTCTTTTTCTTTCATAGCAATCTCCAAAAAAATAAATGTTGCAACACCCGTTGCGTAAGGGAGGGCTGTGATAACCGATTCGCAAAGCGAAGTGTAAGAAAAAGACATATTGGTAATACAGAATAATACCAGTTTATGTAAGAGCTACGATACCCTCATGCAGGGGTGTGGATGAAAACAAGGAATCGGGTTTGAGATACACCGCTGTTTTTGCTTTTTTTTGAAAAACCCCCAAGACCAGTTTTGAAGAGACAATAACCTGTTCTGCTTTTCTGGTTGCTTTTTAGTTTGTAACCAATATTAACCCATACGGTAGCAATTTGGTAGCAATTTGGGGAGTGTTAAAAACAAGCTGTATTTAAGTGCTTGAAATTGGTGGGCGATACAGGCTTCGAACCTGTGACCTCTTCCATGTCAAATTGATCAGGGGCTTATTATGTCTGATTAACTGCGTTTAATAGAGTCGAATAATAACTTGATTCTAATTGAAAATATGCTAAAACTTCATTTATAGCTACAATCGGGATTTAACCCATACGGTAGCAAATAGGTAGCAATTTTGGGAGACATAAATGCAAAATACCGTGCTGAATTTCAGGAAAGATGTTTTAGAAAACCTTCCCATCACAAACAAGCGTTATGAAATCAGTGATGCCAAAGTCCAGTTCTTAAAACTGTCTGTTGGCACAGGTGGTACAAAGACCTATTACCTATACCGAAAAGTAAAAGGTAAGCCACAGCGAATCAAAATCGGTAATTATAAAGATTTGACTATTGAGCAAGCAAGAGAGCAAGCCAAAAAGTTAAATTCAATTATTACTCTGGGCGGAGACCCTCAAGAAGAAAAGCGAAAAGAAAGAAACCAGTTAACTTTTAAGGAACTGTATGAGTTTTACTATAATCAGCATGCAAAGGTTTTTACAAAGCGACCTAAAGACAACAGAAACATGATGAACAAACATGTATTCCCAGTTATTGGGAATATAAAAGCAGAACAAATAACAAAAGAAAAATTGCGAAAATTACATTTGAGCATCGGCGAAATAAGATCTGGAGCTACAGCAAACAGAATTATTACGGTCGTTAGTTCTGTTTTTACATTTTGCATTAAACATGATTATTTCGCAGGAACTAATCCATGTTCAAGAATCAAGAAATTCCGAACATTCAGCCGAGACAGATTTTTATCCAAAGAGGAATTGCTTTCTTTTTTCAATGCCATTGAACAAGAAGAAGAACTATTCAAACATTTTTTTCAAGTACTTCTCTTTACAGGTGCAAGAAAGGGCAATGTGCTTTCTATGAAATGGATTGATATTGATTTTGAATTAAATAGATGGCGGATACCAGATACCCAAACAAAAAACAAAGAAGTGAATATAGTAATGCTTAGTAATGAGGTTCTTGAAATTTTAAAATATAGGAATGAAGCAAATAAAAAACTACAACCCCCTTCTCTCTTTGTTTTTCAAGGTGATGGTAAAGAGGGTTATTTGAAAGACCCAAAAAGGGCGTTTGAAAGAATTAGAAAACGCATGGGCAAAGATGATATTCGTATGCATGATTTACGAAGAACCTTAGGTAGTTACATGGCAATATCTGGTGTAAGCTTGCCCATTATTGGCAAAGCTTTAAATCATAAGAGCCAAATTTCTACTGCAATTTATGCAAGGCTTTCGCAAGACCCAGTTATGGATGCTGTGAACTTGGCAATTAAAAATATGCAGAAGTAAGTAACTTAATTTTGAACTTACGTTTTTGTATTGTTGTACCTATGTTGTACCCAAAATAAAAAACCTTTCAGCGGTTGAGCTGAAAGGCTTGATTTTACTGGTGGTGTGGGCCGGGATCGAACCGGCGACACAAGGATTTTCAGTCCTTTGCTCTACCGACTGAGCTACCGCACCATCCGCATATACTGCTATATGCTTCCCTTTTGGGGTTGCAAATATAGGAGTGGGCGTTTAATTTATAAAATTATAATTTCCCTTGGTCTAAAATTCGCAATTTTTAGGGGTACGGGCAAAAGGTATTACATCCCTGATATTACCCATACCAGTAACAAACTGTACCATTCTTTCAAAGCCTAAACCAAAACCAGCATGAGGCACCGTACCAAAACGGCGAGTATCTAAATACCAGCTCATTTCTTCCGTTGGTATATGAAAAGCAGCCATTCTTGCCTCTAAATTGGCTAATCTTTCTTCCCGCTGACTACCACCTACTATTTCTCCAATGCCTGGAGCTAGTATATCCATGGCCGCCACTGTTTCTTTACCCGGCTCGCAACCATCATTTAAACGCATATAAAATGCTTTGATGGCTGCGGGGTAATTAGTAACAATTACAGGCTTTTTAAAATGTTTCTCCACCAAATACCTTTCATGTTCGCTTTGCATATCAATACCCCAGCTTACATTATATTTAAACTTCTTCTTTTTATAAGCCGGGCTGTTTAATAAAATGTCAATAGCCTCAGTATAGGTAATACGTTCAAACTTATTTTCAGTAACAAAACGCAGTTTTTCCAATAAACCCATTTCGCTTCTTTCATTTTGTGGCTTTAGTTTTTCTTCTTCGGCTAAGCGCTGGTCAAGAAAAACTAAATCATCTGCATTATGCTTCATGGCATAAGCAATCAGGTATTGAATGAACTCTTCGGCCAGGTTCATATTATCTTCTATGTCGTGAAACGCCATTTCAGGTTCAATCATCCAAAACTCAGCCAAATGCCTGGTAGTATTGGAATTTTCAGCCCTAAAGGTTGGCCCGAAAGTATAAATCTCACTAAAAGCCATAGCACCAAGCTCGCCTTCTAACTGTCCGCTTACGGTAAGGTTTGTGGCTTTGCCAAAAAAATCTTCTTTATAATTTATGCTGCCATCTTCATTTTTTGGCGCAGAACCATCCATTGGTAAAGTAGTTACCCTAAACATTTCACCAGCACCTTCTGCATCGCTGGCTGTAACAATGGGTGTATGTAAGTACACAAATCCTTTTTCATTAAAGAACTGGTGTATGGCAAATGCCAAAGAATGTCTTATACGGAAAATTGCACCAAAAGTATTGGTACGAAAACGCAAGTGCGCTATTTCCCTTAAAAACTCAAGACTATGTTTTTTGGGCTGTAGAGCAAATTTCTCGGCATCGCTATCCCCTAGAATTTCAACAGCAGCAGCAATTAATTCAATAGCCTGGCCTTTACCCAAGGAAGCTGCAACTTGCCCCTTTACTTTTAAGGAAGCACCAGTGGTAATTCTTTTTAAAGTTGCATCATCCAATAATCCCAGGTTTACAACAATTTGTAAATTATTGTTAGTACTACCATCGTTTAATGCTATAAACTGGTTGTTTCTAAAACTACGAACCCAGCCCATTACGGTAATATCCTGGCCAATATGATCTGACTGGAGTAATACTTTTATTTTGGTGCGTTGATTAAACATAATTGCTTTTTAAAGGGCTGCAAATATAAGCGTGATAGGGCTTTAATGGCTTTATAATGCCTAATCGCAACCAGAATTAGTTTTTTTTCGGATATTTTTTGATTTTTTATAGAAAACTACCTTAACATTGCAGCAGCAACCGGAATAAGCCAGTATCAAAATCTCGGTTTTCTCGGTTTTTGTCAATATTCCCATCAAACAAAAGTTTTCAATTTTACAGACTGGATGATTTTTTTTAAAAGTTAAGTTTTTATTTCAACGATACATATGTACGATATCTTACAACTGAATGACATGCTGTTGACTGAACTACACGATATAGCAGAGCAGCAAAAAATTGCCAATTTTAAAAAATTAAACAAACAAGATTTAATTTATAAGATTCTTGATAGTCAGGCTGTTTCGGCCAGTGAAGTAAAGGATGATGGCAAGAAAAAGAGAGCTAGAAAACCAATTATGGTTTCTACTGCAAATGTTACAGAAGAAGCGGAAGTAATGGAAAGTGAAGTGGTGGCAGAAGAGCCAGCAGATCAAAAAGGAAAACGTCCGCGTAAACCTTTGCGTAATGTACCAAAGCAAGAAAATGCAAATACGCAGGAAGAAAAAAGTGCTGTAGCCGAACCTTCTATGGTAGATGCTAATCTTACTAACTTGGCTAATGCTTTATTAGCAGCAACAGAAGAACCACAAGAACCAGAAATAATTGAGGAGGCAATAACAGCTGCCCCAGTTATACCGCAACAAACCTATAGAAAAGAGCCTGCATTTAATGTAGAATTTGATGGAGTAGTTACTGGAGAAGGTGTTTTAGAAATGATGCCTGATGGGTATGGTTTCTTACGTTCTTCTGATTATCACTACTTATCATCTCCGGATGATGTGTATGTATCTCCTTCACAAATAAAATTATTTGGATTAAAAACAGGCGATACGGTTTTGGGTTCTGTTCGTCCGCCTAAAGAAGGCGAAAAATATTTTGCTCTTTTAAAAGTAGATTCAATTAATGGTAAAAGACCGGATGAAGTACGTGACCGTGTACCATTCGATTATCTTACGCCATTATTTCCATACCAAAAATTAAACCTGTTTACAACTCCATCTAATTACAGTACAAGGATTATGGATTTGTTTACACCCATTGGTAAAGGGCAACGTGGATTAATTGTAGCACAACCTAAAGTGGGTAAAACCATGTTATTAAAGGAAGTGGCCAATGCAATTGCTGCTAACCACCCGGAAATTTATTTAATGGTTGTGTTGATTGATGAAAGACCAGAAGAAGTTACTGATATGGAACGTAGCGTAAAAGCCGAAGTATTGGCTTCTACTTTTGATGAGCCTGCAGAGAAACACGTTAAAGTATCAGCCATTGCATTACAAAAAGCAAAACGTTTAGTAGAATGCGGCCATGATGTAGTGATATTATTAGATAGTATTACACGTTTAGCACGTGCACATAATACGGTAGCACCTAGTAGTGGTAAAGTATTAAGTGGTGGTGTTGAAGCAAATGCCATGCAAAAACCAAAACAATTTTTTGGTGCTGCTCGTAAAATAGAACATGGTGGTAGCTTAACTATTTTAGCTACAGCATTAATTGAAACGGGTAGTAAAATGGATGAGGTGATTTTTGAAGAATTTAAAGGAACTGGTAATATGGAATTACAGCTTGATCGTCGTTTGGCAAACAAGCGGGTTTACCCAGCTATAGATCTAATATCTTCTTCAACTCGTAGAGATGATTTATTATTAGATAAAGAAGTATTGCAAAGGATGAATATTCTACGTTTGTATATTAATGATATGAACACTGATGAAGCTATGAATGAGTTATTAAAACGTATGCGAGGCACCAAGAGCAACGAAGAATTCTTAGCCAGTATGAATGGATAATTTTAAACACAATTTTTATAAAGCAGCAAATTTTAACTTGCTGCTTTTTTATTTGATTATGTGTAGTAATGTAAATCTCTTTTTATTCTTGAGAAAAGCAACTATGTTTGATAGCAATTAATGATTCAAAAAATAAGCATTACCGATTGGGCAACAAAATATGCTGATTTACCTGTTTTGGATGTTCGCAGTCCGGGTGAGTATAAACATGCACATATACCAAAAGCAATTAGCCTGCCTTTATTTACAGATGAGGAAAGAAAGATTGTAGGTACAGCATACAAACAAGAGAGCAGGCAAATAGCAATAAAATTAGGACTTGATTTTTTTGGCATTAAGATGCGGAAAATGGTAGATGAGGTTGAAGGTTTTTCCTTATTTAAGAAAAATGGCGAACAACCTAAAAAAATATTGATTCATTGTTGGCGGGGTGGTATGCGTAGTGCAGCCGTAGCCTGGTTATTTGATCTATATGGGTATAAAGTATATACACTTGTAGGTGGTTATAAAGCCTATCGAAATTTTATATTAGATCAATTTACAAAAACTTATCCATTTAAGATTATTGGTGGTTATACTGGTTGCGGTAAAACTAAATTGTTACATGCACTAAAAAAGAATGGGCATAGTGTTATTGATTTAGAAGCATTGGCTTGTCACAAAGGTTCCGCTTTTGGTAATATAGGCATGCCTGAACAACCCACACAGGAAATGTTTGAAAATTTATTAGCTACCGACTTAATACAATCTAGCAACGCAGAAACAATTTGGATAGAAAATGAAAGTCAACGTATAGGTAATGTAAATATTCCAACAATTTTGTCAAAGCAAATACAAACAAAACAGGTTTTCTTCTTTGATATACCATTCGAAGAAAGACTAAAGCAAGTATTAGCAGAATATGGTAAGGCTGATAAAGAAAAATTGCTGAATGCAATTATGCGAATTAAAAAAAGATTGGGCGGCTTGGAGGCTAAAAATGCAATTAACTTTTTGCTTGAAGACAATGTACCAAGTTGCTTTGAAGTATTATTGAAGTACTATGATAAATGGTACAAAAAATGTTCTGCAGAGAAACCTTCTTCCTTGATTCTTCCTATTGAGGCCGCTACAACTGAACCCGATAAGAATCTCGTACTATTGTTGTCAACCTCTAATGACTTAATAAATTCTCAATCGTAGTTGCAAAATGCTCATGTTCCAATAGGTGAATTTTACTAGCTAATGTTTCTGGTGTATCGCTTGAGTCAACATTTGCTTTTGCTTGAAAAATAATTGCACCCTCATCATATTTTTCATTTACATAATGAATGGTAATGCCAGATTCTTTTTCTTTATTGGCAATAACTGTGGCGTGCACATGATTGCCATACATGCCCTTGCCGCCATATTTTGGTAAGAGGGCAGGATGGATATTGATAATTTTATCTGGATAGGCAGCAATCAGGCTTAAAGGAACTTTCCATAAAAATCCAGCTAAAACAATAAAATCTATTTTTTTATCCAATAAAAAATTTACATAACCATCTCCTGTAAAAAACTGTTCTTTCTCGATTAACAAAACTTCAATACCCCATTTTTCTGCAATGGATATAACACCAGCCCCAGGTTTATTACAAACCACCAAGGCAGGCAAAACATTTTTATTTTTATTTGAAAAATGAGCGATAATTTTATCGGCATTGGTTCCGGTTCCTGAAGCAAAAATGGCTATACGTTGCATGATAGGGCGAAAATACTATCCCTACACTTATAATTAAATAATATGCGATATTTTATTCTTGTTTTCTGCTTTCTTCTCAGTAATCATCTACTAGCGCAAACTAGTATAACAAAACCTGTATTGAGCGAAACTGCTCGTAAATCATTGGAAGAAAAATTAGCGTCAGCAAAAAAAATATGGCAAAAGGATACGACGAATGCAGACGCAATTATCTGGCTAGGAAGAAGAACAGCCTATTTAGGAGAATATATTGGAGCAATTGATCTTTTTACAAGAGGGATAGTGATACATCCCAGCGATGCAAGAATGTATCGTCACAGAGGACATCGGTATCTTACTATCCGTAATTTTGACAAAGCAATTGCCGACTTTGAAAAAGCCGCTAAACTAGTTAAGGGAAAGACAGATGAAATTGAACCTGATGGAATGCCTAATGCACAAAATATTCCAACGAGTACGCTGCAAACCAATATTTATTATCATCTAGGTCTAGCTTATTTTCTAAAAGGAAACTTCCAAAAAGCTATTAAGACCTACGAAAAGTGTTTGACTTTGAGTAAAAATGATGACATGTATATGGCCACAGCAAACTGGCTTAATCTGGTGTTGCAGTTAGCAAGAAAATCAGCAAAAGCCAATCAATTATTAGCAACTATTAACCCTAATAAAATTTTATTGGAAAGCGGTGATTATTTAAAAATTTTAATGCTATATAAAAATCATACGGGTGCAGATGAATTATACGCTGGTTTGCAAACCGAAAACGATAATTTGAGTGATGCTACCACTGCTTTTGGACTTGCTATGTATTATCATTTGAATCAGCAAAAAGAGAAATCAAATCTGCTTATCAAAAAAATACTTGCAGGAAACCAATGGAGCAGCTTTGGGTTTATTGCCGCTGAAGCTCAAATTAACAGGCGTTAAATTATTTAATTACTTCTAATAACTCCAATTCAAATATCAGCGTAGCACCGGGCGGAATAACGGGAGGATTACCCATATCTCCATAAGCTAAGTCAGACGGCAAATATATTTTCCATTTGCTGCCAACGGTCATTTTTTGTAAAGCAAGTTGCCAGCCGCTAACTACCTGACCTAACGCAAAAGTAATAGGTCCGCCATGTTTCGCAGAACCATCAAATTCTTCTCCATTAAGTAGCGTACCCCTATAATTGCATTTTACACTATTCGCCATTGTTGGGCTAATGCTGTCCTTTCCTTGTTGTATAACTTCATATTGCCAGCCTTCGGGCATTGTAATTACATTTTTTCGTTTGCCATTGGCATCTAAAAATGCCTTGCCTTCTTGCTTTGCTTTTGTTGCTTTTTCACTTTGTGCTTTTTGCATGTAAGTGGTAATCGAAGATTGTATTAACTCGGGACTTAGTAAAGAAGGTTTACCATAATATGCATCTGATAATGCCTTCTGCAAAACATTTAAATTAAGCTTATTTAATCCCTGTTGCTTTAAACTTGAAAAAATTGAAACGCCTATGCCATAACTACAGCTATCTGTATTATTCTTTAACGGGTTTACCGCCGCAGTTGTAGCAGATTTTTTAGGTGCCGGCTTTTGTGCTTCTGTTGCAATAGTTGCAATAAGAGCAGTTGCTAATAAAATAAAACGCATTAATAAAATTTTGCGAAATGTACAGCCATTCAGGTAGATATCAAAATTTGAAATTTTAAAAAAAGAATCTCGTTTAAATTAACCTTTCCAACTTCAATACAATCTTTTGAATTTGTTTGTTTACATCTACAAATTCTATTGTTTTTAGCCCGGGCAGTGCCAGTAATTCTCTTGCCTGCTTTAGGGTAAGATTTTTTTTGCCGTCAATTGCAGTAAGAATAAAACCATTTTTAATCCCCAATTTACTGGCTTCAGATTCAAAATTTATGTCAGCTACTATCAGTTCTTTATTTACTTTTTCTAACTTAAAACCAACTAGTGGGAATTGAAATGGAGTACTAAATAAGTCATTGGGTCTTATATATACTTTTTGAGAAGCATAGTCAAGTAATATGTTAAACCGCTTTAGAATAGTATTACCCAATAAGCCTTTTACTGTACGCATGCTTACAACACCTTGTGTAGATTGTTCGAGAATAAAAGGGATATCTGAAAATGTATAACCGGAGAAACTAATTGATTTAGCTGCAGCTAAATAATTCCCCGACTTGCTGCTTAAGCCTTTACTGCTTGATTTGAATGTCTTGCCTGCTTTTTGTAATAATCCCCCATCATTAACATGCGGAGTATTAATACATGTAGTAATGCCTGCGCCATTATCCAGTAAGAATTCGCCAGATATTATTTCGCCATTCTGAAGCTCAATTGAAACTGGTACAGTTGGAATAGAGAGACCCAATGAAAAATTAAGGGGTAAGCTAGTTCCTTTATTAGAAAAATCTACTGTCGAAGACTGTTTGTATAAAAGTATGCAAGCAATATCATAATTTATTTCTGTAACATACTTACGCAAAATATCGGCACCAATAATTCCATTGATCTCAGTACCAAGAGAACGAGAGAGTGATGCTAAAGATGCTTTAACCGCACGTTGATTTACTAGCTTTAAATCTTTATACAAAATACTATCAAGCTGGCAAACAGCATAACTCGCATTTCCACTTGCGCCTGAAATACCTGTTTTCGAAATTTCTTTTAGTGAAATAGCTTCAGCAGTTGCAGAATCAATTACAGTAGTTGAAGCCCCCGTATCAAAAACAAATAACAAACTATCAGTATTGTTTACTTTCAGTTTAATTGTCATATGCTCTCCCTCTAGCACAAAGGGAATACTAATTATAGATTGGGCTTGTATAGCAAATATTGCAAAGTAAGTGAGTATTATAGCAGTTATTTTTTTCATAATCATATTCCCAAAAATAAAGGTTCCCGCCTAGAAAGGCAGGAACGTCTAAAACTATAAGTACTAATTTCCCAATGTTCTGATCATTACTCTATTGCCTGCAGTATTTCCACCTTTGTTTAAAACAAATGTGAAGCTTAACAAGAAGTAACGTTGTAAAACATTGTATTGAACGTCTTCAATAAAATTGCTGTTTGCAGTACGGTTAATACCAATATTCTTATTGAGAATATCAAAAACAGTGAACTTAAATTCAGCCCTTTTATTCTTTAAAAATGATTTTGCAACAGAAGCATTCCAGAAAGGGATGTTTTGATTAAACCCATCGGAACGGCCTGAGTTAATTGTATAGCTGAAATTATTGTTCAATACAACACCTCCCGGTATATAATTATTCATTTCAATACCATATACTTGTTGCAAGAAATTATTAGATATTTCAGGCTGCATGCTGTATGCAGCATGAGTAAAATTGAGGCGGCTTGTAGCAAAAATGTCAATTTTGTTTTCAATTGAAAAATTCCAATTAAATGAAGGACTAAGTGTTGTATTAGTAATATTATTTCTGCCGCTTGTATCACTACCATTAGCTCGAAAAACCTTCAACATGCTGGCCGTTTTTGATTTATTAAGACCAAGCCCAAATTCTAACCTGCTTTTAAGCGACTTTACTGCAAAGCCAGAACTTACGTTTGCAAAAATCATTGTTATGCCATTTAGGTTTACGCTTGTTGATCTCCTGCTACCATTTGCAAAAACAGTATCAGAACTGGTTATTGCATTATCCATTCTGTTTATTCCAGCAAAACCAAAAATGGTCTGACCTTTATACAAATTCAAGCTGGAGAAGTTTATGTTTAAATTTTGGCTATACGTTCTTTTTAGAGCAGGGTTACCAGTATATACATTTAAAGGATTTGTTACATCTGGAACAGGTTGTAATTGCCTTGCATTTGGTTGTGAGGTTGAAGTGTTATATGATAATCCTACACTAGTATTATTCGTTAACTTATAACGTAGATTAGCATTGGGTAATAAATCAGTAAATTTTTGTTCAACTAAACTGGTTTGTGTAATATTATTACTTCTTAAGAAGGCAGATTGCAATGCAGTTCCAAAACCATAACTCCACTTCTTAATATTTGTTCTAATTCCAACACTTGCTCCACCATAATATAATTGATTGGTAAAACTATTGGTAAGTATGGTATTTATTTTATCGTATTGTTTTGTAAGCCCATTGTAATCAAATGTTTCTTTATCGCTTTCGCCTGTATTGATATTGTAGAAAGCCCCAAACTCTAATAAAGACCTTTTTCCTACTGGCTCAGTATAACTTAAATTAGTTCCAATACCTCTAGTTATAGCATTACGTGTACTTTGTTGGTTTTGACTAGCTAATGAATCTGGCCTCAATGGCTTGAAGAAACTATTATTTGTGCTTAAATTATCAGACAACTTGCTGTTGTTATAATCAAAGTTAATACTTGCAGAAAAACTTCTGCCTTTTGTTTTAAATCTTTTGCGGTACAATAATGAATTAGTAAAATTAATTGCAGTGCTTGTGCTATTATTTCTGGTATAACCATTATTTACGTTGCCAAATTTATTAAACGAATAATTAGTATCAAGTCTATAAACGCTGCCTTGCTGAAAAGTTAATTGTGGAACAAATCGAATTGATTGAAAAGAATCTATTTTATGATCAATCGTAAAGCCTAGTTTTTGTTGTTGCCCATTTCTTTGTGTAATTGAAGTATCACGAGTAGTTAAATCAAAGCCCGGAATATTATTCTGTCTTTCACTTATTCTTTTTGTAAATAAACGGGTATCACTTAACATAATATTTCCATTAAAATCTGTTTTCTTTTTGTTCCATAAATCATTCAAATTAATACCTCCAGCCCAAGTTTCTGCAATGCCTTGTTGATTTTGACCTTGCCCCGTTACAGGCAAACCATAATCTTCTCTTGCACCAAATCGAATATTTACTGAACTACCACCCCCTGCGGCGCCACGCATTGCCCGATTTAATTCGCCAGTAAAATTCATAATATCATTTATTGTAAAACCTTGTTTATTTGTATTATTACCCATTGCAATTAAAGAAGCCTGCTTATCCCCTTTAAACTTATTAATATTGGTTTGGCCTTCATAGCGGCTATCATTTCCTGCACCTGCGGTTACTCTACCAAATAAGGCATTGTCTTTATCTTTTTTAAGTTTTAAATTGATTGCTTTTTGTGTTTGACCATCATCAAAACCAGTAAACTGAGACTGGTCGCTTTTCTTATCATACACTTGTACTTTATCTACCCAGTCTGCATTTAAATTTTTTGTAGCCATTTTAGGATCGCCTGTAAAAAACTCTCTGCCATTAACGGTTATAGTTCTAACTACTTGACCATTTACCCTTACGGTACCGTCTTTATCAACTGTAACACCGGGCAAACGTTTTAGCATATCTTCTACTACAGCATTGGGAGCTGTTTTAAAATTCTCAGTATTAAACTCCAGTGTATCGTTTTTCATTTCAACCGGTGGTCTACGTGCAGTAACAGTAACATCAGTAGCATGTGCTAAATCTGTTAATGATAAAACACCCATTTCAATATTTGTACCTTCTTTGAGCGTTACATTTTTCCAAACAGGTATATAACCTACATAAGATGCAGATAAAATAAAATTGCCGCTTTTGCCCAATTGGTTCAATTTAAAATTGCCGGAAGAATCAGCCCTAGTAAATGAAAATAAAGTAGAGTCTTTTGCGTTCAAGATTGAAACTGTTGCATAAGCCAATCCTTTTTTAATGGTGGAATCATATACCCGACCAGTAACGGAAGTATTGTTTTTTTGGGCAGTTACAGATAGCGTAAAAATTAAGGAACATAGTAAAGCAATTATTTTCTTCATAATATTAATTCTTGCAGCAAACATATAGCAGCTGTAAAAAAAACAGGGTTAACTAAGATGGGTTAAAGGTTAAATAAGGTTAATTTGATTTTAGATACGCATTTTAATTGCTACCAATTTTATAATAAATGGGATATTTAAATACTATTGCTTTAGCTTTTGAACACCCAAAAATGGCAAAAAACAACCATTTTACTTGTTGGTTTTATCATTTTTGCCTTAAATTTGTTTATCTGCAACGCCGCACTAAAAAGTGGCGTTGTATTTTTTTTCCCTTTTCTAAACCGATTGTTATGAGCGAATATGTAACACAGGAAACTTTTGACAAGATGAAACAGGAACTTCAACGAATGAAGTCCATCGACAGGCCGGCTGCAAGCAAAGCCATTGCAGAGGCCCGCGAAAAAGGCGATCTTAAAGAAAATGCCGAATATGATAGCGCCAAAGAAGCACAAGGAATGCTTGAAGCAAGAATTAAACAACTAGAGGGTGTAATTGCAACAGCAAAAATTGTGGATACTAGTACTATCGATACCAGCAGGGTTAGTATTTTAACCAAGGTTACCATTACTAATATGGCCACCAAAAAAACGGTTACTTACCAAATTGTAGGTGAAAAAGAAGCCGACTTAAAAGCCGGTAAGATTTCTGCATCATCGCCTATTGGTAAAGGCTTATTGGGTAAGTCTAAAGGAGAAGTAGCCGAAGTACAGGCGCCAAATGGCATCATTAAATTTAAGGTAGAAGATATTGCCATTTAATACATGATTTGTTTAAGATATAGCCGTTTCTTTATGAAACGGCTTTTTATTTTAATCAAGAACCTAATAACTTAGCAAGATAAATTTTAATACGATAATGAGTAGTTTCGAAGTAAGAGGTGCAAAAAAATTAAAGGGTACCATTATTCCTCAAGGAGCTAAAAATGAAGCCCTGCAAGTAATTGCGGCTGTGTTATTAACTAAAGAAACAGTTACAATTTCTAATATTCCCAATATTGTAGATGTAAATCTGTTAATAGAATTATTGCAAGACTTGGGCGTCGCTGTCACAAATCCAGAAGAAGGTGTTTTTGTATTTAATGCAGCTAATGTTGATTCAGATTATTTAGCAACTGAAGGATTTAGAAAAAAAGGGGGGCAATTAAGAGGTAGTGTAATGATTGCTGGCCCTATGTTAGCAAGATATAAAAAAGCCTATATACCAAAACCTGGAGGAGATAAAATTGGCAGAAGAAGATTAGACACACATATAATTGGTTTTGAAAAACTAGGAGCAATTTTTCAGTATGATGACGTGAACACTTATTTTAAAATAACCACACCACAATTGAAGGGTTGTTTTATGTTATTGGATGAACCTTCAGTAACGGGAACTGCTAATATTGTAATGGCAGCTGTTTTGGCTGAAGGAACCACCACTATTTATAATGCTGCATGTGAACCCTATGTTCAGCAATTATGCAAAATGTTGAATAGAATGGGTGCAAAAATTGCTGGCATTGGAAGTAATTTATTATCAATTGAAGGAGTAGAAAACCTACATGGCACAACACATACGCTTTTGCCTGATATGATTGAAGTGGGTAGTTTTATTGGATTAGCTGCCATGACCCAGAGTGAAATAAAAATACAAGGAGCAGGTATTAACGAATTAGGTGTAATACCCGAAAAATTCAGGCAGCTAGGTATTCAATTTGATATTAAGGGAGATGATATTTTTATTCCTGAACAGGATAGTTATGAAATACAAACTTTTCTTGATGGAAGTGTGTTAACCATTTACGATCACCCATGGCCAGGTTTTACTCCCGATTTATTAAGTATTGTTTTAGTGGTTGCTACACAGGCAAGAGGTAGTGTATTAATTCACCAAAAAATGTTTGAAAGCAGGTTATTTTTTACGGATAAATTAATAGATATGGGTGCACAGATTATTTTATGCGACCCACACCGTGCAACTGTAATTGGTTTAGGTAGAAAACAAAATTTGCGTGGTATTACAATGAGCAGCCCGGATATCAGAGCTGGACAAGCTTTGCTGATTGCTGCATTAAGTGCCGATGGGAAAAGTACTATTCAAAATATTGAACAAATTGACAGAGGCTACCAGTTTATTGATAAAAGATTACAGGCGCTGGGCGCTGATATAAAAAGAATTTTATAAACCCAGATTTTGCAGTAGGAAGTTTTTACATAATCTGTCATAATGCAGGGTT
>JASGCQ010000072.1 GCA_030054025.1 Phycisphaerales bacterium | reverse complement strand
CTAGGTCAAGTTACAATTCTATTCTAAAATAAACAATCAAAATACCATTATTTTTTAAAACATTTTTTACACTAAACCGCTTACACACTTTTTTGGACAGTATCCCAGTGTTTTTACACATGACACTTCACAACAGAGCATGTATTGGTTTATAAAAGGTTTTGAAACTGGGGATATTCGTCAGGGGGATACCTTTAATGTCGACGAGATGTAAGCACAGTATTTTCATACTAAAAAAGGGAGCATGCCACTGCTTTATCTCTTTTTTTATTGATTAAACTCGTTCATTGTTTTGGCTAAACCCACCGCTGCAAAACTTTCAATTGCCTCACAGCTTTTTAAGATTTTATCTTTCACTATGGGCATCTGGGTGGGTGTCCATTTGCCTAAAACAAACTCTACCTGCCTGCCTTTAGGGAAATTGTTACCAATGCCAAAACGAAGGCGAGGATAAGCATTGGTTGCCAGCATCAACTGAATATTTTTCAGTCCATTGTGTCCTGCATCGCTACCAGATCCTCTTAATCGAAGTGTATCAATAGGGAGTGCCAACTCATCTACCAAAACCAAAATGTTGTCAAGAACAATTTTTTCTTTGTCCATCCAATATTTAACCGCCTTACCGCTGAGGTTCATATAAGTGGTTGGCTTAATGACGATAAAAGTTTTTCCTTTCCATTTGCATTCTGCCACCCAAGCATGCCTGTCTAGCCGAAACTGACCGCCATGTTGCAGCACAAAAGTATCGGCAATATCAAAACCAATATTATGACGTGTAGCGTCATATTCAGCCCCAATATTTCCTAAACCAACAATTAAATATTTCATCGGCTGCAAAGGTAAAATTTTCTCTCTTAGTTCTGCAAAGTAGAAAAATCGCTTATCGAATTAGCGAAACATCTCCTTTATACATCTCCTCAAAATGTTTAAAAAAATCGCTTGATTAAACGCAATAAAACGGCATTTTCGTTACTAAGAAAATCCCGTCTATAATTTACACTTGCGATTAAAAGCCTGTCCATAAGCCCATTTCATTTGTACGAGTTTGGTTTAGAATCAGTCAAATATAACGGAGCGATTAATGGATATACCATTGCAAAACATGAATATTGCCCTTGCGATACATTTATGCATAAAATGCTTCAAAACCCCTTCTCTAGTATATGAAATGAACAAATAAAGGAATGCAACTACCCGTCGGCTTGCGTATGTTCGATAAAGGTCTTCATAGTTGATGTTATTTCAGAACGCTATTCTTAGCTAATTTTTATTTGCCAATAGCCTATTTATATTTCTACCTTTGTATTTATGAAAACCTTACGAGAACATACACTGCAAGAATTGGAAGACTTGATGCTTTCTTGGGGCGAACCTAAGTTTCGTGCTAAACAAGTGTATGAGTGGATATGGGAAAAATATACCAATGACATTGCGCAAATGAGCAATATTTCGAAGGCTTTGCGTGAAAAGCTGTCAAGTCATTTTGCTTTGAACACTGTTAGTATAGATGAAATACAAACCAGTAGTGATGGAACAATTAAAAGCAGGTTTCAACTACACGACAAGCATTTTATCGAAGGAGTACTTATACCTACCGAAAAAAGGGTTACCGCATGTGTATCTAGTCAGGTAGGTTGTTCGCTTACTTGTAAATTTTGTGCTACCGGCTATATGAAGCGGGTACGCAACCTCGAAGCGCAAGAAATTGTTGATGAGGTGATGCTTATTAATGAACAAGCGCAAAAAAGTTTCGGGAAAAAGTTGACCAATATCGTTTTTATGGGTATGGGCGAACCTTTACTCAATTATAAAAATGTACTCCATGCGATAGCACAAATTACCAGTCCTGACGGTATGGCTATGAGTCCGAGACGAATTACCTTATCAACTGCGGGAGTAGCGAAAATGATCAAGCAGTTAGGCGACGACCAAGTGAAAGTTAAACTTGCATTGAGTTTGCACGCTGCCAATGATGTGAAACGAAATGAAATCATGCCCATAAATGAGAGCAACAACTTGACAGCATTGATAGATGCCCTTAATCATTTTTATAAAATGACCAAAACGCAAGTCACCTTCGAATACATTTTGTTCAAAGGCTTTAATGATAGTAGAGAGGATGCCAACGACCTCATTAAAATTTATAGAAAAGTACCTTGTGATTTAGTCAATGTAATCGAGTATAATCCCATTGATAATGCCGATTTTGAGAAGCCCGATGAAAAAGTTACCGATGAGTTTATGGGATATCTCACCGCACACAAAGTGAATGTCCGCTTGCGTCATAGCCGTGGGAGGGATATTGATGCTGCCTGTGGTCAGTTGGCAAATGTCAACTTGCGTAAATTGGACGCTCAATTAGGGGCTGCTCAATAAAAAAGGGTTACAGAATATTGTTCTTTTAGTATTGTTCCGCTTCGTTTGGGAAAAGGTTACCTTTCACATCGTCAATATAATGTTTTGTTGCTTTGGTAATCTCTTCCAACAGATTGTGGTATCTGCGCAAAAATTTAGGGGAAAAATCTTTGGTAATACCCAACATGTCATGCATTACCAATACTTGACCATCTACATACCTGCCTGCCCCTATACCAATTACAGGTATTTTTAGTTCTTCGGCAACACGCTTGCCCAATAGAGCGGGTATTTTTTCAAGCACTATTGAGAAACAGCCTGCCGCTTGTAAAGCATGTGCATTTTCAATCAGTATTTCAGCTTCTTCTTCTTCCTTAGCTCTAACAGCATAGGTACCAAATTTATTGATAGATTGTGGAGTGAGTCCCAAATGACCCATTACAGGAACACCAGCACTTACAATACGCATGATGGATTCGCATTCATCTTTGCCTCCTTCTAACTTGATGGCATGCGCTCCAGTTTCTTTCATTACACGAATGGCCGACTCCAATGCTTTTTTGCTGTTGCCTTGATAGCTGCCAAAAGGCAAATCAACAATCACCAAACAACGCTCAATAGCACGCGTCACACTTTGCGCATGATAAATCATGTGGTCGAGCGTTATGGGAAGAGTAGTACTGTTGCCTGCCATTACATTGCTAGCAGAATCACCAACCAATAATACATCAATACCCGCAGCGTCTAAAATACTTGCCATCGAATAATCGTATGCCGTGAGCATACTGATTTTTTCGTTATTTTGTTTCATCCACTGCAAGGTGTGGGTGGTTACACGTTTTATTTCGGAATGTACGGACATGATTAACGCTGCTTAAAAATGATTGGATAAAGGTAAGTTGAAGATTTGGAATTGCAGGAACTAGAATCCGCTAAATTATTGTAGCTCATAGTGTATTGCAAAAAAATAAGGCTGCGTTGTTCTTTCTTCAATGTTAAATTTGATTACTCTGGTGCTTTGGAGGGAATCCCCACCCCTTAATTTGTAGTATAGACGAGTATTTTGCCAATAAGCCAATCAAATGAGGGAACTTCGATAGGAATAATAGCCTAAAGCCTGATTAATTCAATCATCGAGATTATACAAATGTTATAGGACTGCGCCGAATATTTTAAAATCAAAGAAAGAATCAGGATGCTCAGCATCTTCAAGAGACGATCGTTTCAAACAATCTTCAGAAATACCCATTTGGGATTTAGCCCACTCATAAAATGGTATTGAAGGTTCAAATCCATAAACTCAATATGCTTTATTTTGAAATGCAATTATACAATTGCCTAATCCTGCATCAAGTGCTCTTTGTTGTTTTTCAAATGGCAGTATCGGCTTAAAAATTTTGATTTTCCACGAACAATAATCTTTATTAATGGTAAAATAGGATTCATTGCAATAGGAGCTAGGAGGTATTTCGTAGTGATATTGAATATCAGCGAGAATCGGCAATAGATTGCTATAAATCAAGTTGCACTTTTTACACTTCATAATAGAGGTTGTAATCCCAAATTTCTGATTCGGCCTCCATCCTTGTGATTTATTGATTCTCTTCCCCCAATGCCTTTCTTTCCTCACTATCATACCTATTGCAGCATTTTTTCCTCGAAGTGATAATTCATAATTTCAACATTCGCTATTGAAGCGTCATACAAGATAACATTCCAATCGTTTCAACAAATTAAATGTGGTATGCAGGAACTAAATTTCCTAGTTATGATGTTAGCGATGATGTTGTACAAATTATTTTAGTGCTTTATAAATGGCGTTTATTATTGCCACAAAACTTCGAATAAAAAAGGAATCTGAACAAAAGAGCCGGTATCAATATTTCTATTGCACAATTAGCTTTACCTTTGCTTGCAACACAATGCGTATCATCACTATACTAAGCGATTTTGGTCTTAAAGACGCTTCGGCTGCAATAGCCAAAAGTATTATCTTTCGAAATAACCCTGATGCTACTGTTTTAGAAGTCACTCATTTGGCCGATAGCAACTATCTTACCGATGTTGCTTATTTAATTGCTTCTTCGTATCAAGAATTTCCTAAAGGCACTTGTCATATTATCTATGTTGGCGTTTACCATGCCCCAACACCCTCATTGGTCTTGTGCGAAAAAAATGGTCATTATTTTTTAGCACCTAACAATGGCGTATTGCCTCTGGCCTTGGGTATCGAAAATTTGAGCTTGTGGCAATGCTATGAATGGGAAGATCCGTATAAAACATTTAATGACTGGCAAGAACAGTGCGCTATAATTGCTCGTGACTTGAGCACAAAAAAGCCCGAGGAATTAGGCTTTAACAGCTTTTCACTAGACCCCATAAAACAAAAAAAGATGCCAGCTGCAGTTGTAGCAGACAATTGGGTAGATTGCCAAATATTACATGTTGCGCACAATGGGAATGTAGTTTTGAACATACAGCGCGATTATTTTGAATCACTGCGCAATAACCGTGCTTTCAGAATTGATTTGAAGGGGGTTGGGGGCATCCATTCATTGAATAGGCATATAGGGCAAGTAAATGAAGGAGAGGTTGTTTGCCGTTTTAATAAAGCAGATTTTTTAGAAATAGCCATTAATGGCGCTGCGGCCGCAGAACTACTTGGTTTAAATATATATGCTGAACGCCAGCAATTTTATAGCTCTGTAAAAATATTCTTTACATGATAAAACGAATTGTTCAAATGGAATTTGAACCTCAATATGTAGCTGTTTTTCAGCAATTTTTTGAAGAAAGGAAAATGCTAATCAAAGAGTTTGAAGGTTGCCAATTTTTGGAATTATGGCAAGATCTTAATGCCCCTACGATATTCTTTACACACAGCATTTGGGATTCTGAGCATCATTTGAATCAATATCGTTTTTCTGATTTTTTTAAAGACACTTGGACGCAAACTAAAGCAATGTTTGCTCGGAAAGCTCAGGCATGGAGCGTACAGATTATAGAATAAATGTGATTTATCTCTTGATTAAAGCCTTATAAATAGAGGCATACGCTTCTATACCTTTTTTCAAGTCAAAATAATCAATTGCTCCTTTTCTTATGGCTTCGGGATGATTCATTTCAGCTTTTAATTTGTCTATAGCTGCAGCAAAGCCTTTATCATCTAAGCTATAAACCAATTCTCCAGATTTATATTTGTGGATAATAAAGTCCGAATCGCCAACACCTGCATTACAAATTACAGGAACGCCCATTGCCATTAATTCTCCTTGCTTCACAGGGGACGAAGCTTTCTTGGAGAAAGATTTTTTGATAAAAAACAATCCAAAATCCATCAACGAAATATAATAGGGCATTTCGCTTCGGTTAGCAGATATTAACTTTATCTTTTCGAAATCAATATGTTGTTTACGAGCTTCTTCGTAAATGAGCGCTTTGGGCTCGTTGGTCACAAAAAACAGGATAGCATCTGGATGTTTGAGCAAGCAATGTTTAAAAAAAGCAAGCATCTCTGAAAGTAAATACCAAGTGCCTAAAGAACCTACATATCCAATAATCAATTTGTTATTGGGCAAATCTGCTTTACGTCGTAAAGCAGATTTTTGTTCAGATTTTAATGATTCGGGGTCGAATAATTGTGTATCAACACAACAAGGAATTACGGTAATCGGCGCCTGCCCCATAGCCCATTTTTCGATTTCCTCTTTAGCAGCATAAGTAAGCGATACTACTGCATCTGCTTGTTGTAAAAATTGTTTTTCCTTTTTTTTGAAAAAATGGTAAATCGTATTGTAAATGGGGTTATTCAAATTCCATAAAGCTCCGTCAACACGTTCATCAGCCCAAAACCCTCGCATATCAAAAATGAAGGGTACTGCATATTTCTTTTTCAGCCACTGACCCACTAAGCTCGATACATAACTCCTGCAATGTATGGCACTATAATGATGTACTTGGTATAACTGTGCCGCTAACTTTTTTAGTTTTCGAACATCATTGATGGTGGAAAATACGGGTGGTGTACGCGTGTACTTCAAGGGATGCCAATTAATATTATGTTTAGTGCATATTGCCTGTACTAGCTCTTTGTATTCCCCTCTTTCCTTTTTTTCGCAACTAATTAGGGTAATCTTATAACCCATAACAGACAAACCTACCAAATAAGGCAGCACCTGACTTTGACCTAGCTGATCGGTCATACCATCGTAGGAGATATATAATATACTATAACTTTGGTTTATCATTTATAACTATGCTCAACATACGCAAGCTTAAATTAAGATTGTCGCATTACATTTCTCGAAAATAATCTATTTTTTTTCATAATACCACCAATGTAAAACTAAAATTGCCCAAACACGATTGTACAAATAGGATTTCCCTGCAAGATATTGGTCCATAATTTTCTTAAACATATTGTAGTCAATAATCCCTGCATATTCTATTTTTTGCTTACTCAAATACTTGTCCAGCATTGGTTTTAGCTCATTTGCCAACCATTTATTCAAGGGTATTGAAAAGCCTTTTTTAGGTCGGTCAAAAACTTCTTTAGGCACCATATCGTAGAGGGTTCTTTTCATCAAATATTTGGTACCGTATTCTTCATTTACTTTAAGAGATAAGGGTACATTTAATGAAAATTCAACTAATTCTTTATCCAACAAGGGTACACGAGTCTCCAAAGAATATCGCATACTTGCACGATCTATTTTAACCATCAAATCGTCTTTGAGGTAATGCTCGATATCCCAAATTGCCTGACGCTCTTGACTTTTCCCTTTTTTCGGAAGTGCATTTAGCTCATTAAAATCAAAATTGTTTCTAAGCAACAGCCTGTTCAGTTCTTGCTCACTAAAAAAATATTGTTCTTGCGAAAATATATGACTCGGTATTCGTTTGACGGCGGGAAAATTAAATACTCTTCCTGCTCGTTGATTTCTTTCATTCATGAACTTACTAGCAAAAAAAATGGGTTTTCGCAGTAGTTGTACTTTAGGATCGTTCAAACGTTTTGCCCAAGCATACATACCGTATCCTTGAAAAAATTCATCGCCACCATCACCCGATAAGGTTACAGTAACATGCTCTCTTGCCAATTTAGAAACCAACATGGTAGGGAATGCTGAAGAATCGGCAAAAGGCTCGTCAAATAAAGTTAAAAATTCAGGTATTAGAGCCAAAACATCGTCCAATTTAGCACGAAAAAGATGATGGTCGGTACCCAAATGTGTTGCTACCTGTTGTGCATAAGCAGTCTCATCGAATCGTGCATCTTCAAAACCAATACAAAACGTTTTTAATTTATTGTCGCTTATTTTCGACGCTACGGCTGTAACCAAACTTGAGTCTATACCACCACTCAAGAAAGTTCCTAATGGTACATCACTAATCATTTGACGTTCAACAGAAGCAAATAATTTTTCTTGATACTGTTTTAAAGCCTGAGCCTCGTCTTGAATTGGATTGCTCAAATAATGATCTCTTACATTCCAATATCTATACCTATTCCACTCTCCATTTTTTGTATTGAGTACAGCGTAATACCCAGCAGGAAATTTTTTGATACCTCTATAAATGGTCAAGGGCTCGGGCACAAAACCAAGGTGCAAGAAATGGGCAACGGCCTTTTTACTCACTAAAAAGTTAGTGTTCTTACCCTCTTCTTGATTTGCCCGTATAATTGATTTTAATTCTGAACCGAAAATTAATTTTTCCTTTTCTCTTTGTATAAACAAAGGCTTGATACCAAGCCCGTCTCTGCACAACCAAAGTTTCTCCTCTACTATATCATAAATAGAAAAGGCAAAAATACCATTTAACCAAGCAAAGCTTTCGGGACCAAAATGAACAAATAATTCTAAAACAACTTCTGTATCACTGCTCGTTTTCCACAAAACATTCGGAAGCTTTTGTTTTAACTTTTCGTAATTGTAAACCTCTCCATTGTAGATGATCACAAAGCGGCTATCATGGGAATACATGGGTTGATTGGCATTCTGCGATACGTCTATAATACTCAAACGGCGATGTCCTAAAAACACTCGTTTACTGGTAGAAAGATAATATCCACTGGCATCAGGGCCACGATGGTGCAACAAGTCTGTTGCTTGCCTCATAGATGCCTCATTTATCTCTTCCCTATAAAAAGCGCCAACAATACCACACATACATTAATATTTATTCGACAATTTTAATTAGTTTGCATATTACCATTTTATAATCAAATTTTTCAAAATAGCGTAAAATCTCTTTTTACGCAACAACGAAAGATTATTACTCATGGCTTTAATGGTATATACCACACTCCTAAGTTTATATTTCGGTACATCGGCTAAATGTAATGCAATATACGAATTAGAGTCCATTTCGATTTTACTAAAGTCTTTTCCGAAATAAGTAATTACCTGCTCGTCCTTTTTAAGATACTGAACCAAGAGGCTCAATCTATTGATTAATATTGCTCCATTGATTGTACGCACGCTTCGAAGGTCGTGATCCACCACCCAAGAAGTTATTGTATTAGAATAGTACAAAGGAAATCGGGCGGCTAGTCGGCACCATAATTCATAATCTTCCGAGGCAGACAAGTTTCTGTCTTCATTAAATTTGTGTTGCGTTATAATATCTTTTCGGATAAAAACACCGTTACAACTTAATGGGTTACCATCACAAACAATAGGATTAAGGGTATCGCCTTTCAATGAATTGATTGCCCGAAATACTTGGTCATTCGGGTCTGCAAAAGCATATCCAAGATGAAACCATACTGCATCTGGATGTTTGGATAATAAGCTATGTGCTTCTTGTAAGTGATTAGGAAGTGCTATATCGTCGCTATCAAAAAAATTTACAAACTGACCGCGTGCTATTGCCGCTCCGCAATTTCGTGCTGCTGCTCTCTCGCCATTCTGTTTCTTGAAATACTGTATCCGCTTGTCCTTAATGTTACACACTACTTCTTCTGTATTATCGGTACCTCCATCATCCACTACGATTATTTCAAAATCATTAAATGTTTGTTGCAAAACTGAAGCAATAGTTTTCACTATCATTTCAGACCTATTGTAAGACGGAATAACTATAGAAAAAAACGGACTGTTCAATGTAATTTATACTTTGTATTTGTTATAAATTTTGAATACTTCGTATGGCACAAACTGAAAATCTTTTGAATGGTCAATTTTGACTTCCACCTCAAAGTTAAGATTTTTAGGGATTGCCTGATGAACAACAGCAGTATTTCCAAATTTTAAAGTTGGCTGTCTTTCTTTGACTTTTTTAACGTCAATTGGTGAAGACAAAACTGTTTTACGCTTTGTCTTTAATTCTGTGTATTCCTTAAAGTTTGTTCTGATTTGATTATTTTCTTTACTCATATATGGTGGTCGTCTAACATTGCTTGCAACACAAAAATATGCCCCCCCCAATACATATCCCCAAATAATGGGTGCATAAATTTTTTCTGCTGAGCGCCAATGGTAAGTTCTACGTTTGTCCATTGTCCTTTTTCATCAAGATGCTTAATATAAAGATGGTTGGGGGCTAATGCTAAAGAAGCATTGCCACCAATTTCCTCACACAAAAGCCTATCGTAAGTTGGCAAAGAATGGCAGTTTCCACTTTTGGTTTTCATTAGTTTGGTAACAAACATTTTTGTCCAGACTTTGTCACCCATAAAGTCGTTGAAGTCATCAGTGCAAGGCTTGTAATTGTTGCTGGATAGGCTGTCTGCCATATAAGTATAAACAGCCCAATTGCTTGAAGTCTTGTATTTTTTAAGCCCACGTTGCTTGATAAGTGTCTTTAATTGTTGTCCTGTGGAAGTAGTATCGTTGCAAAATGATGGATCGTTTAACGGTCCTTTGTAATAAGCGTTTTCAGTCACAAAGATGCTCGTTTAAAGTCAATTGACTTTTGTCCTTTAAGCATTTCCAATTGTTCAGCAATTGCTTCCTGTTTCATACGCAGGGTGTTTTTTTTATTTCTGCCAACCTCGCCGTTGTTGTGCCTTCCCAACAACAAACTAATTGCTCCCATACTTTCTAAAAATAGTCCCTTTTCTAATGAAATTTTGAAATTAGTAGTTTTTTTCAAACTTTTAGGGATGCCTCGCTAAACTTGTAGGCAACGAATTAGTTGATGAAACAATACTGATTTGCAATCACTCTTCAGCTAAAACAAAGTCTTGCAATTCATAGACATTTAATGATGCTGTGTTATAGAAAGTGCTTTACTGCTTTAATTGCCAAGAAGCTAGTACTTTCTTGATGCCTTCTTCATAGGGTATTAAATCCCTACCTAGCAACTCTCGCATTTTATTATTATCTGGTTGACGTCTTGTCATATCGCCATCCTTCAATGGGGGTAAATAGATTATTTTGGAAGAGGAACCCGTTACTTCTATAATTGTCTCTGCCAATTGTTTGATTGTAATAACAACATTCGAACCTATATTATACACTTCATTCTTGTAGGATTCGTCAAAAAAAGTCTTGATGCAGGCATCAAGGTTATCGTCTATATAACAAAATGTCCTAGACTGCGAACCATCCCCGTAAATCGTAATATCCTTGTTTTGAAGTGCTGCATTTAAAAATTTAGACATTACAAAATCTTGGCTCTGCTTGGGACCGTAGGTATTAAAAAACCTAAAAACAATAAAATCTAATCCATACTCCTGTTGGTATGAACGGCAATAAGCCTCTCCAATATTTTTAACCACAGCATAAGGCAAGCGGGAGTTCAGTGGAGTGGTATATTCATGTTGGGGCAATTCCACAGGTTCACCATATACCTCTGATGAGGATGAGAAGAATACCTTTTTTACTCCTGTATTTTTGCAAAGATCTAATACATTTCTAATCCCTTCTATGTCTTTTAAAACCAGTATAGGGTTATCCAATGTTCTTAATACCCCTACCACTGCAGCGTAATGAAATACATAATCAAACTCATTTGATGTCATGATAGCCGCAATTTCGTTATAGCAGTTCACATCACACTTAATAAACTTGCAGCTTCTATGATTAGGAATATTTTCTACTTTACCAGTAAGCAAGTTATCCACTAAAACCACTTCAATGTTTTCGTAGCTGAGCAAGCGATCTGCTAAACTACTTGGTATAAAACCAGCACCGCCCGTAATCAATACTTTCATTATAATTGTATTATATGTTATTTAATAATAAATACTTTTGGGTTGGGATATTTTACCTAAATACGATTTTTCGACAAATATTGATCTCCAAAAAGCAGTGCAAGATAGAAATTTGAGTTCGTTTCTTATACGAAAAGCTCCTATCTTATTGAATCTGCCAACAATCTATCAAATGTAAGGTACAACGCCAACACGAACTTCGATAAGTTTTTCCAAATTACAAAATCAAAGTTAGCAAATTACGGCTTCAATCAATCGGATTATCTACAATGCTATCCCAAATATCCCCCAATAAGCGATTTCGAAATGATTGCCTTATCGCTCTGTGCAGAGGCTTTAAGCATTGATGCTGAACAATCTCTTTTGGAAAAATTGGAACAGCGAATTTGCTACAGACTTTAGCAACATGATGGACCAAGTCCAACTACAATAAAGGAGAAGAAGAACAGAAGGCTATATCCAATTATTGAATGAAAAAATAGCCCAAAAATTCAATGAATTTCACTCCGTCTTTTAGGGGCTATTGCTTCTCCCCGCGCGCATTAAAAAAAGCCTTCGATGATTATCGAAGGCTTTTTTTAATCAGGATCAAAATGAAGGAGGATACACAATCATTTCGTCGTAGTCTATTATTGTTTGATTACTTTAAAATGCACTGTATTC
>JASGCQ010000071.1 GCA_030054025.1 Phycisphaerales bacterium | reverse complement strand
TATAACAGAAATTTAAACAACTTAAAAATTGTACTCGCCTAAATGCACAACGGGTCTGACATAGTATGGGATTACTACTTGTTATTCAAAATATGAAAACTATGATCGTTGTACCATTGTTGTACCAAAAGAAAAAAGCCTTCCAGCTGATACGCTGAAAGGCTTGATTTTAGTAGTAGCGAGATCGGGATTTGAACCCGAGACCTCAGGGTTATGAATCCTGCGCTCTCACCAACTGAGCTACCTCGCCATTTGGGAGTGCAAATGTAATAGTTCTGTTTATAAAAATACCTTATCTAATAAAAATATTTTTTAATCATTTTATCATACACCGAAAACTAGCCTAATTAGCAAAATATTTTTTACTCTAGCACTAGTACGCATAGTATATTTGCGTTCCAATTAGTTTTGTCATTATTTAATAGCAGTCAATGCGCATTTTCAATAAGTTAAGCACTCCAATCTTCGTTTTAATTATCCTTTTGGGTTATGCGCCTACTCAAGCACAAAACAATCAAAATGCCACATGGACCTTACAGGATGCGATTAACTATGCCCTGAAGCATAATATTTCCATTCAACAAAACGAATTGAACCAAAGATTGGCCTTCCTTACCTTGCGCCAAAGCCAATACGCTCAATTGCCATCACTGAATGCGTCCCCTTCATTTGGTGTCAGCAAAGGGCGTTCTATTGACCCTACCAGCAACCAATTTGTTACCGGTAGTTATAATTTTTTAAGTGCATCGACCAGTTCCAATGTCTTAGTTTTCGGTTGGTTTCAGCAACGCAATATTATTGGCAAGAATAAATACAATTGGGAAGCAGCTCAAGTGGATTTGAATCAATTAAAAAATGATGTTTCGCTCAATATTGCCACCGGATTCCTACGCATGCTGATGGCAAGAGAGCAAATAAAAGTGAACGAAAAACAAGTAGCCTTATCGGCAGCACAGCTACAACAAACGCAAAAATTTGCTGCTGTAGGTCGCATGCCCGAACTGAATGTAGCACAATTAGAAGCACAATTGGCCAGCGACAGCTCTGCCTTAATTTCTGCCTTGTCAGATTATAATGCTTCCATTTTGGATATAAAAGCCTTGTTGAATCTTGATTTTAGTCAAAAATTCGAAGCGGTGATACCCGATTTGCCAATGGAGGATAGAATATCGCTTCAAACATTAAGTCCAGAGTATATCTATCAAGAAGCAGTAAAGAATGTACCCTCTATCCGTAGTGTAGCATTAAAACTTAAAGCTGCACAAAAAAACTGGAATGCTGCAAGAGGCGGACTGTTGCCACAATTGAGCTTGAGCGGTCAATTGGGGAGCAACTGGACCAGTACCTACAAGCAGTATGACGGATATACGCTAAATGGAACAAGCACAACAGGCACCTTTGTTAACATAGGTGCTACACAATACGATGTGATGCAGCCCAATGTGATACCAAGATATTCTTCACCCAATATGTTTACCCAACTCGAAAATAACTTTCGACAAACCATTTCAGCAACATTAAATATCCCTATTTTCAATAGTTGGCAAAGCCAATACCAGGTTCACCAAGCAAAATTGAATATCCTCACCCAAAAACTGACCCAATTTCAAACAGAGCTTAAGCTCAAGCAAGATGTGTATAAAGCACACAATGATGCTATCAATGCAGTTCAAAAATATTATGCTGCAAAACGTTCGCAAGAGGCAGCTCAGAGAGCCTTTGATTTTGCAGCCAAAAGATACGAATTGGGTTTGACCAATACTGTAGAATATCTAAGCACGCAAAACAATCTCTATAAAGCGGAAGGGTCTTTCTTAAATAGCAAATACGACCTTATCTTTAAACTAAAAGTAATAGATTATTACTTAGGCAAACAGTTGACTTTGTAATTTTAATATCCAATAAATACCAGCCCATGGAGCAGATGAGACAAACGATAAACGAAGCAGCAAGGGCTGCAGGTACGGTGATACAATCGTATTTCCAAGGCGTATTTAAAATTGAAAGCAAAGACGGTATCAACAATCTCGTTACGGAAGTAGATAAGCATTCCGAAACGGCTATCATCAATATCATCAAACGTGATTTTCCTCAGCATAGCATCATCAGCGAAGAAGTAGGAGAGATTATGCAAGATTCCCAATACCAATGGATTATAGACCCTATAGATGGTACCGTGAATTTTGCCCACGGTATTCCCATTTGTTGTGTCAGTATCGGCTTGCGCCATAATGGTAAAATGCAAATGGGTGTTGTGTATAATCCGATGATGAATGAGTTTTTCTTTGCCGAAAGAGGTAAAGGTGCCTTTCTGAATAACGAACCCATCCATGTGTCTAAAAAAACCGATTTTAAAACTGCATGCTTGGTTACAGGATTCCCCTACAAATGGCCCGAGACGAAAGAGCATCCCATAAAAGTATTCGAACGAATGATAATTCAAGGGCTTCCGGTGCGCCGTTTGGGGTCTGCGGCTATTGACCTTTGTTGGGTGGCTTGCGGACGCTTTGATGGTTTTTGGGAATACAATCTCAATTCTTGGGATGTGGCAGCTGGCTACCTTATCGTGCGCGAAGCTGGTGGTCGTATTTCTAATTTTGATGGTACCGAAACTACCGTTTTTGAGAAAGAAACCCTTGCTACTAATGGGCTCATTCACGAAGAAATGTTGAAAGTCATCAATAAAGAGTAAGGTCATTTTCTAGTCCATTGGCAATCCCTTCCAAAATCAGGTTCTTTTTTTATGATATTGCTCATATTCAGCCTTAGAATGACAATGAAATGACAGTTTCAAACAGCCAAGATTAGGCTTTTAGCGGATGTACCAATAACTTTGCCCCGCTACAAAAGAGGTGGTTATCAACGTGGTGAATACATTAAAACGCATATCAGATTTTTACGTTGTCGGTATTAATTACCGAAATACAGATGCGGATGTTCGTGGCGATTTTGCAATCAGCACGGAGCAATACGAACATTTATTGTCGATAGCCCATCATCAACATATTGATGAACTCTTTATTCTTTCTACCTGCAATCGTACGGAAATCTATGCAACCTCATCCTCTGCCAAACAATTAGCCCAGTTCTTATGCTCTGTTACTAAAGGCTCGATAGAAGTGTTTATGCAGCATGCCTATTTCAAGCAGGGCAAATTGGCCATTGAACATTTATTACAAGTAGCCGCAGGTTTAGATTCTCAAATATTAGGCGATTACGAAATCATCAGTCAAATAAAAAAATCAGTCAAACTTGCTAAAGAGTACAATTGTATTGGGCTTTTTTGCGAAAAACTCATCAATACCACCTTGCAATCGTCTCGTGCCATTCGTTCGCAAACAAAACTGAGTAGCGGTTCTGTTTCTGTATCATTTGCAGCGGTAAAATTTATTCAACAACAATTTGAGCAAACCGCCGACAAGAAAATTCTATTAATCGGAGTCGGTAAAATAGGGCGAAATGCCTGCAAGAATATCGTAAACATATTGGGGACTAAAAATATTAACCTAATCAATCGTACCGCAGAAAAAGCAGAATCTTTGGCAAAGGAGCTGGGGCTGAACTACAATAAAGACAAGAGCTTTGAGCAACAAGCCCAAGAAGCGGATGTGATTTTGGTAGCCACCAATGCGGCAACACCCACCTTGCTCAAAAAACATATCGAAGGTAGCGGTGCCAAATTGATTATTGATTTGTCTATCCCTTACAATGTAGCCGCAGAGGTAGCCGAATTGGATGGTGTCCGTTTGGTCAATGTGGATGAACTCTCCAAAGTAGCAGACGAAACCTTGCAGAATAGAATGCTTGAAATACCCAAAGCAGAAGAAATAATAGCCGAGCATATCAGCGAGTTTAAGAATTGGTATCTGATGCGCCAGCATATACCCGTGATTAAAGCCGTGAAAACTACCCTCGAAACGATTCAACAAAATCACCAAGACGTATTAGTAGCCCAGCCCATGCAAAGCAGCGATAAAATTCAAAAAGTATTGAATAATATGGCAGCCCAAATGCGCAAAAACAACCAGAGAGGCTGCAATTTCATCTTGGCTATCAACGACTTTATGACACGCTCATAAACATCTACTTATCTTAACAATCAAATGCACAAAGTAATTCGAATAGGTACCCGTGATAGTAAATTAGCCTTGTGGCAAGCACATACCGTTCAAGTGCTTTTAGAAAATCAGGGAGTATCAACCGAATTAGTATCCGTCAAAAGTGAAGGTGATTTGGATTTGGTAACACCGCTGTATGCTATGGGTGTACAGGGCGTTTTTACTAAAAGTTTGGATGCCTTTCTCCTTTCTAATAAAATAGATATTGCCGTACATTCACTAAAAGATGTACCCACACAACTGGCTCAAGGAATGGCTCAAGCAGCTGTTTTGCCCAGAGGCTCTTATAAAGACCTATTTATTCCACACCCACAAGCTACATCTTTCGGCTCCGCAAAAATTGCTACAGGCTCTATTCGGCGCAAGGCGCAGTGGCTTCATCAATATCCCGATAGCACAATAGAAAATTTGAGAGGCAACGTGCAAACCCGTATGCGCAAACTCGAAGAAAGTGATTGGGATGGTGCCATTTTTGCTGCCGCAGGCTTAGACAGAATGGAGATGCGACCAAGTACAGCCATCGAATTGGATTGGATGCTGCCCGCACCTGCCCAAGGCGTGGTGATGGTGGCTTGTAGAGCAGGCGAAGAAGAGTTGATGCAAATATGCAGCCATTTTAATGATGCACAAACAGCACTTTGTGTTCAGATAGAAAGAGATTTTCTAAGAACCTTAATGGGCGGATGCTCTACACCCATAAGCGCTTTGGCAGAAGTTGTCAATCAACAACTTGTTTTTAGAGGCAATATATTATCCATAAATGGCAAAAAAAAATTATCCATAGAAGAGGCTGTTTCTTTAGACGAAGCGAATGGAATAGGGATAAAGTTGGCAGAAAAATTATTGACAAAAGGAGCAGATAAAATTGTAGCAGCAATCAAGAATTTTGGGCAAAATATATAATATACTCAGTACTGCATTATTGCCCGAAGCTGCATTGATGGCACTTTCGGAGCAGCCAATACACTATGATGTGATTCCCTTCATTGATACAGAAATTTCAGTTTCAAAAGAAGTGGAGCTATTTATTCAAAATCTTGCACAGCAAAAATCCATAGTCCTATTTACAAGCGCTCAAGCTGTGGAAGCCGTAAAAAGTTGTTTCAATACCACTGTTCCTGATTGGCAAATATGTTGTATTAGCGGAGCTACCAAAAATTCGGTTGCTTCTTTGTTTGGAACAGAAAAAATTATTGCTTCGGCTAATGATGCATTAGACTTGTTGCAAGAGATGGAAAAAATTGCACCACAAAGAATTGTCTTTTTTTGTGGTAACAAAAGATTGAGTACTTTGCCCGATGCGCTCATCAATAGGGGATTTCAGCTTGAAGAATGTGAGGTGTATCAGACAAAGTTGAAGGTTCTTAAAATTGAAAAGCAATATGATGCGATTCTGTTTTTTAGCCCTTCCG
This sequence comes from Phycisphaerales bacterium, assembly GCA_030054025.1. Classification (GTDB taxonomy): domain Bacteria; phylum Bacteroidota; class Bacteroidia; order Chitinophagales; family Chitinophagaceae; genus Rurimicrobium. The sequence goes on along the minus strand of JASGCQ010000071.1, from coordinate 6,675 downwards.
GAGTAGAAAGTTTTTTGACAAAAAATACCATTCCTGAAAAAGCTATCTTGTTTTCAATTGGAAAAACCACCGCAAAGATATTGTCGGGCAAGTCGAATAATGATATTATAATAGCAGCACAACCCGAAAAACATATTTTAGTACAAACACTAATTGAATTTTATAAAAACAAAGAAAATTAATGTTGCAAAACGACTTAATCTTACGAACCCTTCGTGGTGAGCAAACAGAAAGAACGCCCGTATGGATGATGCGCCAAGCAGGTAGATATTTACCCGAATACATTGTGTTGCGTAATAAGTATGGTTTTTTTGAGCGTTGCCAAACACCCGAACTTGCTTGCGAAATCACCATCCAGCCTGTGGATATTGTAGGCGTAGATGCCGCCATCTTGTTTTCCGATATCCTCGTTGTGCCGCAAGCTATGGGGCTGGAAGTGCAGTTGAAAGAAAATGTCGGCCCCCTATTGCCCGACCCCATCAAAACCGCAGCGGATTTGGCGCGCATCAGAGTGCCTGAGGTGGACGAAACATTGGCCTATGTCTTTGATGCCATCAAACTCATCAAGCAAGAATTGAACGATAGAGTACCTTTGATTGGCTTTGCTGGAGCTCCTTGGACCTTGCTTTGCTATATGGTACAAGGTAAAGGCAGCAAGACTTTTGATGAAGCAAAAGCATTTTGTTATGCCCAACCCGAGTTGGCACATCAATTGCTGCAAATGATAACAGACACTACTATTGCGTATTTAAAAGGGCAGATCAAAGCAGGAGCAGACGTATTACAAGTGTTCGATAGTTGGGGAGGCTTATTGAGTCCTGCTGATTTTGAAGTATTGTCTTTACAGTATATCCGTCAGATTGTAGCATCGGTAAAAGACGAAGTGCCCACCATTATTTTTGCCAAAGGGGCTTGGCATAGCCTTGAAGCCATGTCGGCAACAGGGGCTGCCGGCCTGGGTATAGATTGGTGTATTACCCCACAAATGGCACGTCAATTTGCGGGCAATCAAGTGACCCTACAAGGTAATTTTGACCCTGCAAAACTATTGTCTCCAATACCTGTGATTGAAAAAGAAGTAAAAGAGATGTTGACGGCATTTGGTCCGGGCAGACATATAGCCAATTTAGGACACGGTATTTTGCCTAATGTGCTTGTTGACCACGCACGAGCATTTGTAAACACAGTGAAGGAATTTCGTTTTTAATTAGATAGTATCATTGTTTACCTTTAAGCTATGAACGAGCAAAAAGCAAAGCCTATATTTCATCGCCGCATTTTTTGGGATGTAAATTTTGATGCGCTTGATTATGACAAGCGAGCAAGATTTGTAATCGAACGCATCTTTGAACGGGGCGATGTTGAGGATATCCGTCAGTGCAGAAGGTATTATGGAGATAAACTCGTGAGTGAGATTTTATTAACGGCTAAGTATCTGCCCGAAAGAAGAATTTACCTTGCAGCGGCGGTGATTGATAAACCCATTTCTGAATTTTTATGCTACACACTCAGACAGTCGAACCCCACACATTTGCCTTATTAAAAGAGTTGCAGCAAATGCCTGAACTGAGCAATTTTTCCTTAGTCGGCGGTACTGCATTGTCTTTAATCTATGGACACCGATTGTCAATTGATTTGGATTTGTTTTCCACCAGTAAGTTTGAAGTTGAAAATGTAACCGAAATATTGAACCAAAAATTTGGAACAAGACTAGCGGTAGAAAGCAGTAAAGCTAAATGGGGTATTTTTTGTTACATAGATAATATAAAAGTGGACTTAGTGAATTACCCTCATCCCTGCTTGAATGAGCCTATCTTCGTTGAGGATATAAAAATGTTTACCCTGCCTGATATTGTTGCCATGAAGATTAATGCAATTTTAGGGAGAGGTAAAAAGAAGGATTTTTGGGATTTAGCCGAATTGTTGCACCACTTTACCGTAAAGGAAATAATAGGTTTTCACCAACAAAAGTATCCTAATCAAAACCTCCTCATTTCCATCCCTCAAGCCATCACCTATTTTGAAGATGCAGAGGAAGGCGAAGACCCTGTGAGCCTCAAAGGGCAAACTTGGGAGGGCGTAAAAAGTAGTATTCAAAAAACAGTAAGAGCCTATCTTTCCTAGTATAGTATATGACATTGACGCCGAAAAATAATTTTAAGAACAAGTGGATTGAGTACATCCACAACTTACAAGATCGTATTTGCGCTGCATTAGAAGCCGAAGATGGTGCTGCCCAATTTATAGAAGACAAATGGGAAAGAGCAGAAGGAGGTGGAGGCAAGACCCGTGTCATTGCCAATGGAAATGTCTTTGAAAAAGGTGGGGTCAACACATCCATCGTATTTGGTGAAGTGAGTGATACCATGCGCAAACAACTCAATATAGAAGGTCATAGTTGGTTTGCCTGCGGATTGAGCTTAGTCATTCATCCACTCAATCCTTTTGTGCCCACAACCCATGCCAACTGGCGTTATTTTGAACTATACGATGCCGAACAAAATGTGATAGATTGTTGGTTTGGCGGTGGAGCCGATTTGACCCCCTATTATTTATTCGAAGAAGATGCACAACATTTTCATGGCACTTTGAAAAAAGCCATTGCCCCCTTTGGGGCAGAGTTGCACCCTAAATACAAGGCTTGGTGCGACAAATATTTTGCCAACACCCATCGCAATAACGAGATGCGTGGTATTGGCGGTGTTTTTTACGACCATCTGAAACCTACTCGGGATTTTGCTGTTGAACGCTTATTCGAATTTCAACAAGCCAACGGCAATTGTTTTGTAGAAGCCTATCTGCATATTGTCCATAAAAGAAAGCAAACTGAATACACTGCGGAACATAAACATTGGCAAGAAATCCGCCGTGGGCGATACGTAGAGTTTAATCTGATACATGACAGAGGTACCATTTTTGGATTGAAAACAAACGGACGTACAGAGAGTATATTGATGAGCTTGCCCCCAACCGTTCGATTTGAATACGATTACCAACCCAAACCCAATAGCCCTGAAGCAAAATTGTTAGACGCTTGCCAAAACCCAAGAGATTGGGCATAAAATAAATCTTAAACTATGCATAAATATACCGTCAACGCCTCATTACAAGTATTACCCATAGCCACTGAAAAACATCCTTACGAATGGGTAGATGAAGCCATTGCTATCATCAAACAAAGTGGTATCCAATGCGAAGTAGGCCCTTTCACTACCGTAGTTGAAGGTACTTACGAGCAAGTGATGAATGCCATTAACGATATTAACGAATACCTTTACAACAAACATTGCAATGAGTGGATATTGTCTGTGCAATTACAAATTCGTAGTGGGGGAGACATTACAGGAGCAGAAAAAACCTCCAAACACAAATAATTATTTTCAAACAAATATTAAGCGCAATGTACTTACAACGCCGAAACAGAATCTTGAGAACCAATGCCGCCATACGCAGTTTGGTAGCAGAAACTATTTTGACACCGAGCGATTTTATAGCACCCTTGTTTATCAACGAAGGCACTGACTACAAGCAAGAGATTCCTTCTATGAAAGGATATTACCGTATGTCTATTGATAATACCATTACAGAAGCGAAAGAGCTTTGGGCTATGGGCATTAAATGTGTGTTGCTTTTTGTAAAAGCATTGGACGAGGTAAAAGACAATACCGGAAAAGAAGCTTGGAATAAAGATGGCTTGATGCAAAGAACCATCAAAGCGATTAAAGATGCGGTACCCGAAATGGTGGTGATGACCGATGTGGCACTCGACCCTTATTCTATCTACGGACATGATGGCATCGTTGAGAATGGAGAAATTGTCAATGACGGTACCGTAGAAGCATTAGTAAAAATGAGCTTGAGCCACGCCGATGCAGGGGCCGATTTTGTAGCACCGAGCGATATGATGGATGGACGAATAGGAGCTATTCGTGCTGCTTTAGAACAAAACAATTTTACCAAAGTGGGCATCATGGCTTACTCTGCTAAATATGCTTCCTGCTTTTACGGACCCTTCCGCGATGCACTCGATTCGGCACCCGGCTTTGGCGATAAAAAAACCTACCAAATGAACTATGCCAACCGTATCGAAGCCATCAAAGAAGTGATGATGGATCTCGAAGAAGGCGCAGACATCGTAATGGTAAAACCCGCCATGGCTTATCTCGACATTATCCGCGAAGTAAAAAATACAGTAGATGTACCCGTAAGTGCCTACCATGTGAGTGGCGAATATGCCATGATTAAGGCTGCAGCACAGATGGGCTGGATAGATGAAAACAAAGCCATTATCGAAAGCCTCACCTCTATCAAAAGAGCAGGTGCCGATTTGATAGCGACCTATTTTGCAAAAGATGCCGTTAAGCTCCTCACTTAATAATTCTTGTATGAAGTTAACCGCTTTATTCACCCTTGTATTGTTAGTACTGACATTTTCATCATGCTCTCCCAGCTTATATTTCCCCGATAAAGTGGTGTCCACCAGTTTTGAAAAGAAGAAGGATTTGATGATTAATGTTGGTGTCAAGCCACAATTAAATTCAACAGATTCCGGGGGCAGAAAAGGGAATTCATTCAGTTTTTCTGCTAATGCTGCTTATGCCTTTTCAAATCATTTTGGTGCCTACATCTATTACAGCCATTTGTCAAACAGAACGGTTAAAGAAAATTACTTGAATTACTACAATCAGGAGAGTCTTACTGGAGGCAACTTTAATGGAAATAGATTTGAGTTTGGTGCAGTTTATTATACCCCTGTTGCCAAAGATCAATGCTTCGAATTGTCAGTTGGCTATAGTAGAGGCAATACCAATAGAACCAGCCTATTGACCGATTCAAATAATTTTCGGACAAAATATTACACAATATCTTTACAGCCAAGTTGGTCTGTTCGAGAGCGAGGAATGACTTTTTCTATGGGCTCTAAATTTTGGGTTCAACGCTACAATACCCTTGATGGCAGCCCCTATACACAAAAATTATTTACCTATAAAGATATATTCCTAACGGAACAGAATTTTTGGGGCTTACAACCTTATATGAATCTCGATGTTGGTTTTCAATTTGTGCGCTTTAACATTCAAGGAAGTATTCCACTGATTTTCAGGTCAGAAAAATACAATATTCCAATAGCAGGTTTTCCCTTACATCTTGGATTTGGAGTGTCTGTGAAAATTGATAAAAACATGTTTGCTGATTTTAAAACAAAGAAAAAATACTAAATGAAAACCTACAACAGCATTTCCCTTTTCGAGCGTGCCCAGCAAAGCATTCCGGGCGGCGTCAATTCTCCCGTTCGTGCCTTTAAAAGCGTGGGCGGCACCCCCCTGTTTATCAAACGTGCCAAAGGAGCCTACCTCTACGATGCCGATGACAATCAGTATATAGATTATATCGCCTCTTGGGGCCCCATGATACTCGGACATGCTTACGAGCCTGTAGTGAAGGCCATACAAGAAAAAGCCGAAGGCTCTACCTCCTTTGGTGCACCCACCGAGTTGGAAATAGAAATGGCAGAACTCATCAAGAGTATGACCAAAAATGTGGATCTCATCCGTATGGTCAGCAGCGGCACCGAAGCCTGTATGAGTGCTTTGCGACTCGCACGAGGCTACACCGGTCGCAATAAATTCATCAAATTCGAAGGTTGTTATCACGGACATGCAGATGCCTTTTTGGTAAAAGCAGGCAGTGGTTTGGCGACCTTCAATATCCAAACTGTACCCGGTATCACCGCAGGAGTAAGTAATGATACGCTGACTTGCGCTTACAACAATATTGAAGCTGTCAAAGATTTAGTGCAACAACACAAGGGCGAAATCGCCGCCATCATCATAGAGCCAGTGGCGGGCAATATGGGTTGTATCTTGCCGCAGAAGGGCTTTGTAGAAAACCTTCGTGAAATTTGTACCCAAGAAGGCATCGTCTTTATTTTTGATGAAGTAATGACGGGCTTCCGACTCTCTGCTGGTGGTGCGCAGGAAACATTGGGCGTAGATGCCGACCTCGTTTGCTATGGCAAAGTCATCGGTGCGGGTATGCCCGTAGGTGCTTTTGGCGGCAAGAAAGCAATCATGAGTCATATTGCCCCACTCGGTAGCGTCTATCAGGCAGGTACATTGAGTGGCAATCCTTTGGCAATGATTGCAGGCTATACTTTATTGCAAGAACTAAACAATAATCCTAATCACTACACCGAACTCGCTGCCAAAACCGAGTATTTGCACCGAGGCTTGGAGACTGTGTTAGCAGCATCGGGCAAGCCCTATGTCATCAATCGTTTGGGTTCGATGATTAGCGTGCATTTCAGCGAAAAGCCCGTTGTTGATTTTGCCAGTGCTGCTGCGGCAGACAATGCCTTCTTCAATCAGTTTTTTCATGCCATGCTGCGCCGAGGTATTTATTTGCCACCTTCAGCCTTCGAATCGTGGTTCTTGAACAATGCACTCAGTTACCAAGATTTGGATAAGACCATAGCCGCCGTTCAAGAGAGTTTGCAAGCATTACTGGCTTAGAATAGACCTTTGGGCTTGCACGTGGCTATTACTTATTTCATCAGGTAGTGCTTAAAAAGTGTGTAAGCGGTTCTAAAAATTGTTGATTTAAAGGCTTAAAAGTGGTTGATTATTAATCGTTTAGTCATTTAGTGATACAAAAAACGCTACGCTGCATATCTGA
>JASGCQ010000070.1 GCA_030054025.1 Phycisphaerales bacterium | reverse complement strand
CAAAAAAAAGTTATCAATATTCACGGTAAAAACAAACAAATATTTAACCAAAAAAAGGTCAACCTATTTCAGGGTAAGACAAGACACCCTACGCAATTCGAGGTTTTCTCACAATATGCACCAAGACAGCCAACCCTTCGCAAAATTATAAGAGCTACTAGCCAACGCTTTTGCACCACAACTTGTCCCTACCATTCGGGATTTAATTTTGCCCAACCGCACCCAAAACCCTCCCACCACCCAGACAGCAAGTTGATTACTTTGTTGATAATTTTTTAAATAAAATTTTGCAGACAAACTTTTAGTGCATACTTTTGGACAAATTTAGTCCTAACAAAAAATGACCGAAAAGAAATTGACTTCCTTTGGAGAGTGTGTAAGACAACTAAGACTTGATGAAGGTTTACCGTTAAGAAAAATTGCGGCACAACTTGACATAGACCCATCTCTATTGGGTAAAATAGAACGCAACGAAAGACAACCGACAAAAGAATTAGTAACAGCGATTGCAAAAATATTTAAACAAAATCCTAAAGACCTTTATTCGGAATTTATTAGTGACCAGTTTGCATACAAAATATTAGAAGACGATGTAAATATTGATGCTTTGAAAGTTGCGGAAGAAAAAGTTTTATACATAACCAAATCCAAAAAGAAAAAATAATGCAACTAACTGTATTAGAAAAAGACGGCAAAATTTACAGTCACATTCGTAAAAAATGGCTTACTAAAACTCCTGAAGAGTTGGTAAGACAAGAATATTTATTGGTTCTAGTATATAAATACGGATACACTCTTGAACAAATTAAGGAGGAAGAAAATGTTACTGGACGAGGCTCTGCACAAGCAAGAGCCGATTTTATTATTTACAAAGACAAGAAGGATATTTTAAAGAACGATAACCCCTTAATTATTATTGAGTGCAAAGCAGACAATATTAATATTTCAGAGAAAGATTATGTTCAAGGTGAAATTTATGCTCGAATTTATAATGCGCCTTTTTTCGTTACACATAATAACAAAGAGACAAAGTATTGGAAAGTAAAAAAAGACAAATCGCCAGGATATAGAGATGAAATAAAAGATATTCCAAAAGCAAATGCAACTGAAAAAGAAATAAATAATTTACTAACTGAATTAATCACTTTTAAAGAAGGTGAATTTAAAAAAGTTTTAAAGCAATGCCACGACATTATTTATCAAAATGAAAAAACAGACCCTGTTTTTGCATTTGATGAAATAGCCAAAATACTTTTTATGAAAGTTTATGCTGAAAGGCATTTGAAAGCAGAAAAAGAAAATGTTTTTTCTTTAGAATGGATTGAAGAAGCAGAAAAATATACCAAAGATTTTATTGACAAAACATTTGAAGATACCAAAAAGGAATTTGGGAAAGGTGCAATATTCAAAGAAAACGAAAAAATAAACCTTGGAAAACAAACCATAAAAGCAATCATAAAAAAACTTGAAAAGTATTACCTATCAGCAACAAGTGCCGACATTAAAGGTATAGCATTTGAAGGTTTTTTAGGTGATACATTCCGTAGCGACAATGGACAATTTTTTACACCGAGAACAATAGTAGAGGCAATGATAAATATTATCAATCCTCAACCGAATCAAATTGTTTGCGACCCTGCTTGTGGTTCAGGAGGTTTTCTTATCAGATATTTTCAACAAGTTCAAAACAAAATTCTACTTCAATTAGACGCTGATTACCAAAAGAAAAAAAACGAAATAGAAAAGAATGCGAAACTATCTGATAAAGAAAAAACAGAGCAAATATTTATTGCCTTTAAAGAAACAGAAGCATTAAGTGATATTAGCAATAAAAAATCTCCTCTATTTCATTTAGCTAACGACTGCATATTTGGTAGTGATGCAAATGAGAGAATGGCAAGAACAAGCAAAATGAATATGATAATGCACGGTGACGGACACGGTGGCATTAAACATCAAAATGGCTTCAGAAATGTTGATGAAATAACAGATAATGCTTTTGATATTGTCATAACCAATCCACCTTTCGGTTCTATGGTCAACGACAAAGAAATTTTAGCTGGTTACACTTTGCCTAATAAAAATCCTATTAAGGAAGAGTTTCTATTTATTGAAAGATGTATAAACTTATTGAAAGAAAAAGGGAGGTTAGCTATTGTATTACCAGAGAGTATTTTTAATAATCCATCTAACAATTGGATAAGAGAATATGTAGAGGACAATTCTTTCATTAGAAGCGTAATTTCTATACCAAGAGAAACATTTTTATCATCGGGGGCAGATGTAAAATGTAGTTTATTATTCTTGCAAAAATTCACACAAAAGGAAAAAAAAACTTGGCTTAAAACAATTGAAGAACAAAAGGAATTAGAACTGAAACTTCAAGAAAAAGAAAGATCAGAATTAAAGAAAACAATAGATTCAAAATTCAATACGAAAGAAACAGACAAAGAGAAATTGATTGAATTAAAAAAACAATTTGCAAAGGATAAAAAAGATGCTCAAAAAAGACTTTCAGAGTTAGAAATTGAACTCATTGTAAATTCAAGAAGGAATGCAAAAGAAAAATTCACCTATCCAATTTTTATGTTTGAGGCTGAGTTTGTAGGCATTTCAGCATCGGGCGAACCAATAAAGAAAAATGATTTACCAGAAAGCGTTTCAGATTATTTGTTATTCAATGCTAAAAAGGAATTAGTAAATAAAAATTCAAGAGCAATTGAATTTAAAAAAATTAATCGTTGGGATGTTAAATCTTATTTGCACTCAATAGAAAGTCAATATGAATTTAAGAAACTAAAACCTTTCATTTACGAACATTCTGAAAAAGTAAAGTTATTCAATTATCCCGAAGATGAATTCAATATTTTAGGGGTAACAAATAGAGGTGGTGTTTACCTTAATATTACAGACAAAGGGAGTGAGTTTAATCAAGCATACAAAAAAGCAAGTGCACACGAATTGACTTACAATCCATATAGAGTAAATGTTGGTTCTATTGGAATTGTTCCCGAGGAGTATGATGGCTATTTTATTAGTCCTGCTTATGTTGTCTTTGGTGTAAAAGAAGGTTTACTTCACGAATATTTATATTTGGTTCTTGCTTCTGATTGGTTTAATCCATTATTAAGAGCAGCAACAACAGGTTCTGTTAGACAAAATCTAACTTATCAACTATTGGAAGAACTTGAAATACCTTTTCCAGACATTAAAACGCAAGAGAAAATTGTAAAGCAATATAAAGCATTACAACAAATGAAAGCTGACATAGACAAGCAATTAAACAACTTTAAAGAGGATATAAAAAATGACATCTTAAAATAAAAAAAGCCAACGCATTTGCAAGCACATTTTATTTTTTTGCTAAAACTTAAGGCAACGCTGAAAAAATAAAAAGAGCTTGCAAGCCAACGCACTGGGGAAAATACAAACTTGACACGACAGAACTTCGATCGAAAAGAACCACTACTGCTAACAGGGGTTTGGCAAAGTGGCGGTTCAGTGCTAATTTGAACATTTGTATTTCTATGAAACTTTAGTAATAATTTGAAACATTTCGGCTCCTAAATCCGCCACTTCGCAAAGCCCCATTACGTTAGCAGCAAAACCCCTAGCGTAAAAACAGCTGCGTTTTTTTACTAACGATTAATACTTAGTGCTGAGACAATTGCTTGTATCTCTGTTAAGGCATAGGAGATGGTTTTAGGAACACAGGAAGCATCGTCCGAAAAATTTCTGTTTCTCCACTTAGAAACTGTTTGGGCAGAGGTGCCAAATTGGGCAGCAAGTTTTACATTGGTTGCCCGATGATTTCGCTGAATTTGCTGCCGAATGTTTACATTTGTAACAGCATTGGAATGGTAAACTTGTTGCATACTATTTTTATTTGTGGTAAAACAAAAATAACAAACTTTTTACCTTCCAGTTTTTGTGGCTGCGTTTCGGCTACGCCTTCACTACACCACAAGAACTAGAATATGCCATCAACAATGTTGTGAAACTATACAATAGTAAATCTCCCATAAGATATTGTACCTTGTAGTTATAAATCTTGCATATGGCACGTTTACTACTGCTTCTAAGCATACTGCTTTCTTTCTCCAGCCAAGCCCAACCAACCGTCAAATGGAGCTTCAATACCAAAGATGCGTCCTTTGGGCAATCGGCTTCGGCAGATATTGATGGCGATGGGAAATTGGAAATTGTCTTCGGTTGCTACCGCAACGATAGTATGATTTATGCCCTCAATGCCGAGAATGGCAGCTTGCTCTGGAAATTTAATGCCAAGGGCAGTGCCGAAGGTTGTAATGATGTAGCTCCTATTATTTATGATGTAGATGGTGATGGTAAACTGGAGGTCATTGTGCCAGGTTCTTGCAACCCCAAGACTTTTTGCTTTGATGGCAAAACAGGTGCACTAAAATGGGCCTGCAACACGCGCGGTAGTGATTCGCCCCCCACCATTGCTGATATCGATGGCGATGGCAAAGCCGAAATACTCCATGGTGAATTTGGTGGTTATGTCATCTGCATCAATGCCGAAGATGGCAGCAAGGCTTGGGAAATAGCAGTGGACACTAAATCTTGGATACAAACCGCGCCCACCATTGTAGATATCAATAATGATGGTGATTTGGATTTTATCGTCGGCACTTGGAATGCAAGTGTAAAAACAGATAATAAAATCTATGCCTATCGGGCCAAAGACCAAAAGCTACAATGGACATACGCAGTCAGTGATGTGATGTATCACGGTACTGCTGTCGGCGACCTAGATAAAGATGGCAAACAAGAATTAGTAGTGGGTTGTTATAACGACACTTTGTATTGCATCAATGCGGAAAATGGAACAACCAATTGGAAATACAGCTTTGGTAATTCTTTTTATGTAGGCGGCCCTGCGCTCATCGCCGACCTCAATAATGATGGGCGTTGCGAAGTAGTATTTAGTGCTTGGTACAAAATGGCAGCACTTACTTGGGATGGGAAATTGTTTTGGGAATACAATATCCCCAATTACAAGCAATCTTTCCGAGGGGCAGCCATTGCCGATGTCAATAATAATGCCTTTCCAGATGTGGTTTTTGGTACAGACGGCGGCTCTGTGATTGGGCTAAACGGACAAGATGGCTCTTTGATATTTAATAAAAACCTCCGAGCGGACTATGGCGATTCCTTGTATGCCATTGATAACGCACCTTTGATTGCCGACTTTGATAAGGATTTCAAGTTGGATGTCTTTATTGTTGGGGGGCATGGCGAGTATCCTAATTTTTATAAAGATTTTGGCAGAGCCTATTTACTGAGCATTGGAAAAGGGAATGGTCCTGATTGGCTCATGTTTCAAAATGATATTTGGCGTCGCAGCAATATCTGCGAAAAGAAAGCAAGTAGTATTGAAAATATTCTGCTCGAAACTAAGGAGGTCATTATCTTCCCCAATCCCTCTTTTAACGAAACCAATTTTGAATTGACGCTAAAAGAATCTGCAGCTGTCAGTATCACTATTTACAATCTTCAGGGGCAAAAAATAGGCAGTGTTGATGGAGGGATTTTAAACTCAGGAAAACATATTTTGCATTGGAAAGCAACATTAGGTATCGGATCAGGGCTTTACTATTGTATTGTTGATATTGGCGAATCGAAGGTTGTAACAAAGCTGCTCTTACACTAATGCTACTTTTTACTCAATCTTCCTTTCAGTTTGTGCTGCTTAGGCAAAGGATTAGTACTTCGTTTTTGATAATCGGTACTCACAATGCTGATGTTGCCATCTACCTCAAGCATTGCAATATCTACTTCGTCAATAGCATTTACGCCATGTTCTCTTACTGCCGCCTGAAGTTCGGTGATTGAAATTTCGGCTTTGCGACAATTAGCTTCGTTGACACTTCCTTTATAAATCAATGGTACGGCTTCGCCTTGCAAAATTTGACTCAGTTTTTTATTTCGATACATTACTTTTTTGAGTGTATAGTTGGCTGAAAATAAAGCTGATGCTGCAACCAATCCACCTTCGAGGCTAGTGCTTGGACCTACCATTGCGTTTTGCACCGCATTGCTGATGAGCAAAATAAAAACTAGATCCACCACCGAAAGTTGAGCCAATTCTTTCTTGCCAAAAATGCGCAAAGCTACAATCATAAACACATAAACCGATAGCGCACGAAAGACGATATTGATATATTCGTTTTGGAGCAAAGTGTTGAGAAATTCCATTGAAGCAGATTCTGTTTTAGGAGCATAAAGTTAGTCCCAAAAATCAACTTCTAATTTTCAATAGACCTCTTTCATAAATAATTATTTTGCTTGATTGTTTACAATTCCTGTAATTAAGTTCAATCTAAGTCCAAAGCGTTTTCTTCTATTTCGATATTTTTCTGCTACTATTCTAAATATTTTCAAAGTTCGTAGCACATTTTCAACCACTACTCTGCTAGATGATAACAAATGATTTTCTTTCTTTTGCATTTTGGTTAGTGGACATTTATTTTTTCCTTTGTGTGGAATATTACTGTTGCAATATTTCGTTTGAATGCCTTGATAACAACTTTCAGCTTGTATTTCAGTAGATGATAAAATGGACAACCTGCTTTCTTTAAACAAACGATAATCGTGTTTCTTGCCTTTTCCTAGATGAGCACAAATTATTTTTTTGCTTGGCTTATCTACTACTATTGGTCTTGTGCAGCGACTTTTTGCCTGGCAGATGAAACAATTTGGATTGAAGCAATATCTTCTGTAACCCTGTTATAATCTGCGAGCACTGCATTTCGCTGATGCCATAAGTCATGCTGATGTGCAAAAATGTTCGGTATTCCCTATAGTACATCAGCAAGATCAACAAACCATCTTCTACCGATACTTTATACGGAGACCTGCCTTTGGTAGGATGTTTGCGATGCTTGGTTTTGTAAGCTATTATCTCTCCGATATCATCGCAGAAAAGATGCTGAAATAAACGCCTGTAAGCCGTTGAAATACTGCTGGATTGGCGTGTTGAATATCTGTATATCTCTCATACAGGAGTCAATTGTGATTGTCTTTTATTTAGCTTAGAGGTCTAAGCTGAAAAAGAGACTCACAAGTTATATCATTACAATCCAGTATTATTCACCCTTTCAAATGAAAATAACAACTATTCATTTCAATCTTGTACTTTTTATCCTGCCCAACCTTCTCTGTCCAGACTACGATATTGTATCGCTTCGGCAAGATGCTCTGGTCGTATGTCTTCGCTACTGGCCAGGTCGGCAATAGTGCGCGATACTTTAAGGATCCTATCATAGGCTCTGGCCGAGAGATTTAATCGTTCCATAGCGGTTTTTAAAAGATTGGCTCCCACTGTGTTAATCGCACAAACTTCCTTGAGCAATTTGCTACCCATTTGTGCATTACAATAAACACCCTCCTTCCCTTCAAATCTTTTTGCTTGGATAGCTCGCGCTTGGATAACTCTTTCACGAACCTGATTGCTACTTTCACCTGCATTTTCACCACCAGATAATTCTGTAAATGAAACCGGAGTAACCTCCACATGCAAGTCAATACGGTCGAGTAGGGGTCCAGAAATTTTATTGAGATAACGCTGTACTATTATTGGCGAACAGGTACATTCTTTTTCGGGATGGTTGTAATATCCGCAGGGGCAAGGATTCATTGAAGCAATCAGCATAAAGCTGGCAGGAAAATCAACACTTACTTTAGCACGAGAAATGGTAACATGGCGTTCTTCCATAGGCTGACGCATCACTTCCAATACAGTGCGTTTGAATTCGGGCAATTCGTCGAGAAACAAAACACCATTATGCGCTAAGGATATTTCCCCTGGCTGCGGAATGCCACCACCACCTACCAATGCAGCATCACTAACGGTATGGTGTGGGGAACGAAAAGGGCGTTGGGCAACAAGAGAACTGTTTATGACCAACTTGCCTGCCACAGAGTGAATTTTGGTAGTTTCTAGTGCTTCTTGCAAGGACAATGGAGGTAGTATTGAAGGCAGTCGTTTTGCCAGCATAGTTTTGCCTGCTCCGGGCGGACCGATAAGGATGGCGTTGTGTCCGCCTGCGGCGGCTATTTCGAGTGCACGTTTTACATTTTCTTGTCCTTTAACATCGCTAAAATCTATGTCAAAAAATTCTTGATTTTCAAAAAACTCTTCGCGCGTATTCACTTCCAAAGGAAGCAATGAGTCTTGATTGTGGAAGAAATCAATTACCTCTTGGATATGCGACACGCCATATACATTGAGGTTATTCACCAGAGCAGCCTCACGCGCATTTTCTTTAGGCAAAATCATGCCCTTAAATTTTTCGCTTCGAGCCTTAATGGCCATAGGTAATGCCCCTTTTATAGGCTGTAATGAACCATCAAGCGACAGTTCGCCCATAATAACATAATCGGCTAAAACATCTGTGGTTATTTGTTTTGAAGCTGCCAACATACCGATGGCAATCGGCAAATCATAAGCGGAGCCTTCTTTGCGAATATCGGCAGGTGCCATATTCACTAATATTTTGGTTCTGGGTCTTTCGAATCCGTTATTCTTAATTGCTGAAACGATTCGTTCGATACTTTCTTTTACAGCATTGTCGGGCAAACCAACGATAAAATACCCTGTCTGCCCTCCTGCCGTGGCATCTACTTCAATAGTAATGGTAATGGCTTCGACACCGTGTACGGCACTCCCAAAAATTTTGACTAACATATCTTCAGTGCATCAATTATTATGCTACAAACTTATCAGGCATTTACAAAAAAACAAAAGACTTCTTTCGGTCCGTGTACGCCTGTTACCAGTGTTTTTTCAATATCGGCTGTTCTACTTGGGCCAGTTTGAATACTCATCATAGAAGGTTGAGCGGTACCATATTTTTGCTGCATTTTTGCAAAACCATCCGCTATATCATATACTACATCCGCTTTGTATGCCACTACTATATGCACGGGATAAAAAACAGTGCTTACTCTTCCTAAATGCTGCCTACTACTCATCAAAAAAGAACCTGTGCGTGCCAAAAGTGCTTCGCAGGAGGTAATGCAAGCATCTGCGGATTCGTCTGTATTGTCGGCAGGCACTATAAAATCGAGTTTATTATTATGGCAGATTTTTAAAAGCCTTTCGTCTGAGCAAAAGAGTTTTGCCCATGTTCTGTTTTCGTAAAGCGTACTTATATTTTCGAGCAATTCTTGTTCATTCGAGCAGAATACATATTTACCTCCTAATTGTACAAACTGTTCGGCAAACAATTCCTCTTTATCAATTGTACTTGATTCGAAGGCTTCTACAGCATCCCATCTTTCCACCTCCAGAAAAGGGATGGGTAAAGAATTTGCGTTTAAAGCTTTCCTAATTTTTCCGAGAATGTGTTCGCGTGCTTGTGAGGTTTTGTTGAAAGACATGGAACCTTTATGTTTACTTCGGTAGCGAAGTTAAGCCTTGCGACATTAATATTGTTTCTGCGGCGATCTTATTTATAATTCTACCAAGCCATTTTTTATGGCATACATCACCAGCACTATTCTGTTTTTTATGTTTAATTTTTGAAAAAGGTCTTCACGGTATCCATCAATAGTTTTAGGACTCAAACACATTTTTCTGCTATTTGCAGATAAGCCAGTTCGGTACATACCAAAGGGATAAATTCGAACTCCTTTTCTTTGTAGTTTAAATTGACTGTATCGTTTGTTTTAGCATCCGCAGAGCGGTTGTGCAATAATTTTGAACCCAGATTTTGCAGTAGATACCTATTGACAGTTTTCGGGGAAATTTCAACTGCAAAGCAGTAGAAAATATACAACGCAAACATTTGACTATCAATTAAAAATATCAACAATAGATCTTCTAAAAGGAGGGTAATTTTGGGGCAGATTATTCAAAAATACCGCTACTGCAAAATCTGGGTTTAATGGTGTTTCGACAAAATACTTGCCCGATTATCTGAATTTGTTTTTCTATCAAAAAAACCAGCTTTCCAACCGCTAAAAAGTTAAAACACTACTCTATACCTACCTAATGGCAACAACTTCTCTGCAATGCTTGTCAAAAAATATTCAAAACAAAATCCTAATTAGGACTTAGCCTAAGTTTCATAATGTGAAATCTATTTTTTCAACTCCTCCACACTCTTCATCACCTTGCCTTTTAGTTCTTCTTTGAAAGCCACTAATTTTTGAAACACCGCATCATCACTTGCTCCCAAAATTTGAGCAGCCAAGATACCGGCATTTTGTGCCGCATTCATGGCAACTGTAGCTACAGGCACACCATTGGGCATTTGTACAATACTGAGCAATGAGTCCCAACCATCAATTGAGTTGCTCGACTTAATCGGAACACCAATCACAGGCAAGGCAGTCAGCGAAGCTACCATGCCAGGTAAATGTGCTGCTCCGCCTGCTCCGGCAATAATTACCTTCAGCCCACGCTCGCGAGCCGATTTGGCGTACTCGAACATCCGCTCGGGTGTGCGGTGAGCAGAAACAATTGTCAACTCAAAAGTTACACCCAATTTTGTCAATACAGCTGCAGCTTCGTTCATAATATTGAGGTCGCTGGCGCTACCCATAATAATACCTACCATAATAGTGTCCTTACTCGGTTTAAGAAATAATTTTTACAGAGTTCTTCAATGTCTTTGCTTTTTCGGTAGCCACAGCAAGCTCTTTGTCCACCACCGTAATATGTCCCATCTTACGGAAAGGCTTCGTTATCGCCTTGCCGTACAAATGTACATAAACCCCACTTTGTGCCAATGCTTCATCCAAACCTTCGTAGCGTGCAGGACCTTCATAACCTTTTTCGCCCAAGAGATTAATCATCACTGCGGGGCGCACAATACCCGTATCGCCCAAAGGCAAATTGATAATGGCTCGGATGTGCTGCTCGAATTGCGAAGTAATATTGCCTTCGATACTGTGGTGACCACTATTGTGCGGACGAGGGGCAATTTCATTCACCAAAACTTTTCCGGCTTTAGTTACAAACATTTCTACTGCAAGGATGCCCACAATGTTCAATTCTGTAGCTACTTTCACTGCGATAGCCTCCGCTTCAGCCTCGATGCTTTTGCTGATGTTGGCAGGCGAAAATAAAAACTCTACCAAATTGGCTTCTGGGTTAAAAGCACATTCTACCGAAGGAAAACAAGCTATCTCTCCGCTTTCATTGCGGGCTACGATTACCGAAATTTCTTTGTCAAAATCCACCAAAGATTCCAAAACACTGGGCGCGTCAAAAGCATTTTCTAAATGGTCGACACTTTTTAGCTTAACGACACCTTTGCCGTCATAGCCGCCCTTACGCATTTTTTGGAAGAAAGGAAAAGCAGCTGCATGTTGGTTGATTTCACTTTTATCTTGTACCAAATAGAAAGCCGGACTCGGGATATTGCGTTCTTGGTAAAACAATTTTTGCAAACCCTTGTCTTGAATCAGCTCTATGACCTCAGGCTGCGGATATATTTTTTTGCCTTCGCTTTGCAATTTTTTGAGTGCCTCCACATTTACATTTTCTATCTCAATGGTGATGACATCTTTGTCTTGCCCAAAAGCATAAACCGTATCAAAATCCTTGAGACTGCCCACCGTAAATTCGGTAGCGATGTTTTTGCAAGGCGCATTAGGGTCTGGGTCGAGGCAGCAAATGGGCAGATTGAGGTTGATGGCATTTTGTATCATCATGCGCCCTAGTTGTCCGCCGCCTAACACACCAATTCTTATTTTATCGGGTTGAATGTATTGCAAGATTGTTCCTTTTTTCTTGTTGCGAAATTAGGCAAAAGGAAGAAGTTATTTTGTTTTCTCCTTGAACCCACCCCTAAGCCCTCTAGCGGAGGGGGAGCACGCATGTTGATTTATTTAAGAAAAAACCTGTATGCTGATTTGAAAAGAACTATACCGCAATAAAACATTCGGACTTAGGGGTGGGTTTCTTTTTGTAGAGAAAAAGGAAACTGATAGAATTTACTTTTTTGGAAAACAAGCTACCCCAATAAGGATAGCTGTTCTATCGGTTCGGCATCTATTATCCAGTCTTTTTCGGGGTTTTCTAAAAATTTTATTAGCTGAATACAGTTGAACAAATGTATTTTACAAAAACTAACCAAATTGGAAAATGCCCATTTACGCTTTAACCGCTTTTGGATAACAGCTAGTAGCAGATTGACTATCAGCACACAGTAGATTTGTATTTTGATGGCATTTTCATTATCACCCAAAAAATATTTTAAGGGGAAATTTTGTTTCAATTGCTTGAACAGCTGGTCGTGTGTGGCGGCAGAACCTTTGCCCATGATGTGGATGTGTTGATGCGAGTTGAAAATGGTGTAGCTTATTCACAGGGGAGGTATGCACCGCAGGGGGAGATGAGGATTTAGCACAAATAGTTTTGTTGTGTTAATAAAACTAGTTAAGTGAAAACACTAAAATCGGAGGAACTAATATAAGTGAATGATAAATCAACTTTGTGTCAATGTAATACTTAAATTTTATTACGATAGAATCCCATTTTGCCATTTCAAAATATTGATAGTTCTGTGCTTTAAAAAGAGCATAGTCAATTGGCTCGTGATTAGTAAAATGTCCTAAAATACTTTGATACTCCATACCGATTTTTTGTGAAAACGCTTTTTTTTCTAATTCGGAAGTGTTTTCAAATGTTTTAAAAGCTCTTAACTCGTTATATTTTTCTGAAAGTTTTAAGGCGCAATCATGAAATTGATTTGCTCTCAACTTATAGTCTTTCGCATTTTCTAATTGACTAAAAGTTAAAAGAAGAATCGAAATTGTGGTTGAGCTAAATGCGATAATCTTTTCACTAAAAAAAGAAGTGTTAGAAATTTGATAAACCCAAAAAATTCAATAGGCTATAATCTTCTAATGACCGTCAATAGGTTTTTTTGT
>JASGCQ010000069.1 GCA_030054025.1 Phycisphaerales bacterium | reverse complement strand
GGTAAATATCGGCTGTCCGACATAATCGCTACTTTTGTTCCTATCAATGTTGTTTCTTTAGTTGCAGCAAAACTGGGAAAGGGTGGTCCAATAGCCACCCTTATTGTGAAATTTATCTTGGGCAATAGTAAGAGTAAATAAAGCTTATTTGTCCAGCTATTGTTTCTTCAATAATAATTTCATTACCTTAGCTTGCGAAAATTATAACTATAAAATGCAAAATCGTTCTCTATTCATAGCCTGTTTGGCTTCGGTACTCTTAATTTTTGGTTTCTCTTCTTGTGTAAAAACAATTACACTGGGAAACAAACCTGTATTGCAATTTGTTTCGGGTATCGATTATATCACTGCCGATTCTACCTTGGTTCAAGACAAAAGGTACATGATTAAAATTAACGCTGCAAATGCTGAAAATCAGAGTCCTAACACTACATTTGAAGTAGTAAGAACTTATTCGGGTACTAGCGACACTACAGTTTATTATCAAGAATTAAAAGGCGATGAGCAAGTTAATTTCAACTATGTACACACCTTTACTACCTTGAAAAAAATCGGTACTGAGCGTTATACCTTTACTGTAAAAAACACACACGGTATCGCCAACCAAAAAATATTAGTAATGACCGTTAAATAAGTTTCTTTTTTTAAGAAAACATTTTGACATTCAAAAAATACCTTTGTACATCTTTTTTGTACAAAGGTATTTTTATCAATACCCAACAACCTCAACAACCTCAATAACCCTTCACTTATCGGTAGCTCATGATATTTTCCGCTGAATATAGATTCAAACTTTTTTTGACTTGCTGTTTTTTGTGTTCCTTCACGATACTGAAAGCGCAAACGGATATTGCCAATTTGCATAATACCCAGCTTTCCTTTTCGAGAGTGGCGCAAGCTTATGAAAAGTACAATGATTCTCTAAAAAAATTATTCACATCAAGGGTGCTTAGTTATCCGCCCAAGGACATTTATATCCGTACCTTCAAATCTCAAAATGAGATGGAGCTTTGGGCTCGAGAAAATCCTAACGACCCATACAAGCTCATCAAGTTGTATCATGTATGTGCGCTCTCCGGTATATTAGGACCTAAGCGTTGCGAAGGTGACAGACAAGTACCCGAAGGGTCTTATTTTATAGAAGATTTCAACCCTCAGAGCGATTTTTTTCTTTCTATGTTGATTAATTATCCCAATTATTCCGACTTAATGCTCGGTGACAAGAAAAAACCTGGAGGAGATATTTATATCCATGGAGGCTGTGTAACGGTTGGCTGTATGCCCATGACAGATGAAGTGATACAAGAGCTTTATGTAGTTTGCCTCAATGCTAAGTTGAATGGTCAAAATTATATCCCTGTCAGCATTTATCCTACCCGATTCAACAAAAAAGGGCTTGATTTTTTGGGTAGAGAATATGGCCAAGAGGGGATGAAACAAAAATTTTGGGTCAACCTCAAAGCCGGTTACGATTATTTTGAAGTGACCAAAAAACGCCTTCCCGTAATGTACACGCCTGATGGCAAATATGTATTTTAAATCAAGAACAATAATTTCATAAATTAGATCAATACAGTAATGGAAATAACAGAAAAGATTCACTGCTTAATTATAGGTTCCGGTCCTGCGGGCTACACGGCAGCCATTTATGCTTCTCGTGCGGGTCTTAAGCCTGTGATGTATCAAGGTTTGCAACCCGGTGGGCAATTGACGATTACTACTGAAGTAGAGAATTATCCAGGCTATCCCGAAGGTGTGATGGGGCCGCAGATGATGAAAGATTTTGAAGCACAAGCTCAAAGAATGGGAGCTGATATACGCTGGGGTATGGCTACTAAAGTAGATTTGAGCAGCCGTCCTTTTAAAGTAGAAATTGACGAAGAAAAATGGGTAGAAGCCGATGCGCTCATTATAGCAACTGGAGCTTCTGCAAAATGGTTGGGACTCGAGAGCGAGCAACGACTTAATGGTTATGGCGTATCGGCTTGTGCCGTTTGCGATGGTTTTTTCTTCAAAGACAAAGAAGTGGCTATCGTTGGCGCAGGTGATACCGCAGCAGAAGAAGCTTTATACTTGTCAAAATTGTGTACCACTGTCCACATGCTCGTTCGTCGCGATGAAATGCGTGCCAGCAAGGTAATGCAACAACGAGTACTCAGTACACCCAATATTAAAGTATATTGGAATAGCGAAACCGCAGAAGTGTTGGGCGATAAAAAAGTAAGCGGCTTGCGCATTCGCGATACCAAAACTGGCACTACACAAGATATCGAATTAAGTGCATTTTTTGTGGCCATTGGTCATACCCCCAATTCCGGTATTTTCAAAGGCTTTATTGATATGGATGAAGAAGGCTACATCAATACGGTACCTGGCACCTCCAAAACCAATATCGAAGGTGTATTTGCTTGTGGCGATGTGCAAGACAAAATGTATCGCCAAGCGGTAACTGCTGCCGGTAGTGGATGTGCAGCCGCCTTGGATGCGGAAAGGTATTTGGGTGCATTGGCATTTAACGAAGGACACTAATGATAGCCATAGACAATGTATTGTTGAGCGATGATGTGATAGAGGCGCAATTTGTTTGCGATTTAGAGCGTTGCAAAGGCGGCTGTTGTGTTGATGGCGATTGTGGTGCGCCACTCACCGAAGAAGAAGCAAAAATCATTGCAGAGATTCTTCCCAAAGTGAAGCCCTACTTACCTGCCGAGTATATTGCCGAAATAGAAAGACAAGGCACACATGTAATAGACGATGAACATGGCATTGTAACACCAACCATCAATGGCGGGATTTGTGTTTATGCTTACACAGATAACATTGGGATTGTGAAATGTGGTATCGAAGCCGCTTATAGAGATGGTCTGGTTGAGTTTAAAAAACCTATTTCTTGTCATTTATTCCCCATAAGGATTGACAATTCAGCCGAATACGAATTAGTGAATTACGAACCCCGAAAAACACTTTGCCGTCCGGCATGCAAACTGGGCAAAAAATTAGAAGTCCCCGTTTACCAATTCCTCAAAGAGCCTTTGATACGCAAATTTGGAGCACAATTTTACGAGGCTCTTGATGCAGTAGCGCAACACAAAAAAGACAATCCATAAAATAAAGAAACCCACGAAATTTTCGTGGGTTTCTTTTTGTTATTTCGTGAATGTTTACTTTATTCAATAATTAATTTAGACACAGAATAACCACCCTTATCTGTAGATAGCTTTACAAAATAAGTACCCGGAGCAATGGCATTAGAGTACTCTTGCGCATTCCATTGAATGGTATGGCTGCCCGCAATTTCGAAACTAGAGTATGGTTTTGAAACAACCTGTCCCATAGTATTAATTACTTGTAAAGTAACTGTTGCATCTTCTTTAAGTGTAAATGATGTTTTGATAAAAGAATTGTTTTTTGCAGGATTGGGGTAAATGCTTGTACCCAAATCTTCAACTAAGTTACTTTCTTGAATAGAAGTTGTCTTCCATTGTTTTAATGAATATTGCTCAGCATTTAGAATTTCCTTTTGAAAAGATGCTGCCGAACCGTCGTAAGCAACAAAAGCAATAACATTTACGTGTTTCGTGTTCCATGTAGCTGGAATGGTGAAAGAAATGTCTTTGGAATAAGTTGTGCCAACTACCGGAGTTGCCGGTATAACCCCTGTGTACCCCCAAGCACCACCAAGTGCTTGGCGTAGTGTTGCATTATGATACCAACCAACAAGAGGTGATTTACCTGCCTGAACGGCACTGGAATAATTACTTTGTGCATAAGTGCCGGTAGCGGCAACACTATCTTCTGTCAGGTAAACATTCATCTTTAAAGGAACGCCAGCGGTTGGCAATGAGGTAAATTTGACATTTATAGTAGCAGAATAGGTGGTGCCCGTAATTTTAATATTGGTGAAACTCACACTTACAATTGCGGTCATAGCAGCCCTAGTTGCGTATGAACTAGCCCATGCACTTCTGCTCATTGGTATCTTTGCCTGACTCGGAAATTTGTTCCTGTCAACAGCCCCTCCGGGATACGATGTTACATTTAATCCTGCATCGATTGCAGCACCATCTGGAATTTCTAAAGCATCTCCGTTGTGAGAAGCTACAGGAATAAAAGTGGTTGGATAAGAAGCTAACAAGCCTTCCACAACAACTGTACCTTCAGGGCACCATCCGCACCAAGTACCGGTAAAGTCTTCAAGAATAACTTTTTTTACTTGTGCATGTGCTGCACTCGTACTAAGCACCAAGGCCATAATAGGTAGAAATATTTTTTTCATGTTTAGATATTTTTGTAATACAAACCTAATCAACAAAACGTAATTTCCAAAACTTAATTTCCTAAGCAATAAGCCAGAATTAAAACGTAAAACCAATCCCAGCCAAGAAATAACGACCCGCTTGTGGGTAATAATAATTGCTCACGTTTGTAGTACCCCCACTGATATAAGAATAATTGTAGCCATTGTTTTCGTAGCTCCTGTTGAGCGCATTATAGACAGCAAAGGTGAAAACTAAATCGCTGTTTCCCTTTATGTTTAAGATATAGCGTGTTCTAATGTCGAATAGGGTATAATCGCTGATGCTGCGTGCTTTGTCACTCGTATTGTCTAAGTATTGACGACCCACATATTTACTCATTAAGTTGAGCTCCAGCGATTGTAGGGATTTGTATCTGAAATGTAGAAATGGTTTGAATGCAAAATTAGCCGCAGCAATCAAGTTGGGCGAAAAAGCGATATGGGTATTTTGATGATTAATGACTTTTTGATTGCCGTTATCGTAGTCGTCAATGTACTCATCAAAGCTTTTAATTTTATTTTGGGAGAAAGTAACATTGCCCGAAATGTTCAGCCATTTTGTGCTTTGAAAACTCGCCACCAATTCCAAGCCGGCACGATAACTTTTGTCCACATTTATTCTGGTATAGGCACCTACATCATTAATTTGTCCGTTAAGAACGAGTTGGTTTTTGTAATCCATCAAATAAACATTTGCTAAGGCAGTCCATCCTTTTCGGGTGATTTCGTATCCGGCTTCTAGGTTAATCAGTTTTTCTGCTTTGGGTAAATTGGTAGGAGCGGCTTCAAAATCATCGCGGTTAGGCTCTTTGTTGGCTATAGCCAATGACCCATAAATACGTTGCTGTTTGTTACCTTCGTCTTGTAGCATATAATTGGCACCCAGTTTAGGATTGAAAAAAATATAGTTGCTCGATGGTCTAAGGGATGGGTTTTTTCTAAATCCATTCATGAAATAAGAAACTACACGCACCTGGGCATCGGCGTATAAAGTCAGTTTTGGGATAATAGTGTATTGTACCTTGACGAATTGGTTGAAGTCGTTTTTCATGGCATCATTTCGATACCAGTTATGGTCGGCAGGCACACCATATTGCGCCCATTTTACAAAACCATAATGAAGTCCGCTGTACTGTGATACGGAGCCACCTATGTTGATTTGAGTTTTGTTTTTAGCGTATTGAAAACCATATAGACCACCATAATAATAATTATCCAACCACAGTTGACGAACCATATCTGTTTTAGTGAAAGTGTCTCCTGCCGCAGTGGTGAAATTGGCTAAACCATAGTTCTTGAATTGCTCGCCAAGACGATATTCTTCATAATACCCTTTACCACGCGTAAGGAACAAACCAAAATTGCTTGTCCAGTGTTTGTTGAAATTGTGGTCGATAAAAGCTTGGTAGTAGGTCTGTTGGTAATTGTCCGTTTGGTTGTTGTAAAAAGAACCATCTGCTTTTTCACCCAATCCGTTGTAGCGACGATTGCTTTGCAGAGAATCTTGAGGAACGCCATTCCAAGCTTGTCCTGTTTTTTCGGCACCTGTCAATACTTGAAATCGCAACCTACTCTTTTCGTTGATTTGCCAACTACCGATGACTTGCGCAGCTTTTAAATCGCTCGCCGAACGCTGGATATAACCATCAGAATTTATTTTAGAAAGGCGAACGTCAAATTTCCACCCTTTTTCCAACAAACCTGTACCCATTTTAATGGTGTATTTCTGTGTATTAAATGAACCTGCACTGATATTTAATGATCCTCCAGCTTTATCATTTTGTTCCATATTGCTGATGCTCATTGTTGCGCCAAAAGCAGCAGCACCATTGGTAGAAGAGCCAACGCCACGTTGCAATTGGATGCTACTGGTAGAAGAAGCTAAGTCCGGCAAATTGACAAAAAACGTACCTTGCGATTCAGCATCATTTACAGGAACCCCATTGAGGGTCACATTGATTCTTGTGCCATCAGTACCGCGCACCCGCAGTGCTGTATAACCTATTCCAGCACCAGCATCGGAGCTGCTCACGACAGAAGGGGTCATCTGGAGTAGAACAGGCAAATCTTGCCCAAGGTTTTGTGCAGCAATATCCTTTTTATTGATATCGATTTTGCTAAAAGGGCTATGCGAATCGGTGCGCAAGGAGCGTACTTCGATACCCTTTAGGGCGAGGGGGATTTTTAGGGGGATTTCTGAACTGTCGGAGTCTTGGGCTTTCGAAGGGAGAGCAGTAAAAATTGCTAAGGAGAAAGCAATATATTTTTTGAAAACTTGTTGTGCCATTACCTTGGTTTTTAATTGAGTAAGTAAAAAACGAGGCGCTTGTTCACAGTGGGTTTTAACTCACTTATGGATTCCTAAACGGCATTATCCGTTCAAGGTTCAGCGGGTATAATCTCAGCCTGTATATTGGGCACCCCGTGCAATCTTTTAATTGCGCTGCTAAGGTAATGCTTTTAAATAAATAGTTGACTACAAAAATTAACTCAAAAATGTTTTTTTATTGAAAAAATCCCTATATTGCATATCTAAAAATGATAAAAAAATGAAAAAATTATTACTCGCACCAGCAATGTTGCTAGCCATGTCCTCGGCTAATGCGCAACTTGCTTTGGAAAATTTTAATGCCGCAGGTATGCCATCTGGCTGGACAATGATTAGTGATGCGAACGTATTGGCGTCAACAATTACGCCAGCATGGATTATACCAAAATTGAATGCAGCTGCTTGGACGAAGTTTCCAATTGCGACAGGTGATTCTGGAATGATTACTACTTCATATTTCACCCCTGCTGCTGCTGCCGACAGATGGTTAATTACACCTTCTTTTAATGTGACTAGTGCATTAATGGCGATAACTTGGAACGATAATGAAATGTCTAGTTCAGGAGCTTCTCCGATTGAAGTTTGGGTTTCTACAACAGGTGGTGCAACAGCCGCATCATTTACTACCAAACTATTGAGCTTCGATTGTGCTCCTGTTGGGTTCGCTGTCAGAGGTGCATCTTTGGCTGCCTTTAATGGTCAATCTGTACGTGTAGCTTTCAGAAGCGTTGGTAATGCAAAAGGTTTCGCTGGAATTGACAATGTACAAACTCAGGTACTTCCGTCAATAGAGTTGGCCTTAAATTCAATTACTCCAGTTTCAGGAACACTTCAATCGTATGGATCAACTACGGGTACAATACCAGTTTCGGGTGTAGTTAAGAATAATGGTGCGACTACAGTTACATCTTACAAAGTCAACTACCAAGTGGGTACTGGAGCAGTAGTTTCAGAGACTAAATCAGCTTCTATTTCAGCACTAGGTACAGCTTCATTTTCATTTACAACTCCGATTACCCCAACGATGTCAAATGTGCCTGTGAAAGTGTGGGTTGAATTAGCTGGCGATGCTGTCAAAACAAATGATAGCTTAAGCACACGTGTTGCTGGCTATACCACTAAGCCTACTAAAAAATTATTGTATGAAGAAGCTACCGGAACTTGGTGCGGATGGTGTCCAAGAGGAGCCATATATATGGATTCGATATACCATAAATACCCAAACAATGTTAGCGTAGTTGCTGTTCACAATGGTGATGGCATGACAGTAGGTGCTTATGATTCATATATTGGAACTTTCGTTGGGGGATATCCTTCAATGGTGGTTGACAGAAGATTGGAGGCTGACCCAAATCAAGCTTTCACTATATATGGTACTGAAAGCACTAAATATGGTCTTGCAGATATGGTATTAACTACAACAGTATCTGGAACTTCTGCTACTATCAAAGTTGATGTTAAGCCAACAGCTTCTACAAATGCAGATTACAGACTTGTATTAGTTATTACAGAAGATCGTGTAACTGGTTATTCTCAAGCTAACTACTATTCCGGTGGTGCGGTCGCAATGAAAAATAAAGAATTTGATTTCGTAACACTACCTGATCCTGTACCTGCGAGTATAATGAAATATGATTTTGTTGCTCGTGGTATCTATCCTAGTCCAACCGGTACTGCGGGAAGCTTGCCCGCTACAATGACATCTGGAATGACCTATTCATACACATTCCCAGCTGTTACAATTGATCCGACTAAATCTATGAGAGCTATTGTGTTACTTGTTAATGGTTCTGACGAAAGTGTTTTAAATACTCAAAATATTTATCTTCCAACTGTTTCAATTAAAGAAGTTGCAGCAGGAGTAAACAGTATTCAAGTATATCCAAACCCAGCTTCTGAAGTGTTGACTACTAAATTCACTTTGGAAAATCAATCAAACGTTTCAATCGAAATCGTTGATATGTTGGGTAAAGTGGTAAAAACTATCGCTACCAAAAACTTAACTGCGGGTACTTACGAAGTTCCAACTAATGTTGCTGAAATGGCTTCTGGTATCTATCTTGTTAAAATAACTACAGATGGTGGTTCAATTACTGAGCGTTTTTCTGTTGCTAAATAGTAATACCGCACAAAGTTTGTGATTTTTTACGAAAAGCACCCCTTTTAGGGGTGCTTTTTTATTGTGCCATACGCCTGATATTTTAATACCTTTGTGCTTTCAAAAAAATGAAAATAAAGAACAAATGAAATTAGTAACCTATAGTAAGAATGGTCAACAACAATTAGCACTTTTGATAGAGGCTAATCTTTATGATATGCACAAACTGAATCCCGCATTGCCCAATAATATGAAAGCGATGTTGAATGATTGGGATAAAAACAGTACACTTGCTCGTACAGCAGAAGCAGACATAAAAAAAGGAGTGAATAATATTACACCTGATGCTCAATACGCTACTGCGCAACTTTTAGCTCCGGTTCCCGAACCTGCTTCTTGCCGCGATGGCTATGCCTTTCGTCAGCATGTAGCTGCGGCACGCCGTAACAGAAAGGTGGATATGATAGCAGAGTTTGACCATTATCCTATCTTTTATTTTACTAATCACAATGCGATTCAAGGTCCAGGCGATATTGTTTGTATGCCCGATCATTTTCAAAAATTAGATTTTGAATTGGAAGTGGCTGTGGTGCTTGGGAAGAAGGGTAGAAATTTTACTGCTGCCGAAGCCGACCAATATATTGCCGGCTACATGATTATGAATGATATGAGTGCACGCACCTTGCAAATGGAAGAGATGTTGCTTAATCTTGGTCCTGCCAAAGGAAAAGATTTTAGTACCGTTATAGGACCTATAATGGTAACGCCAGACGAGTTGGAACGATACAAAGTGCCTACAAAAAGCAAACATATCGGCAATAATTATTATCTCGGTATGACGTGCAAAGTAAATGGCATAACTGTCAGTGAAGGGAATATGGCTGATATGGATTGGACTTTTGCCGAAATCATTGAGCGTTGTGCTTATGGGGTAGATGTATTGCCTGGAGATGTGATTGGCAGCGGTACGGTAGGTACAGGTTGTTTTTTGGAATTGAATGGTACAGGATTGCTTAATGATCCTAATTATAAAGTACAATGGCTGCAACCAGGAGATGTTGTAACGATGGAAATTGATGGCTTGGGTATTTTGACGAATACCATTGTTGCAGAAAAAACGGAATGGAGTATTCTGAATGAAAAAAAGAAATTCATGTAGTTTTCTAGTCAGTTGATACAACAGAATGGAGGAGGCTTTGGCACCCCCATTCTGTTACCGAAAATTTTAATTAAGAAAGAATTTGTTCGGCTGTTCATCAGGTTTAACACCTATGTAGCATAAACAATACGGATGAAATGGCTATTGAATAGAATGCACAAGGGTACTTATTTTTTCTGTTAAGTTAGTTTCGTCAGCAGCAAACCATTGAAAGTCTAAGTCTCTTTTAAACCAAGTCAATTGTCGCTTGGCGTAGTTACGACTATGTTGTTTGACTTTGTCAATGGCACTTTGCAAGCTTGCTTTCCCGTCTAAAAAATCAAAAATTTCGGAGTAGCCAACAGTATTTAAGTTCTTACAGTTTTTTAAAGTCAAGAGTTGTTGTACTTCCTCTACCAATCCTTCTTTGATCATTTGTTCTACTCGGATATTAATACGCTCATACAAAATTGCACGAGGCAACTCGAGTCCAATTTTAATAATTCGGAAAGCTCTGTTTTTTTTTATACCCGTTCGGAATTCAGTAATGCTTTTTCCGGTGGATAAGCTGAAAATTAATGCACGCAACATTCTTGCAGGATTTTCTACTTCTCCTTGAGCGAAAAAAACAGGGTCAGTTATGCGCAAACTACTACGCAACCATTCAATACCCTGTTGGGCATATTCTTCATTGATTCTTGTTTGTATCAATGGGTCAACATTAGGCATATCATCTAAGCCCTCGCAAAGTGCTTTGATATAAAGCCCGGTGCCACCACAAACAATTGCACTTTGGTGATTGATGAATATAGTGTCCAGAATAGAGAGTGCTTCGCACTCAAAATCGGCAGCTGAAAGTTCTTTTTCAGGAGCATAACAATCCACGAAATGATGAACGACTTGCGCTCGTTCATCGGCATTAGGTTGGGCAGTGCCAATACGCATACCTTGGTAACATTGTCGAGAGTCTGCCGATAAAATTTCTGTTCCTAAATGTTTTGCCAAATCAATAGCAACAGCAGTTTTGCCAACTGCTGTTGGTCCCGCAATTACAATGAGTGTAGGCTGATTAGATTCAGACATTTACAGCTATTATCAACTAGTGAGTTCTAATAAAGTAATCTCCGGCATGATCCCAAAACGACCTTGATAACCCAAAAAGCCAAAACCTCTATTGACATACAAATACTGTTTTCCCTCTTGATATAATCCTGCCCAATGCTTGTAGAGGTATTGAATAGGACTCCATTTGAGCCAAGGAATTTCTACGCCAAATTGCATACCATGTGTATGTCCGCTCAAGGTAAGGTCTATATCCGGATATTCAGGTCTTACCTGTGCTGTCCAATGAGATGGGTCGTGGGATAGTAGCATTTTAAAAGGAATATTTTTTTCGGGCAAGCCTGCATAAGCATTGGTCATGCTGCCATATTTCGGAAAATGAGCTTTTGCTCCCCAGTTTTCGATCCCCACTACAGCTATTTTATCAGTACCTCTTTCCAATACAATATGCTCGTTCATCATCAAACGCCAACCCATGTCTGCATGTATTTGCCTCAACAAGTCTAAATTTTCTTTTTTAGATTCGGGGCTGGGCCAGCTTACATAATCGCCATAATCGTGATTGCCTAAGATAGAATAAACACCCAAAGGCGCGCGAAGTCTGCTATATACTTTTTGATATTCGCCTACCTCAGTAGAACGATCATTCACCAAATCGCCTGTAAAGAAAATAATATCGGGTTTGAGGTCTAGCGCCATCTGAATCCCTTTATTGACAGCCGCTACGTTGTCAAAACTACCCGTATGTAAATCAGAGATTTGAACAATTTTGAGTCCAGAAAAGGATGCAGGTAGATTAGGAAACTTAATGCTTACACGTTTGATTTGATACTTATAACGATTGCTAATACCATGGATAAAACCTACTATAATACCGCCCCCTAAGATTAAGGCTACTCGAGATAAAAACACAGAGCGTGAGATGCCTTCAGTAATAGGTGCATCTACAGGTTTGTGTTTTATTTTGTCTATCAACCATACAATAGCTCTGCGTGCATCATCGCCAAGCATGATAACCAAAATAA
The DNA here is from genome assembly GCA_030054025.1 of Phycisphaerales bacterium. Lineage (GTDB taxonomy): Bacteria > Bacteroidota > Bacteroidia > Chitinophagales > Chitinophagaceae > Rurimicrobium. The sequence continues at coordinate 1,435 of JASGCQ010000069.1, read as the reverse complement.
GTGCTTTGCTGACTAAAAGGCCGATGGATAGAGCTATATAAACCGTTTTGACACCATTGGGCAAGTTCACCAACCCGCTACGAATAAGAAAAAAACCTGACCAACAAAGTAGATCTATAATAACATACAGGCTGAGGGTGGTATTGCGTAATATGCTTGAAGCATTTCGCAATGCCGAACGTAAAACAATAAAGCTATAATACTCTGCTAAGGCAACTACCGCAAAGAAGAGAATAATTCGAAAAGTATTCATTTAATGAAATGATATGTATTTGAGTGTGTAAAGGTAGAAAGCGAAATGCTATAAATGGGATTCGAAATGTTATAAAGACATAAAAATTGTAAATACTATTGTTTCAAAATAATTGGCAGAGGGTGTAGTATTTTAAATGCTAATTGTTAGTTTTGTAGTAAATTTATATTTTTCGATTCTTATGAAGCAATTGTTGTATAGTCTTAGCGTAGCATCTTTGTTGCTAGTGGCATCTTGTAAAAAAGAATCTGTAGGCTTGACAGAAAATACTTGGTCTATGGCAGGAAAGGTATTTACTGCCACTAATGTCACACTGTCTGCTGCAAGCAACTATATTTCGGCTGCCGATGCCAATGGCTCTTCGATTGATTTTTCTTTTAAATCTTTGCCGATTGCCAGTGCTGATTTCAAAATAAATGATGTAGCCTATACAAACAGTGATGTGGCAGTAAGGGCTGTGCTGAATGGCAACGTTGTTTATAATAGCATTGATAATAACGGCGCATTCCTAACTGTTCAAGTGAATAATGGTGCATATACCCTCATAATGAACGATATTAAAATGGTAAATGCGGGAATAATAAAAGACACCGTAAAAGTTTCAGCCTATATCGTTCGCAAATAATTTTTGATTTCAAGTCATTTATCTCCTTTCAAACAACAATGATGAAAAAATTACACATTTCCCTTTTTGCAGTCATTACCCTGCTTATTGCCTCTTGTTCTAAAACCTATACCGATCCGGTTTATACTCCGGATAGTAATAAATGGTTGGTCAATACAGATACTTTCGGCCCTGCTGTATTCAAGTACGATGATGCAACAAATGTGCTTTATGGTGGTGTTGCTGGTAAAGGAGCCATTTATGCCTATTTCAAAGAAAAGCCAAAAGAAGATGGTAAATACGTACTTCGTGTTAAAGCTGATGAAGTTTCGGAAATTACTATTTTAGTAATTGATAGTGTGAAAAATATAGCATGGATCAGTACGGATGATGATGGACTACCACTTAAAAAAGAACAATTTGCCGATGTGCGTGTAAATGCTTCAAGTATCGGTATCGCTTTCAATGATTTTTGGTTGAAAGAGACAATGAATGTATATAAAGCCAAAATATCAGCCAATATTAATTAATAGGTATAGGCGTTTAAGTCGCAATTTACTACCTTTGAATAATGCATG
>JASGCQ010000068.1 GCA_030054025.1 Phycisphaerales bacterium | reverse complement strand
TAGAAAACGAACTAGGTTTAGCTGCGGTTTAACAAAAACCTTACCTAAGCAAGACCATTTATTTGCCTTACCCTTCATGGAACCTAGATTGACCAATAAATGGACTTTCAACCCTACTATATAAAGCTTCGTAATTGAGCATATTGGTGTCCTTACAAAACAGTCATTCAAACTGATACTAGGAATTGTATAATTCATTTTCTGAATGGTGTAATTTTTGGGCAGCAATAGACCTCACCTTTGTGCTATTGTAAAATTCTTTGTTACAACATAAAACTATTACAGCATGAAAACTAAGCCCACCCAAGTAATTGAGCTTCAAAAAGACATTAATCCAGAAACAGAAAATGTACCGAAACAACAAGAAATTGATTGGGCAAGTGCTGGAAGTTGGTCGGCAAATAGTAGCGATATCAATACCTGCATCTCCAAAGCAAGTTTTATTTTAGAAGGCAAGGTAGATGCCGCTTGTCAGAGCGATGAGGCAGGACGAATTGCGTGGATTCGTTCGGGGATGTGGGCTATAAACAATGATTTGGAGCTTGATTCTTATTATGCTTTGATTGACTAAAAAATAATACATAATAAACAGGAGTAGGCTACATTTGTTGCTGCAAGCTACGCTCAAAAAAACATCTTCTTATGAAAATTTGGCTCATCTGCATTGGTATTGTCCTTTTACTATTCATCTTATTTCAAAGCTACACTTCTATGGCCATCAATAAAACAGAAAACCAAGCGTACCAGCTGATTCGTATAGAAGAAAATTTTGAAATCCGTTACTACCCTGCTGCGTTGATGGCTAAAATCAACTCGACTTCAAAATCTTATAAAGATTTGGGCAGCACGGGATTTCGCAAATTGGCACAATATATTTTTGGTGGTAATAGTGCCAACAAACAAATAGCCATGACGGCTCCCGTACACATGGAGATTGGCGATTCTATATCAAGCATGGCTTTTGTAATGCCTGCTCATTTCCATAAAGACGATTTACCTCAACCCAACAATGCAGACATCATGATTGAAACTTCGGCACCCGAATATGTGGCTGTGCTTCAATTTGGTGGTTTTGCCAATACGGCGATCATCCATAAGCATCAGGCAATGTTGGAAACAGCATTAAAGCTAAAAGGAATCCGCTATCATGGACATTTTCGCTTTCTGGGTTACAATCCCCCCTATCAACTATTTGGCAGAAGAAACGAAGTCGTCGTGGCTTTGGATTTCGACAATTTCGGCGAACAAGAATCCGTAAAATAGCAGTTCAATGGTTTAGTAAGGCTTTTACAGCCCCTGCTAGTCTATGCCCCTTGCTCCTAACAGAAATGAGCAAGGGGCTTTCTTTTTTTTGCCACTAGCCTATTAGCTCACAAGAGTATGAATTATATAATTCATTTCAGTAATCGTATAATGCTTTAAGCAACACAAATACGCACCTTTGTGCTGTTGTGAAACTTCATTCACAATCAAAATAAATGGAAAAGATGAAAACTAATGCAAGATTACAAGCAGATGTTCAAAACGCCATCAAATGGGAACCTTTATTACATGCCGCAGAAATAGGGGTAACCGCAAAAGACGGAGTCGTTTCTTTGACTGGAATAGTAGATAGCTATGTCAAGAAAATGGAAGCAGAAAATGCCGCCAAAAAAGTAATTGGCGTCAAAGCATTGGTGGAAAATATTGAAGTGCGCTTCCCCAGCTCATGGTCGAAAATGGACGGAGAAGTGGCTCAAGAAGTATTAAGTGCTTTAAAAGCAGATTATTCAGTGCCCAATGAAAAAGTAGGTGTAACAGTTGAAAAAGGCTGGGTAACACTAGATGGCGAATTGGCTTGGCACTACCAAAAAGAGGCCGCCAAAACTGCGGTACATTATCTTGCTGGAGTTACTGGTGTGAGCAACAACATCAAAATCAGATCGGAAACACAAAATGCCATTGAGCAAAAAGATGTAGAAGAGGCTATTGGCAGAAATTGGTCTATTAAAGATTCGGATATTAAGGTAGCTGTATCTGGCACTACGGTAACTTTGAGTGGCATAGCCAATTCTTGGTATCAGAAAGAAGAAGCAGCTCGTATCGCTTGGAACACGCCAGGTATCTGGCATGTGAACAATGAATTATCAGTGGAATATTTATACCCCACAATAGACTAAGCCATTTCAAAACAAAGGGTAGCATTACTGTTCTAAAGCTTAATGGTTTCTCATGAAAATACCTTACTTACTACTCAGCATTCTATTTTCTATGCAAATAGCCATAGCCCAACCTCAGCCCCTGCAAACCGTTCCTTATGTCGATTTGAAACAATATGCAGGTAAGTGGTATGAGATAGCTTCTCTGCCCCAACGTTTTCAGAAAGGATGCAATGGCACTACGGCCGAATATACCACAACCGATAAGGGCTATATGATTGTAGAAAACAGATGTAATAAAGATAGCCTCAACGGGAAACAATCTTATATCAAAGGCAAAGCATTTGTAGAAGATCGGAGCAGTAATGCCAAACTAAAGGTGCAATTCTTTTGGCCTTTCAGAGGCAAATATTGGATTATTGATTTGGCAGAGGATTATAGCTATGCCGTAGTGGGGCATCCCAATAAAAAATACCTGTGGATACTGTGTCGCACTGCTACGATGAAAGAGAATCTTTACCAAGAGATTCTTGCTCGCATAAAGAACAAAGGATTTGACATTTCAAGCATTCAACGAACATACCAATTGCCATGAACGAAACACATTATTACGAAGTCAATTTACTATGGGATGCTGCCACAAAAGGTACTTTGAGTTCACCCATCATCGCAGCAACCATCGAAGTAGTAACTCCTCCTGAATTTTCCAATGGGATAAAGGAAAAATGGACGCCCGAACATTTGTTTGTAGCCTCTGTAAACTCTTGTTTGATGTCCACCTTCTTATTAGTAGCCGACAATTCAAAAATGGAATTCATCAGTTTTGAAAGTAATGCAATAGGTAAGATAGAAAAAGTAGAGGGGAAATTTTCAGTAACAGAAATTATATTAAAACCTACGCTCACAATCCCGACTACGCAAAACGCAGCCAAAGCCAAACGTGTGTTGGAAATGAGCGAGAAAGCCTGTGCCATAGCCAATTCAATCAAAACTAAAATTACACTACAAGCAATCATCACAATTAAATAATCAAATTATGGACAAGAAAAGCACCCCGCCAATAAAGGCATCGGTTATCAAGCCGCTCAAAGAAAAACTCATTGCAGCAGTGCATAAAGTTTTAAAAGACAATAAATCTGACCTGAACGTCAAAATCGAAAAAGTGATTAAAAAATCAATTAAACGAATCGTAAAAAAAACAGACAAGCAAATCAAACAAGCACTCGTGCAAAAATAAAAAATCATGAAAACAGAAATAGGAATTATAGACAGTAATCGGGCAGCAGTAGCGCACGAATTGGGTAAAATATTGGCCGACGAAACCGTGCTGTATATACAAACTAAAAATGCACATTGGAATATCGAAGGGGCAGACTTTTGTGACAAGCACAAGTTTTTCGAAGACCAGTTCGGACAAATAGATGAGCTAATGGATAGTGTAGCCGAACGTATTCGCTCAATAGGTCATTTTGTACCTACCAGCCTCAAATCCTATTTGAGTCTTACGCATCTTAGCGAGCAAACGAGAGAAAAAAACGATAGTCAAGGTTTTATCAAAACATTGCTGGAAGACCATGAAAGTATCATCATCATCTTGCGCGTACACATCAAGTCTTTTGCCAATGATTTTCACGACCTAGGCAGCAGCGATTTTATCACTGGAGTTATGGAAACACACGAAAAAATGGCCTGGCTTTTACGTTCACACTTAAAGTAATAAAAAAATGTCTATCATTAGCGCACTCAATTGGCGATACGCCACCAAAAGAATGAATGGCGAAAAAATACCGAACGACAAAATGGACAGCATATTAGATGCCATCTCGAAGGCGCCCTCTTCATTCGGCCTACAGCCCTATTCCATTCTGGTAATCGAAAATAAAGAATTACTGTCGAAAATAAAACCCATTGCTATGATGCAACCGCAAATAACAGAAGCCTCAGCTTTGCTGGTGTTTGCGGCATGGGATAAGTTGAGCGAAAAGCAAGTTGACACTTTTATGCAAGAAATAGCCGATACCAGAAAGGTAACTGTTGATAGCCTGAAAGAACTGAAAGGACATATTACGCCTCTGCTTAAAAAAAGCGATAGCGACAATTTTATGTGGCATGCAAGGCAAGCTTATATTGCCTTAGGAGTAGCTTTAGTGGCTGCTGCCGAGGAAGGGATAGACAGTACGCCAATGGAGGGATTTGACAATGCCCAACTTGACGAGCTTTTGCAACTCAAACAAAAAGGATTACGCAGTGTCGTATTAATGGCATTGGGGCATAGAGATGCAGCAAACGACTATTTGGTTAAGCTCAAAAAAGTAAGAAGAGTGAAGGAAAAGTTGTTTATCAAAATGCAGTAAATAGGCGCATAAAACAAGGAGCAGCATATCATTATGGGCAGCATCATCGTACTCTTAAAGCTCTGTGCCGGAATTGGCTTGTTTTTGTTTGCCATGTATTTGTTGGAGGAGTCCTTAAAAAATCTATCTGGACGAAATTTTAAGCTCTTTCTTCAGCGAATGAGCAAAAATAAAATTGGCGCAGTGGCAGGCGGGGCAATCATTACGGGTCTATTGCAAAGCAGTTCAATGGTTTCGCTGATGGTATTGGCATTTGTGGGTGCAGGAGTATTTAGCATCAAAAATGCCTTTGCCATTATCCTTGGTGCCAACTTAGGCACTACGCTCGACAGTTGGATGGTAGCCACGCTGGGCTTCAAAACAAATATTGAAGTATTAGCCTACCCCGCTGTGTTTATAGGCGGTCTGCTGCTCATCGTGTGGGGCAAAAGAGAATCCATCCAATATTTTTCCTATTTCTTATTTGGATTTGGTTTACTCTTTATTGGGCTTTCTTTTATGCAAACGGCTATGGAAACGCAGGTGCAGCATTTCAACTTTGCCCAATACGCCTCGATGCCCTTAATTATTTTTTTGGGTATCGGGTTTCTGATTACGATTCTCGTACAATCCAGTTCCGTAACGATGGCACTCACCCTTACGGCTTTGCACAGCGGTGCAGTGAACTTTCCGGTTGCGGCAGTCATTGTACTTGGGTCAGAAACGGGAACAACCGTCAAGCTGCTACTGAGCGGCATTGGAGGTACTGCAAACAAAAAAAGAGTGGTGTTGGGCAATTTGTTGTTCAATATATTCCTCACCATTTTTGCCTTTATCTTATTGAAGCCTATCCTCCATTTAATCAGCGACATCTTTAAAATAAGCAACCCACTGATCGCTCTAGTTACCTTTTCCAGCCTTATCAATTTTGGCAGCATCTTACTTTTTCTACCCTTGCTCCAGCCTTTTGTTTCATTTCTGGAAAATTTTTTCAAAGACAACAACACCGCGCTTGCCGCCTATATAGGCAATGCCAGCATAGCCGAACCGCAAACGGCTTTGGACTTATTAAGGCGAGAAGCAGCTTATTTTTTGCACAATTGTATGCTGCTGAACCTAGAACAATTGTCTATAGGGACAAGCTACTTGGAGCAAAATGCCGATTTCAACCGCTTCAACAACAAGAAAAAATTTTCGATAAAAAGCACCGAAGAGAAATATGATTTTTTGAAACTCTTGCAAGGCGAATTGCAACTTTTTTACCTCTCGCTCAGAAGCAAACTGCAAGGAGATTCCATCATCGAAGCAAATCAATTAGCAGCTTCGGTGCGCAGCGCACTCTATTCTGTAAAAAGTTTAAAAGATATTAAAAGCAATATTTTCAATCTGCTGCGCTCTTCTCAAAACATCAAATTCGATTTATATACCCTGCGTCAAAAACAAACCGAAAGGATGTACCGCTTACTCAACCATTTGATGGAGCAAAAGGAAAAAATAAACCATGATGAGCTGTATAAAGCACTCCACGCTATTCAAGACAATTACAGATCGGCACTCAACAATTTTTACCAAGCGGCACAAAGCAGCCCATTGGTAGGCATTGATACCACAACGGTCATCAACTTCAACAGAGCTTTATTCACCTCCAACGAAGCAATGATTATTGCTGTAAAAGATTTACTCTTAGACGAAAAAGAAGCGGAAATCTTCGATGAATTAGCTTCCTATCGTTGAGTAAGGCACAACCAGCAGCAAGAAAAGACATTAGGCATTCCATACACATTCAAAAAACGACAAAAAATATGAACCCGACAAAAAACTTAGCCGTCTGGATGGATCATTCAGCAGCTCAACTCATTGATTTAAGAAGCGACAATAAAGGTAGCTCTATACAGTCCAACTTCAACTCTGAGAACAAGGAAGAAGCCCTGAAAAAAAGTGAAAGCCTTATGCACAATAAGGAACAACAAATGCAAGAAGCTTATTACAAATCCATAGCCGAGCATATTTTGGACTACAACCATGTACTACTGTTTGGCCCTACTGATGCCAAAAGAGAATTACACAATTACCTCAGTAAGAATACTCATTTTAAGGATATTACCATTGATGTCGTATCGGCCGATAAGATGACAGACAATGAAAAGCATGCTTTTGCCAAAAAGCATTTTGAACGTCAATTGTAAACGATGCGCTGAAGGGCATCCACTAAAAACACAAATAGTATGTAGGCACTGGTATCCGCTCCATTAGATTCATATTTATAGCTCCCCGCCATTGTGTGGAGGCTTTTGGGTATTGAGTGTTCGGTTGAATGCTACAAGGCAGCTTATCTGTAAAGGGGCTACTTTTACTTTTAATTTTAGTTGTGAGCATAAAGGCTTAGTATTGTACTATATAAAAACAAGTAAAATAAAATGGACAATCTTTTCAATTTAGAACAAATTACACATTCGGTATTAGCTCAATACCACCGCTGGTATCAGGTTTACGAAGTGCCTTTTACAAACAACACTATTGCCAATCAAAAAGGCATTTTGAGTGATGAAGTAGAAATTACTTCTCAAAACGGAACCACTAAAGGAAAGGAAGGATTAGAAGACCGCTTGAGTGTGTTTACCAACTGGCAAAATGCACATCACGTTCAAAAAACCGAAGTGAAATTATTGGGCAATGGAGACATTGCTTTAGAAGCTGATATTTTGTATCAAAACATAAGACCGGATAATAGCAAGTACAGCTATACGATACATTATTCAGCTATTTTAGAAGAAAGAGAAAACGACTTACCCATTTTTAAAATGCTTAACCTACAACCCACAGGAATTATAGAAGACTTTAAATTTGAGGAAGCATATACCGAAAACAGAGCAAAATCATTTATGCACTATTGGTTATATTTGATGGAATGCCCAAACGTAGATAGGTTTAAAGAGTTATTAGACAAGAAATTTATCCTCCATCTGAGCACTGGAGAAACAATCTCGGATTTTGAAAATTTCAAGTCTTGGATTCAATCTACTCAATCTAAACTGAAGACAAGTACCCATCAATATAAGAACCTTGAAATACGAAATAATACAGACAATACAATAAAAGTGAATGTTGACTTTGAATGGAAAGGAATTACGGTTGAGCATAAAAAAATGATTGCCGAAACTCATCATGAATGGATTATATCAAACGACACAGAAAATCGTTTTGCTAAAATGAAGCAAATGAATGTAACAGCTTTGAAACCGTTCCAAATCATAGATAATTTTTAGAACTGATTGATCAATCTAGGATTGATTTTAGGCATTATTATTGAGGTGTTTTGCTCTGGAAAAAGCCAATAGACAATCTGACAATCTTGGATTTGCCAGCATACTCACAAAATCATCGCAAGTCCAAGAAAGTATTTTTTGAGCGAGCAATACCAATTAGGCAACTATTTTGTATATAATTGACTTCTCCCCCTCTCCAAAGGGTGGGGAGATAATATTTCGTGTTGTTTAGTTGTCGAATGGGTATAACATAAATTAGGATGAGTATTTTTACCTTCCTGCTAGTCTGTTCAAACGCTTGACAGGCTTCGTCTTCGATCATCCCGACATGATTAGTTCTTCTTCTTTGCCGCTCGCCCTTTACTTAAGGATTTTCTTTCTTTTTGTTCGGGCATTTCGGCTAGGCTAAAATCTATTTGACGTTTACCCAAGTCGGCGCGAACGACTTTGATTTTGAGTTTGTCGCCAATCGTAAAGCGGATGCCTGTACTGCGACCTACGAGCGCATATTCTTCTTCCGAAAATTCGAAACGGTCAATGTCCAGTAAATCGTTGGCAGGCAACACGCCTTCGCATTTGTGCTCTATGGTCTCTACAAATACCCCAAAGGCTGCGACTCCAGAGACAACTCCCTCAAATACATCGCCCACAAATTGTTGCATAAATTCTACTTGCTTGTACTTGGTAGCGCTGCGTTCGGCATCCATGGCGTTGCGCTCTTGTATGCTACAGTGCTTGCACATTTCTTCCAAACCTTTTATGGGTTGTATTTTTTTGTTCAAGACATCAAACAAAATTCGGTGTACCAACACATCAGGATAACGACGAATGGGTGAGGTGAAATGGCAATAATCGTCGAAGCCCAAACCATAATGCCCAATGTTTTCGGTAGTGTAGATGGCTTTGCTCATCGTGCGGATACCCAAGGTTTCCAGCACATGTTGCTCGGGCTTGCCTTGAACATTGCGTAGCATTTCGTTAAAAGATGTGGCGATGCTTTCAGGAGAGTTGAGGCTGATTTTGTAACCGAATTTTGCTGCAAAAGAAGCAAAGGAACTTAGTTTTTCTTCGTTGGGTTGGTCGTGTATGCGGTAGGGGAAGGGGAGCGGTTTGTCTTTATACATCACCTGACTCACATGAGTGGCTACATATCTGTTGGCGAGCAGCATGAGTTCTTCAATGAGCTTATGTGCATCTTTGCTCTCTTTTACTACAATACCTATGGGTACTGCATTTTCATCTAGTTTAAAACGGACTTCGCTGCTCGAAAAATTGATAGCACCATTGTCAAAACGCTGTTTGCGCAAGGCTTTGGAAATACTGTCGAGGATACGAATTTCTGTTTCATAATCGCCGCTTTTACCTTCAATAATTTCCTGCGCTTCTTCGTAGCTGTATCTTCTGTCCGACTTAATCATTGTCTTGCCTAAGCGGTAGTCTTTGGCATGTCCCTTGGTGTTGATATTGAAAATGGCGGAAAAAGTAAATTTCTCTTCATTGGGTCGTAAGGAACATAATTGATTACTCAAATGTTCGGGTAGCATGGGTAATACTCTATCGGGCAGATAGACACTGGTGGATCGGTTAAATGCTTCTTTATCCAATTCTGTATCGGGATGCACATAATGGCTCACATCGGCGATATGTACGCCTACTTCGTAATAGCCATTATCCAAAGCTTTTATCGAAATAGCATCGTCAAAATCTTTGGCATCCACAGGGTCTATGGTGAAGGTGAGTGTCGCTCGGAAATCTTCTCTTTTGGTAATTTCTTTGGCATCCAATATATCTGATATTCGCGCAGCTTCTTCCATTACCTCGTCGGAGAAATGAAGCGGGAAGCCACTTTCGCTCAAGATGTTTTGCATGGCTTGTTCGTTCACACTCTCGTTGGTGATGATGCGCAATACTTCGCCTAATGGATTTTTTTGTTTTCGCCATTCGATGACTTTCACTACCGCTTTGTCGCCGTCTTGCCCACCATTCAATTTATCCGAAGGAATGAAAATATCTACGGGCACTTTATCATTGTCGGGAATCAAGAAGGCATAATTGGATTTTACTTCCAATCGACCTACAAATTCACTTTGTTTGCGTACCAATACTTCTTTCACAATACCTTCTACTCTTCTGCTGCCTTGGTTTTTCTTTATAGATACTTCTATGCGTACGATATCGCCTTTGAGTGCGGTATTGAGGTTTTCGGGATAGACAATGATATCGCGCTCTACACCTTCTACACTCACAAAAGCCATACCTCCCTTGCTCACATCTATGACACCACTTAGGGTTATCACTTTTGCACCGCCATTGCGGGCATAGTTTCTATTATTCGGATTGCCTTGATTTGCTTTGTTGTTCTTATTTTTTCTGCCGGCCATGTGCTACCATTCTTTTTAATGATTCAAATATCCTTCATTAGCGTTAAAGAAAGATGATTAATTTGCAAAAAAGCCATCGCAAGCGAAATGCGATGGCTTTGATTAGTTGTTTTTTTCTTGAAGGGCTTTTACTCCTTCTTCACTTGAGCTGTTCCGGTTCGTCCGTCTTTACAAGTGATTCTGAGTTGATACAAACCCGAAGCTAAATCTTTGATATCAATACTCATATTGTTGGTGTGTACCTCTTCCTGCTTCACTAGTTTACCGCTGATATCAAAGAGTGCAATACTGCTGCCTATTTCTACAGCTTGAATTTGCAGTAAATCTGTAGCTGGATTAGGATAAACTAGCACTTGTGTTCGTGATTGCTCGTGTATAGCCCCTTTTGAGGGTAAAGTATCTTTGCTCCATACCAATACTGTGACCCTAAAAGTATCTGCATCTATTGAAGCAACAAAATGCGCATTGCGGCTGGTCAGTGCCGAATCTTTGTATGTTTTGTAAGTGCTGCTCACGATATTGCTGCTATTGATAGCCGAAATTGGAGACACGAATGTATCTGTTCTGAAAATACCCTTGAGCATGGTGAAGCTCGAAGCAGCAAAAGCACTGCCATTATTGAGCTTAATTGCAGCCGCTATCGGAAAACTAATATCTCCTGAGCCTACTGGAACGCCACCCTTCGCCGACCAATTGGCTACAGCCCAATAGCCCAAGCCCGACATCCCTTTTACCGACTCCTTGAGTACGGATACTGTCCCAAAAAGACCCACACGCCCCCGGGCTATATGCCAATGCCTACTTGTACGAATGGAAAACATCCCGTACCTTAGGGCGTAGATATTATGAAATGACCGACCATTTAGGGAATGTTTTGGCTACTGTCTTAGATAGGAAGACTGGAACGGGGACACTCACTTCTGACCCAACAAAGTACGACCACTGGTCTGCCGACCTTGCCTCTACCGCCGATTATTACCCCGGCGGTATGATGATGCCAGGTAGGAATACTGAATACTCATGGAGCAGAATGGGAATGCAAGGACAGCAAAAAGATGATGAGGTTTATGGTAAAGGAAACTTCGTTGATATGGGGGATAGACATCTTGATACTAGGATTATAAGAACGCCAAAAACTGATAATTTAGCTGCAAATTACCCTTCAGTAAGTCCCTATGTTTATGCTTTAAATACATTTCCTAATGCTACTGACCCCGATGGTCAAAGGGTGATTTTTGTAAATGGCTATTTTAACAGTATAACTAATTTAGTCAATTTAAGTCCACCGTCAGGTGGTAAAGAGTATTGGGACTACTTTAGTCCATCTTTTATTAGTGATGTTAGATCATTTCTAAAAGTTGATAAAAAAGAAACAAATGTTTTCATTGATGCTTCATCGTCATATGGAGGAGATCAAAGTGGTTCTGATAGATATGGTATGGGCATACAATATGCTAAAGATCATTTTGAAGAATTGACTTCGGGAATGGCAGATGGAGAAGGAATACAATTTGTATCTCATAGTGAAGGGGGAGCCTTTTCAGCAGGTATGGCTGATTATATGTCAGGAAGGCTTGGTCTAGCAGGAAGCCCCAATAATTATATAAAGTCACTTTTATATTTATCTCCAGACGAAGCAGATGAATTTTCATCCCCATCAAATATAACGGCTAATCAAATTCATTATAAAGATGATCCTGTTTCGCCCGCAATACCTTTAAAAGGTGTAACTAATTCTGTAATTTTAAAAGGTAAAGGGGTTCAATATTCTCATGGAGGTACTGTTGATAAATCAGCGTTGAAAAAATTCAACGATATGATGAGTGAAGCTAAAAAATCTGGAACAATCAATAATACCTATTCAAACTCTGATGGTACTTTAACTACAGATGGCTCTTATTCCACACCTAAAGACACTAAAAAAGCAAATCCTTAATAATGAACTTTTCAAATAGAACAATAGGTAGCATTTTTATTGTTTTAGTTAATGCTATTTTGCTAAGGCTAATGTACTTGGGTAGTGCAGTAGCAATCACCAGTGAATACAGGGTAAATTATGAATTGAAGAATAACCTTTTTCGATTTATACTAGGCAAGTTTATATGGTCTATCATTATCAGTATAATTGCTGTTTTATTCTTGTTTTTAATTAATTACATCGTAAATAAAATAACAAAGGATAATTTCTACAAAAAAACAAGTCAATTCTATTTGCTTGAATTTATATTTTTTATGTTCTACTGCTTTCTCGTTAATTGGTTAATTTGGTTTTAGGGTCGTTTAGGCACTTCAAAATTTGGAGCCGGTGATGGTAATCAATATGAACCTACAGCAGGTAAAGCTGGTGCTGTATTGGTTGAATTAAATAGAATTGGCGCATCCTTGACATTAGAAATGTTACAGGAATTTAAAAATACGGATTACTATCAATTATACTTAGACCAAAAGGCAGGTCAAACTTTAATGAAGCAGGGGATTTTAGTTTTCGATGAGGTGGATGGTATGACTTTTAGCAAGGGACAACTTGAAAAATGGCATAAAGAAGGTGTAGAGTTAGCTAAAAGTGAAGACAAAGCATTTATGGAAAAATATAAAGTTGACCGTCCATTTGGAACATCTGCGGCTGGTGCGCCTGCTGCTTATGTTAAAGATAAAATTAAAGAAGCCATTGGAAATGCAAAACAAGAAGCAGTCAAAGAATTAGAGGATAAGGCTTCAAGTAATTCTAATAGCAATTAAAAATTATGGAGAAGAAAAAATCATTTTTAACTATCCTTTCTAATCGTGCCTATTTATCTATGCTTGGTAAGGGTATTATTGGACTTGTAGGTGGACTTGTTTTGTTATTTATTACTATGTCAAGAAGTAGAGAAAATAATAAACCGAAATTATATAACGACAAGACTAATTGGGTTGAAAATGCAATAATAGAAAAGGCTACATTGCCTGACTCTGCTTCACGTTTTAAGTATTTTAAAATTAAAGGATATGGAGGTAAAGAAATTGACAGTGAGATAATGTTTATTTACAAAAGATGTAAAGGCGGTAGCCTTTTAAAAGAACTAAAAAATAATGAAGTAGATAGTATTTTGAGTGCCAATAAAATTATTCTTTCTTCAAATTTATCTGATATGAATGACTGGGTATTTTATGTTAAAAGTATTGATAGTGCAGATTTTTTGCTCGTTATTAGAGACAGCCTAATCGCTGAAACAGTTGAATTATGAAACACATCGGATAATCATGATAATCGGTAAAGTATCAGATTAGCCATTGCCTAAAAAATCGAAGTTGCTCTCTACTCTGGCAACGCTTGGATCAACGCCCTTCGAAGCACCGATGCCCGCATG
>JASGCQ010000067.1 GCA_030054025.1 Phycisphaerales bacterium | reverse complement strand
TTCTGATAATCTCATACCGCTAAGGTAAGTAATTTTGTTTACAATTACGGACAGTTATTATTTTTATTCCTCTTGAAAAGTCCCATAAATTATCTTTCGTTGTTATAAACTAAAGATAATGGGACTTTTCTTAAAAATTAGTTCGGATAGTTGTGAACCTGCTATTTAGTAGGTTATTGCATAAATGGGTTCTTAAATCAATTTCCAATTTATAATTTAAGAAACATAATTGTTACCTTTTTTATGGCTACTGGTACAACAATAGTTTTAGAAACAATAGTGTTCAAGAAAGGCGACAAGAAAAATATTAACAAAAATTGATTGCTGCCTTGCTTGCGTTGAAACTTAAGCATTGAGCGTAGCCCATCAACAAGCAAAAAAAATCCCCTCAACAAAAAAATGTTGAGGGGATTTTTACTAATACTTATTTCTTAAAAATTACGCATTTTCCATACCCCCAGCATGGCTTCTTTGACAATGTTCGAACTCATTTTGGATATGCCTTCTATGCGATCAATAAAGGTAATAGGGACTTCCTTAATTTTGAATCCCAGTTTCCATGCGCGGTATTTCATTTCTACCTGAAAGGCGTATCCCACAAATTGAACATTATCAAGGGGTATTTGTTCCAATACAGCTTTGCGATAACATACGAACCCCGCTGTAGGGTCTTGCACTGGCATCCAAGTAATGATTTTGGTGTACCATGCACCTCCTTTCGAAATGATTTTGCGCACCAAAGGCCAATTGACTAATTTGCCACCTCGCACATAACGCGAACCAACAGCTACATCCGCCCCTTCTTGAGCACATGTATGGTGCAATCGAATTAAATCATCAGGACTATGAGAGAAGTCGGCATCCATCTCAAAGACAAATTCATATCCACGTTCAAGAGCCCATTTGAATCCGAAAATATAAGCCGTACCCAGACCTAATTTGCCTGTACGACAGACAAGATGTAAGGCTTCGGAAAATTCGCTCTGGAGAACACGAACAATGTCAGGCGTTCCATCAGGCGAACCATCATCTACTATCAACACATGAAAACGCCCATCGAGCGACATCACTTTACGAATGATTTTTTCGATATTTTCTTTTTCGTTGTAAGTTGGTATAATTACAAGTTTGTCCAATGCTGATTTTTAAAATAGGAAAGCAAAATAACGAATTTGTTTTGGCTACGAACAAGCAAAACCTATATTCTCATATTTTTAGCAAATAATACTAGTGTTTTTATTTATTCTTTAAGCGACCCAATTTCATCTCATTGAGTATTTCAGAAATTTTCTGTTTGGTATGGAGTGCAAAATCCGCATTCATCATCCAATCATAATAGCTAGGTTCTTTTTCAAAAATTTCTTTGACGCTTCGTCCTTTGTGTTTGCCAAAATTAAAAATAGGTTCACCAGCTTTTAAGACCATTCTGCGAGCATAGTCCACCCAGTCATTCGAGCCTGTAAATTCTTGAATTCCCAAAGTGTTTTTGGGCAGGTCGTCGTAACGTTCCAACTGGGCTTCGAACACATCTATAGTAGCATCAATATCCGCCTCGGCGCTATGGGCATTTTCGATAGTTTTGCCACAATAAAATGCCAATGCCGCACTCAATGTGCGTTGTTCCATTTTGAAAAATATTTGTTGCACGTCAACCATTACACGTTCTGTAAAATCTACCTCAATACCCGAACGCAAAAACTCTTCAGCCAATACAGGCAAATCAAATCGTGCTGCATTATAGCCTCCAAAATCGCAACCTTTTATCCAATCATTCAGCTCGCGGCCTATTTGTTTAAAACTAGGGGCATCTGCCACATCAGCATCATAAATGCCGTGTATAGCCGAAGATTCGGCAGGTATGGGCATCTGAGGATTGATGCGTTTGATATATTTATCACGACTACCATCCATATTTATTTTTACAAAGGCTAATTCTACAATTCGGTCTTTGGCGGTGTCTGTACCTGTTGTTTCGAGGTCGAAAAAAACAATGGGTCTTTTAAGTTGAAGTTTCATTAAAAATAAAATATAGTTGTCTGATGTGGAGCGAAGATAATCACAAATAAAAAAGAACGGAATAAAAAATGCCACTTAGTACTAAGTGGCATTTTTTATTTGATTAAGAAGGTCTTAAAGATTGCCCCTTTTGGCTTGTTCTCTCTCGATACTTTCAAATAGTGCTTTGAAATTGCCAGCACCAAAACTTTGTGCTCCGTGGCGTTCAATAATTTCGAAGAACAAGGTTGGGCGGTCTTCTACGGGTTTGGTAAAAATTTGCAATAGGTAACCTTCCTCATCTTTATCCACCAAAATACCGAGTGCTTGCAGTTTTTTGATGTCCTCGTCAATGCTACCAACACGTTCGGGAAGCATTTCGTAATAGGCATGAGGTGGCGCACTCAAGAATTCGATACCGCGCGATTTTAATTCGGTTACTGTTTTAATAATGTCTTTAGTGGCTACTGCTATATGTTGCACGCCCTCTCCTTCATAAAAATCGAGGTATTCTTCAATCTGTGATTTTTTCTTACCCTCGGCAGGCTCGTTAATCGGGAATTTAGAAAATCCATTGCCATTGCTCATCACTTTACTCATCAAGGCAGAATATTCTGTGTTGATTTGTTTGTCGTCGAAGGAAAGAATGTTTACAAAACCCATCACATCTTCGTACCATTTTACAGTAGGCAACATTCTGTTCCAACCCACATTGCCCACACAATGATCGACATACAACAAACCACAATCGCTTGGATTGTAGTCGCTGTCCCATTTTTCGTAACCCGGCATGAAGGGGCCGGTATAATTTTTACGTTCTACAAATATGTGAACCGTTTCGCCATAGGTATAGATTCCCGACAGGCGCACTTCGCCATTTGCATCTTTGATGGTAATCGGTTCTTGGTAAGATTTTCCACCACGTTTTGTTGTTTGCTCGTAGGCATCGTAGGCATCGTCCACCCAAAGTGCTAATATCTTAACGCCGTCGCCATGCTTCTTCACATGCTCGCCAATAGCACTTTCAGAGTTCAGTGCGGTGGTCAACACCAAACGGATTTTACCTTGTTGCAACACATAGGAGGCTCTATCTCTTACTCCAGTTTCGGGACCAGCATAGGCTAAAGACTGAAACCCAAAAGCTGTTTTATAATAATGAGCTGCCTGCTTGGCATTGCCGACATAAAATTCGATATAGTCTGTACCATTAATCGGCAAAAAATCGCCTGCTTTGGCTATTTTTTCCGCAAATGTAAGCGTTTTAGTATCCATTGTTTTCAGCGTTATTTATTGGTACAAAAGTAAGAAAGCAAAATGAAATTAGAACATTATTGTACTATTGGGACAAATCAATGTAAATAAGTAATGCTTTCATTTTAAAAAGCTATGCACTTTCCGCATTATCTGCACTATTTTAGGGCAAAATTACACGCTAATGCACCAATTCTTGAAAGACAAATCGGCAAAATTATTTGTATTTATGGTAGCATTTTTTGTAGCCAATGCCTTAATTGCTGAATGTATCGGTGGTAAATTATTTTCACTCGAAACACTTTTAGGTCTTGATGTTCATCCCTTTTCGCTATTGGGCGAAGATGGATTGACCTACACGCTTACTTGCGGTGTTTTGCTTTGGCCTTTAGAATTTGTGATGACGGATATCGTGAATGAATATTATGGACCCAAAGCCGTAAAACGGATTAGTTGGATAGCGGTTTCACTAATAGCTTATGCTTTTGTGATGTTTTATTTGGCATTGGGTGTACCTGCGGAACAATCTTTTTGGGTAGGCAGTATGCAGCAAGCAGGGATACCCAATATGCAAACAGCATTTGGTGCTGTATTGGGTCAAGGAATGTGGATTATTGTGGGTAGTATTTGTGCTTTTCTCATCAGCCAATTGGTAGATGTTTGGGTCTTTCATAAAATCAAAAAGCTAACAGGAGAAAAAAGTGTTTGGTTGCGGGCTACCGGCTCCACAATGATTTCGCAACTCATAGATAGTTTTATTGTGCTGTTCATTGCCTTTCATATTGGCAAAGATTGGTCAATACAAAGGGTATTGGCTATTGGTTTGGTCAATTACAGCTACAAAGCGGTGATGGCAATCGTATTGACACCAGTGATTTATCTGGTAGAATATTTCATAGAGCGTTATCTGGGAAAAGAAAGGGTTGCAGAGATGAAGCTGAAAGCAATGGGACAATAAAAATTAATTTAAAAAACATAATGGTTTCTTTACTACATTTGCTTTGGTAGTGAAAAATTTTATTTCCATATTTTTGATTGCAACACACCTATTCTCCAGTATAGGTTTGAATTTGAGTGTACACCAATGTGGCGATGAAACATCCTATTCTTTTTTTGGAATTGGCTTTAACCATTGTGAATGTGAGCATGGCAGTGAAGGTCATGAAGATGATTGTTGTTCCGACAAAAAGATAGAACTAAAATCTAGCGCAGATTTTAAACATATTGAGAAAATACTCTTAAAAGAAAGGGGATCTTCGTACGCACTCATTTCAGTAATATCTTATATTTTACATTCGCAAGCTCTTTTCAAAACTACTAGTAAAAAACATTATCAAAGAGCATATTCCTCCAATTTTTCTCCGCCTCGGTATATTCTATTCCGCAATTTTAGAATTTGATTTCGTTGCTCAATTCGACAACGACATTTTGCTAATATGCTAATACTTGTGTATTAGTTTGTCTTATTGCCTGTCCACATTCATGGGTGCGGTAAGCATATCTTATTTAATTATTCAATTATTCAATTCAAACTTAAAATACTTCCTAATGAAAAAGTTATTATTGCCTCTTGTTACAATTTTATTTACATTCAATGCTTTTGCACAAAAAAAAGTAACACTGACTATTAAGCATATGCTTGGCAGTACCCCATTTGCATTTGGCACAACAAGCACAAACAGTTTGGGTCAAAGTTTCAATATTACACGAGTTGACTATTATATTTCTCAGATTACCATTATTCACGATGGAGGGAAAACTACATCTGTTCCGAACAAATACATTTTAGCAACCGGAAGTGCTAACGTGAATGAAGAGTTAGGCACTTTTTCAGTAACTAACGTAGAAGGTATTAAATTCCATATTGGAGTGGAAGCTCCAACTAATAATGGAGACCCTTCACTTTGGCCTAGCACTCATCCTCTTGCACCGAAATCACCATCTATGCATTGGGGTTGGAGTGCGGGTTATAGGTTTATTGCCCTTGAAGGCAAGGCTGGTCCTAGCGTATCAACAACCTATGAAATGCATGGTCTAGGTAATGCCAACTATTTTCAACAAACAGTAATGGTCGCCGGAGTAAACATTGGATCAAATGTAACCATCAACCTTGATGCCGATTATAAAGAGGCTGTATTTGGTATCAATGTTGCTTCAGGACCAATTGATCATGGAGCTAATGCTACCGATCTTGAACTTATCAAAAATTTCAGAGACCGCGTATTCAAACCCGGTTCAGGCTTACCTACCTCTATTAAAAACGTTGAGCAAGATGCTAACCTAAGTATTTATCCAAATCCAAGTAATGGCGTTTTTCAAATCAAGTTTGCTAACAGTAACTCGTCAATTACTACCGCAAAAATAATTGACCTAACAGGTAAAGAGATTATGGAAATTGACTTGAAAAATATTAGTTCAACAGAGTTGAAAATTGACACTAAAGGTTTCTACTTATTGAAGTTATATAGTGGCAATGAAAATATTACTACTCAAAAAATAATTGTAGAGTAATGCGTAGAGGCCTTCGGAGTATTTACATCGTCATTTTTCTTTTTGGAGCATTGATTATCTATAGTTGCAAAAAAGAAATGACGAATTCGGGATTCATACAGATGCCTCTTATGCAAATACCCGAAGGCTTTCCTCCTATTTCTTTTCCTGAAGGAAATGAATATACCTATCAACGTTGGGCTTTGGGAAAACGATTATTCTATGATCCGATAATGTCACGACAAAATACGGTCAGTTGTGCTTCTTGTCATATAGCCCAAAAAGCTTTTAGCGACACACTTGCCTTTAGTTTTGGAGATAATCATTTGATTGGCACGAGCAATGCTCCGACGCTCACTAACATTGCTTATCACCCTTATTACACAAGAGCAGGTGGAGTTCCTACTTTAGAGATGCAAGTTCTTGTACCTATACAAGAGCACAATGAATTCAATACAAATATCCTTGACATTGTAGATAAACTAAAGAAGGATTCATTCTATGCACAGCAAGCAAGAGCTGCTTACAACAGAGAAATTGACGCTTTTGTCATTACTCGTGCACTATCTAATTTTGAACGGAGCCTCATCAGTGGCAATGCTGACTACGATAATTATATTTTTCAGAATAAGAAAACAGCAATGAGTGAAAATGCAATAAGAGGGATCGCTTTATTTAATAGTGCGAGAACCAACTGTAGTAAATGCCACTCAGGTTTCAATTTTACCAATTATTCATTCGAAAACAATGGCATTTATTCCAACAGTGCTGACAGTGGCAGAATGCGTTTGACAAAAGATGAATCGGATAGGGATAAATACAAAGTACCCACACTTAGAAATGTAGCATTGACCGCACCTTATATGCATGATGGTTCTTATAAAACTTTGGAAGCAGTAATCGCTAATTATAATTCAGGAGGTATTATTCACAAAAATAAAAGTGAATTGATTAAACCTCTTGGGCTGAGTAGTGAGGAAGAAAAAGATTTAATCGCTTTTCTAAAAGCGTTGACGGATAATACATTTATCAACAATCAAAATTTTAAAAAATGATTCATAAAAAATTAATTGCGGTAGCATTCATTGCTAGTAGCATCCTTTTGGCAATTAGTTGCTCAAAAGATAAAAAGGAAGTGGACACACCTGACGCCCCTTACGAACTAAAATATGGTTCATTCCCTAACCCAAATTTACCAACAGACAATGCACTTACAAGAGAAGGGGTACTATTGGGAAGGATGCTCTTTTACGAAAAGTCCCTTTCGAGAGACAATACACAGGCTTGCGCTTCTTGCCATCTTCAAACACATGGCTTTAGCGATACAGCAACTTTCTCAATAGGAATAAAAAAACTACCCGGCAAAAGACAAGCAATGTCGGTATTCAATATGGCTTGGCACTCCAATGAATTTTTCTGGGATGGACGCGCTCATTTACTTCGCGATCAGGCATTAAAGCCTATTCAAGATGAACTAGAAATGGATGAAACCTTAGACAATGTAGTCAAAAAATTAAATACCAATAGTACTTACAAGAATCAATTCAGGAAAGCCTTTGGCACAGAAACTGCTACACCACTATTAATTTCGAAAGCATTGGAGCAATTCATGAATTCCATCATTTCGAACAACTCCAAGTACGATAAATTTCTTGCCGGTCAAGCTACTTTAACTGCCCAAGAAGAACGGGGACGATTTTTATTTTTCACAGAATACAATCCCTCCTTTCCTACTAAAAGCGGTGCAGATTGCCAACACTGTCATGGAGGAGCCAATTTTGAAAATGACAAGTACATGAACAATGGCTTGGACATTGATGCCGGCATCATAGATATTGGAAGAGAAAAGCTAACGGGGAATAGTGCTGACAAAGGCAAATTCAAAGTCCCCTCTTTACGCAATGTGGGGTTAACAGCTCCTTATATGCACGATGGCAGATTTAAAACACTAGAACAGGTTATTGATCATTATAATCTTGTAAAAAGTTCAGCAACACTAGATGATTCTTTTTTACAACAATTACCAAACGGAGGGCTAAAATTATCTTCTAGCGATAAAGCTGCTTTAGTCGCTTTTTTGCATACACTTACAGACAATGATTTAGCAACAAATCCTGCTTACTCAAGTCCATTCTAATATTTTAGAGTATTATCCTTTCCTAGAGCCACAGACTTTTCTGTGGCTCATTTATTTATAAAACTACTCATTTCCTTCGCCAAGCTGGGCCCTGCGGAAAAACCTCGGGTGCCTAAACCATTGAAGAAATAAACGTTTTTATGCTCTTGATTTTGCAGCAAGTAGGATTGCTGACCAGCAGTGGTGGGGCGCTCTGCCACCCAATGATTGACTATTTCAAAGGGCAATTTGAGCCAAGTCCTTAACTCTTTTTCAATGTGTGTACGCCATTCTATATTAGGCGCTAAAGAATCGTATTCCCAAATATAATTGCTGCCACACCAGAATAAATTGTTGCGATGAGGAACTAAGCGAAAGTCTTTATGATAGATATGTTCGGAGGAGAGTTGAGGAACGGACAATAACAAGGCATCCCCTCTGTTATGCGTAAAACTTAATGCTGAGAAATAAGGGTTGTACCGACCTATAGCACCCTCACAAAAGACTATTTTATCAGCAACAATGTCTTTGTATTGTACTTTATCATTTACAATTTTCAAGTCTTCGAATTGAAAAACATCTTCAACATAAGCATTTCGAGTTTGCAAATAGGCTCGCCATTTATCCAGCAAATTTTGCGCATCTACTGTATAAACCGGAGACACTTCTCCGACACCCAAAGGGGCGTTCCAATGCGCTTCTTGGTATGCGCAAGCTACTTCTAAGTAAGGATGACCATTTGCTTTTTGTTGCTTAAAATTAGTAGCGGCTAGTTTATCCTTATAAAAAATCAAAATAGACTTTTGCCGTACCAAATCTGCATCTAAAAATTCACCAATACTTTTGTACGTTTCTAATGCTATAGGGATAATATGCTCTGCATCTTTAGCTACCGTCCAATTTTTCCCTACCAACGGATGAATCACTGCCGAGGCTACAAGGCTTGTATTATTTTCATTCTTTTTATCCATAACAAATACGGATATACCCTTCCGCATCAACTCATAACTGAGCAATGTACCCGCCATTCCTTGTCCAATAATCAGAAGGTCTGTTTGTGTCATTTGTTTACATAAAAAAAGCGTTTGGCAAAAGTACCAAACGCTTGAATAAGAAAATTTGAATCCATTAATTGCTCAAGGGTAAGAAGGAATAATTTTTAGCATATTCCATCATTTGTCCGTAAAAAGAATCAGGGTATTCAACTTTTACGTCTGTGATTTTATCTCCTGACATTACAGGCACCAAGCGCGGTTGAATAAAGCCTTTGTAAGCTTTGATATTCAATTTTGCAAATCGGGCCAATACTTCTTTGTGCAATTCTTGGTTCACTTTTACGCCGTAGGTTTCTACAAGGTTTTTCCCTGCATTGAAGTCTCCTTCGGATTTGATGCGCTGAATCTCACGCAACAATGCTCCAAACAAGACGCGCAATTTATCATAGTCGTTGATGTGAACATAGGTCTTATTGTCCTTTTTCACAAACGCTACTACATTATCTTTTTTCCCTTTTTCATATACCCAATAAGCATTCAATGCACGATTGCGCATGTGTGCTTCTTCGATATTATCGCCTAATTTCAGACGAGTTAGTTGTGTCATCAAACCATTCATCATGTAGCTATCGTATTCGGCTTTGCCTACTTCAAGCGATGGCATTACTCCAATATCCACCAACTTCTTGTCCATAATATAGTAGAGGGCTACTAAATCGGCACGGGCTTCTTCGAGGCAAGAGGCATAGTTTTTCAAAGTCTTGTCTGGCGTTGCAACTCCCGGATTAATTTGTCCAGAGGCATGGCCTATACACTCGTGCATATCGGTATGCAAATCACTACCCAAATTTCCAAATTCTTTGATTCGCTTTAATTTCGCAGGGTCGCTTACAAATTCATCCAGCATACCACTACCGGCACTGCTTTCATTGTAGGCATGTACAATATTGCTCAAGGAAACGGATTTAGAGCCATGTTCTTTTCTTAACCAATCGGAGTTGGGTAGATTGATCCCTATGGGCGTACTAGGAGCGGCATCGCCTGATTCAACAATAACGGTAATGGCTTTTGCGGTAATGCCTTTTACGATTTTCTTTTTATGCTCGGGCATTAAGGGAGAATGATCTTCGAACCACTGCGCTTCTTTTGCAATACTGGCAATGGTTTTAGTCGTTTGCATATCTTTCAGAGAAAGTACAGATTCGAAACTTCCTTTTTTGCCGATGGCATCATTATACACTTCGATAAATCCATGGCTGATATCAATTCGACTGGCAGTGTCGGCTACCCATGCGATATTGTATTCATCCCATTTATGCAAATCGCCTGTTTTATAATACTCAGAAAGCAATTGTAGTGCTTTTTTCTGTTGCTCATTTTCTGCAACGGTTGCAGCTTTATCCAACCAAAAACAAACTTTTTCTAAGGCTGCCGAATACATGCCGCCTACTTTCCAGACTTTCTCAACTACTTTACCATTTTCTTTCATCACTTTGCTGTTCAAGCCCCATTCGGGTTCTTTATCGCTATGAGGAAAGCTAGTAGGGTTGTTGTAAAAATCTTCTACTTCTTTTTGACTGACTCCTTCGTAGAAATTGACTGAAGAATAGACCACATTATCAATTCCTGCACGCAAGTCCACCATTTTGGGTTGAAATGTTGCATCGAATATAACGGGCTTCATTTTAGTCAAAAAGGCATCAACTGTTTCGCCTTGCGCTAAGGGCAATTGGCTTGGGTCGGCAGCCTTTACTAATTGACTGAAATATTCAAAGGAGCATTCGGGTATAAATTTATCTTTCGAATAATGATGATGATTGCCCGTACTGAACCATACGCGACCTGCATAGACTTCAAACTTTTTCCAATCCTCATTGTTCCTATCTCCTTTATACGAGCCATAGATGGCTTCTATCGTTTTGCGCAAAGTTAAACCACTCTTGTTTGCTTGGTCATAATAAATATCTCTACCGCAGAGTGCTGCTTCGTACAAATAGTAAGCTAAGGTTTTTTGTGGCAAGGACAACTCTTCCCAACCAGGTATTTGATAGCGTAGCAATTGTATGTCGGCAAAAGATGCTGCCATTACTTTGAAGTTGCTTTCCGTAGCCGCTTTAGTGGATGCTGCGTCATTTTTTTTACCTGCATCATTGCATGCTGCCAGTAAACTAGATACACTAATCATAAGCATTGTAGGTGTTTTCCATTTTTGCATTGTGATATTATTTTTTGTCTTGAATAAAGATAGCAAATCGCTGTGTAAAATATGATATTTTGGGTACATTCCTGCATTTACTCCATAACGCAAAGTTTTACATTACAATTCCATAAACTCATCAGGGAATCGTAAGGCATAGGATACTATTGCCTTTTCGGTATGCGCATTGTATGCTGCAAAACGTTTATCCAATTCTTCAAATTCAATAAATTCTTGGTAGAGTTTGGCAAATTCCGCTACGGTTGTTTCTTTGCTCAAATCGTCCCTATTCAGAGCATATACCTTTAGAACATCATCAAGTAATTGAGCCATTGCTGGCGCAGCTATTTGCTGTAACATTGGGGGCATTGCCATGAGCAAGCCGACATATCCATTTTGAATCAACTGTATAAAGCCTCCCTGCAATACTTGCATACGAACATAATCATAACGAATCAATAATTCTTGTCCCGGAGATAAGGTTTCGATAAACGTGAAGTCTTGCTGTTGGTACAACTCTTCGTGCAAGGGTAATACGAGTTGCTCCAAAATAGCTTCTATTTCGTTTTGCTCTTGAAGTTTTATAAGCTCCACTAAGGAAAGTCTGGGTAAAAAATGACTGCGCAAGTTGTACTATAATGTGCGTGAATAAAAAAATTGGGATGGGATGAACTAATTATGCTTCATCGCCTTTGTAATAAAGCTCGTTGAGCTCGGCTATGTATGCGAGCATATCTTTTCGACCGAGATATTTGACTGCACTGGTTACAAAACTTCGGGGGATATATTCCCACTCGGTTTTCATTTTGGTGATAAAGTTTTTCGCATTTCGGGCGGTTTCGGATTGGGTATTTTTGTCGGCTTTTGTAAATACAACATTAAAGGGGATGCCCCATGCTCCTAATTGTCGCAAAAAGTCTATATCTATTGCTTGCGGTTTCAGCCGGCTATCTATTAATACAAAGACGCACATCAAATTTTCGCGCTCTTGCAAATATTTTGAAATCATTTTTCCAAATTCTTTGCGTTGATGGATAGACACTTTGGCGTAGCCATATCCAGGCAAATCCACTAAGTACCAATCATGATTAATCAAAAAATGATTAATGTGCTGTGTTTTACCCGGATTGCCCGAAGTTTTAGCCAATTTGCTGTGATGGGTCAGCATATTGATGAGGGACGATTTGCCGACATTGGAGCGACCAATAAAAGCAAATTCGGGTTTATCGGGCTTAGGACAAGCCGCAACATCCACATTGCTGATTAAATATTTTGCTGATTTTATCTCCATACTATTGTTTGTGCTGTACTTTTGCGCCGCTTATCAAGCCTTCCATTTTTATGAAACATAATTCTGTTGTACCCGATGCTTCGTCAAAATTAAGCAAGAAAGAACAAGTTGCCGACATGTTTAATCATATTGCCAATAAATACGATTTTTTAAATCATCTTTTATCGCTTGGTATTGACAAAACCTGGCGAACAAAAGCCATCAAAAGCATTGTGCCTATTGACCCAAAAAAAATATTGGATGTAGCTACGGGTACCGGCGATTTAGCCATTGCCGCCGCTACAAGATTGGAGGGAAGTCAAGTAATAGGTATAGACATTGCCGCTCAAATGATAGCAGTGGCCAAAATAAAAATCAAAAATCAAAAACGCTCCCATAATCTATCTATGAGGGTGGCAGATAGTGAGGCACTCCCCTTTGATGAAGGTCATTTTGACGCGGTACTATGCGCTTATGGGGTTCGTAATTTCCAAAATTTGCATCAGGGATTGAGTGAAATGTACCGTGTCATGCGGGGGGGAGGGCGTGTAGCAATTTTGGAATTTTCTCAACCCAAAAAATTTCCCGTCAAGCAGTGCTTCTCCTTTTATTTCAAATATATCACACCTTTATTGGGAAAGTTGGTTTCGAAACACCAAACGGCTTACCGTTATTTGCCCCAATCGGTAATGGCATTCCCCGAAGGACAAGATTTTTGTACTATATTGGAAGAATGTGGATTTAAAAATACACAGGTTAAGGCTCTAAGTTATGGAATAACAAGTCTTTACACAGCTGAAAAATAATTATCAACTAGACTTATCAACAGAAGGAGGAACAGAAAAAAAAAATCAGAAAAAATAAAAAAAAATCAGAAAAATTGCATAATATTGCACTTAATTTAGAAACTTAAAAAAAGACAAATGAAAAAAGTTTACCTATTTTTATGGCTATTCTTAGCAGGCTACAAGCCCTCCTATGCCCAGTACGGCGCTTGTACAGCCATAGATTATATCAAAGCCCCAACTTTATCAAGCAGCCTCGGCAATGGCTATGGCAGTAAAGGAATGGCCATCAGTGCCGATGGCAATACTTTGGCTGTGGGCAATCCACAAGAATCGTACGCGGGAATGCGTGTCAATCCAGCATTTACGGGTACTGCTAACGGTTCGGGTGCTGTATTTATTTATCGCCGTAGCGATAGTTTGAGTCCTTGGGTATATCAAGCCTACCTCAAAGCCTCCAATACTATTACTAGCGGTCTTTTTGGTAGTTCTTTAGCTTTGAGTGCCGATGGCACTACCTTAGCGGTAGGC
>JASGCQ010000066.1 GCA_030054025.1 Phycisphaerales bacterium | reverse complement strand
ATATGGATATATTTTTTCCTCATTTTGGACTAATTAATATTTCAAATTGGTATTATTGACCTGAATTGGCATTATCCTCTAGTTTTGTAAGCTTACAAAAATAATAGGGGGTAGTAGCTTCTTGTCGCTTATTACTATTAAGAAATGTCGGCGTTAATTCGCTTACCTTGAAGAGTACACCTTCCACCACAGTTTGGAGTTTAAATCCTTTTTCTTCTAAATCCTTTTTGCCCTCAGCTTGAGTCAGAATGTAATCGTTTTCTTTACTAGTTAAAGAATCGGTTTTTTCTTTGATACTAATTACTCTATCGGCGTAATAATGCAATGAATTTAGCGGGTCGCTTACACGGTAGGCAATGATATGCTCTTTTGGAATATGATTGACACGAATATATTTGCCCACAATAGTACCTACTTGATATTTCATAAGCTCATAGTAGAAATGATGGGTTAGGAAAATGTTGACAAGTATCATTGCTACAGCACCAGTCCATATTATTTTCCCTGGCATATTTTTGCGCAAGACCACAAAAAAATAAACAGAAAGACCAAATGCGCATAACAACAACCAATACCAAGCGGCGGGGAATACTAGGGTCAAAATTAATAATACGCCCACAAAAAGAACTGCTCCAGCAGCAGTCATTATTATGCTCAAAATTTTAGTGAGTTTTAGGTATAGATTGAGCGTGTAACAATCGCGCAAAAATTGCGCACAAACGATTGCTGCCAAAGGAAAGGCTACAAAAATATAATGAGGCAATTGGTATTTGGACATGCCTACTGCTAAATAGCAAAGCAAGAAACCTCCCGTCGACAGCCATTCTTGATGTTCATTCAATTTGAATTTCTGAAGTAATAAGGTTCTGAAATTCAAAAACAGAGCTGGTAAAAGAATAAATATCCAAGGCAAGAAAGACCAAAGCATATTGACTAATTGGAAAGAAATATCGGCACCATTGTTCCATGCATTTTCTCCAGTAATTCTTCCAAAGCTTTGTGTCCAGAAATAAAACTTAAGACCTGAAACTCCTCTTTTGCCATCAATAAGTTTATCCGGATGAAGGTCATATTGTTGGTATAAGCCGATGCACATGGGTATCAATAGAATCCCAATGATGAGTACAAGTAGGAGATATTGCCAATGAAATAAATGACGCCATTGTCTTTTCAAAATCCAGTTGCTGCACAAAGCAAATGCGGGTGCCATAATGCCTATCGGACCTTTGGTCATCATTCCCATGGCGATACTAAAAGCTGCCAAAACTAAATAATACCAACGTTTGTGCTCAATCCATTCTTGCAAGAGCCAAATGCTAGTGATTACCCAAGCCATCAAAGCTAAATCGCAACGAACATCATTTGTCATCAAAAAAAGCCCTTGCGAAGTAGCTAAAATTAAAGCCGCTACACGTCCTGTGTTTTCATCGTAGAGTAGTTTGGCTAAACGATAGGTAGCATAAAGTGCTAGTAATGCCAAAAGGATGGAGGGTAACTTGTAGCCCAAGTTGGTAGCCCCAAATATTTTGACGCTGGCTGCACTTACCCAAAATAAAAATGGGGGCTTGTCCAGATAGTCATTGCCTCGGTCGTAGATGTGGATATAGTCCCCACTTTGTGCCATCTCGCGGCTAATTTCTGCGTATTGAGTGGCATCAATGTCCATCAAATCTACCCTAACTGCGGAAAAATACAATGCGGCAATAAGCACAAAAATCCAAAACGGAATACGAGGCATTAATTTAGTTTTACGGTCTGCAAAAATAATCGCAATTTTATCCAATGCTGCAATTGCGTCATTATTCTTTTGAATTGCCTTTTGAATATCCTTTTACGATTGCCAAAGGTACTAAAACTCATCAACCCAATTTGGTTGTTTCCCTTGGCTTGCGCCATTGGTGTGGCTATGGCGAGGCTCCTGCTATTCATTATTATGGAGTGACAGTGGATGCAATGATAGATGAACTCAATGCCAAACGCTTACCCATAGAGCGTTATGCGCTTACCAATCCACAACGTTTTTGGCATTTTTTACATCATTTGTTTCCCGCTAATCATTTTTTAATTGCAGCTTTAGATATTGCTGGATGGGATTTGTTTGCTCAAATGCGTAATGCTCCTCTCCGCCGTTTGTTGGGTATTAGCAGTGATGTGATACCGATGACCGATTATACACTGGGTATTGATACTGCGGAGCAAATGATTGCAAAGATGGAACAACATCCATGGCCTATGTATAAAATAAAATTGAGCAAAGTAGAAGACATAGATTTGTTGGTAGCATTGAGGGCTCATACTAACCACCCTATTCGTATAGATGCCAACGAAGGGCTTTCTTTTGAGGATGTCAAATATCTCTTGCCCGATTTGAAAAAATTGGGCGTTACACTCATCGAACAACCTTTGAAAAAAACAGAATGGGAGGCGATGACGGAGCTGAAAAAAATGTCTGAAATTCCTTTTTTTGCCGATGAAAGCTGTGTAGGGGAGAGCGATGTTGCAAAATGTGCCGCATCATTCGATGGTATCAATATTAAACTTACTAAATGTGGTGGTATCACGCCTGCCCTGCGTATGATAGCTGATGCACGACAATTGGGGTTGAAAATTATGTTGGGCTCTATGAACGAAAGTACTATAGGTACCGCTGCTATAGTGCATCTCGCCCCATTGGTGGACGAATTGGACGCTGACGGACCTTTGTTACTCACAGAAGATACTGCTGATGGGTTGAACTATAAAGACGCAAGTATTACTATTACATCCCGACCTGGATTAGGTATTCAATTTTGGGGCAAACCTGAGCTTCGAAATTATTTTTAAATTGATTTTTATGAACATACAACATCATATTTCTTTAAAGACACTCACTACATTTGGTATAGAGATGTATGCCGACGATTTTATTGAATTGACTGATATTGCATTATTACCCGAGTTGAGCGATGTTGCGGAGCGTAAAATAATTGGCGGCGGCAGTAATATTTTGTGTACCCAATCGCCCAAAGGATTGCTCATTGCTAATCGCATAAAAGGGATTGAGTTGTTGTCTGAAGATGTAGATACAGTATTGCTCAAAGTAGCCTCTGGTGAAGTTTGGCACGATTTTGTTTTATATGCTATTAAGCGGAATTATAATGGTATCGAAAATTTGGCTTTAATACCCGGAACGGTGGGAGCATCACCGATACAGAATATTGGGGCTTATGGGGTAGAGGTCAAAGACACAATTGAGTCTGTAACTTATTGGGATTGGCAAACCAAAAAAATAATCACACTCACGAATGCCGAATGTCATTTTGGATATAGAGATAGTATTTTCAAAAACGAATTAAAAGACCGATTTTTTATTATTTCTGTACAAATTCGTTTAAGCAAAAAGCAAAAGCTCAATACATCCTATGGTGCTATAGAAGAAGAGTTGAAACTAATGGGTATTACAACACCCAATAGTAAGGATGTTGCACAAGCAGTTATCAATATCAGATCCTGCAAATTGCCTAATCCTAAAGAGATAGGTAATGCAGGCTCCTTCTTCAAAAATCCGACAATATCGGTACAGCAATTTTTAGAATTGAAAAAAGAAAATCCTAAGATACCTTCTTATCCGGTAAGTAACAAAGTGGTGAAGGTGCCTGCTGGATGGCTGATTGAACAATGCGGATGGAAGGCTTATCGAAAAAATGATTACGGAGTACATGCTAAACAAGCACTTGTATTGGTCAATTATGGCAGTGCTTCAGGTACTGAATTATGGCAACTTTCTGTTGATATTATTAGTTCTGTTCAAGAACGTTTCGGTATTGTCTTAGAAAGGGAAGTGCAGGTGTGGTAAGTCCTTTAAAAAAATTACGCATTGTTTTTTCAAAACCTTTTGAGCAACACAGCATTCACACGCTTTTTGCCTCTGCTTTTTTCTTTCCCCCAAAAGAAAAAGAAGATTGCGTCGTTCCTCGCAATGACACTTCTGTCGTAAAGGCTGACTACTTTGCTTGTTGCGTCTTTTAGTGGAAAGAGCAGGCAATGTTTGAGAGTGGCCGCTTCTCGACCATTGTAGCCGATGTCTATCTGCCAAATGTGTTTTGCCAGTGATGCCCTTAGCGTATGGTTTGCGGGTATTGGCCTTGATGATATCGTCGAAGGCATAGGAGTACCAAGGGTATAGGCGGTTGAGGATAAAATCCCTTCAGCCAGAAATGATTTTTGTGCTACATACAAGATTTAGTATGTAGGTTATGCTGATACTGCAACATATTTCTTGTTTTGGACGTAAATTAAATTTATAGAATTACTTTTGCACAGCTTATACCAATTATAACTCAAAGCATTGCAAGCAGAATCCATCAAAGCTAAATTGTCCTTTTTTTTAACTCAAAAGTTGAAGGACTATGCCCAATTACTCAAGCCCAACTTGAGTATGATGGTCGTCTTTTCTAGTGTCATAGGCTACCTAATGGCACCCGATATTTATTTTGGTGCTAAGAAAGTCTTTTTATTGTACCTCGGAGGTCTATTAGTTACTGGCGGGGCCAATACGATTAATCAAATATTGGAATATAAAGGAGATAAACTGATGAAACGCACCATGTTTCGACCCATACCCGATGGTCGGATGAAAAAATCTGAGGCTTGGACTATTGCTTTGATTGCAGGTTTGGGAGGTGCCATCATCTTAGGGATTAATTTTAATGTGTTAACAGGTATTCTTAGTTTCATATCGCTATTATTGTATGCTTTTGCTTATACACCAATGAAAAGGGTGCATCCTATTGCGGTCTTTATTGGTGCTATTCCCGGAGCATTGCCCCCCTTATTGGGCTGGGTAGCTGCAACCAATACGCTGACCTCTCATTTGGCTGTTGGCGGATGGGTTTTGTTTTTATTTCAATTCTTTTGGCAGTTTCCTCATTATTGGGCAATTGGTTGGGTCGGCTACGATGAATATCAGAAAGCCGGTATCAGTATGCTGCCTTCGCAAGAAAGAAGTTCGCGCTTTACTGGGTTGCAATGTATGTTTTACAGCATTGTACTGATTCCCTTAGCCATCATACCGCGCTTCTTGCATTTGTGCAATAATTGGGGTATGTGGATTATGATGTTGGGTGGTATTATGTATTTTGCCGCCTCGGTCAATTTTTACAGGAAAAATGATTTTAAATCAGCGAAGCAAGTGATGTATGCTTCATTTATTTATTTACCATTAGTGCTGTTGGCACTTTATTTTACTAAAATATAGAAGAATATGAACACCCTTATAAAGAATAAGATTCATCCACAAATGTTTGCATTATACATTGCTATGGCAAGTATTGCTATGATGTTTGCAGGGCTGACTAGTGCCTATATTGTGCGCAAGGCGCAGCCCAATTGGCGTACTTATGAATTGCCGAGTGTCTTTTGGGTTTCTACTGCTATCATTCTATTGAGCAGCCTTACTGTCGCTTTAGCTTTGAGGGCTTTCAAAGCCAAACAGTTATCTCGATATCGCTGGCTGATAATTGCTACATTGATTTTAGGCATTGGTTTTGGTGTATTGCAGTATATAGGCTTTAGCCAATTATACCATTTGCCGGTCCCTGTTCGTGTAGATGGTAATCCGAGCGAATCCTTCTTGTTTATTATTTGGGGATTGCATTTGATTCATATTGCTGGAGGGCTAGTGGCTTTACTGATTGTATTTTTGCGCTCTTTTAGCAAGAATATACTCGACAGCAAATCTACAGGAGTGGCAATTGTAGCTAATTATTGGCATTTTATAGATGTCTTATGGATATACCTCTTTTTGTTTTTTGTAATCAACCAATAATAAAAAAAGACATTTGGATGACTAAAAAATCCGTATTATTTTTGTCCACAATTATAAGAAACCCACAACTTACATTTTTTATACTCACTCAGCAATATGCCGCACAGCACTACAGCACCCACAACTAATAAATTTGGCGGAGGTCAATCTCCCTTTAATATAAGTTACGGTAAGATAATGATGTGGTTCTTCCTTCTTTCGGATGCATTCACATTTAGCGCATTCTTGATTTCGTACGGTACTACTCGATTCTTCTCGGCAGTATGGCCAGATGCCAACCATGTGTTTCACTCTTTCCCTTTCATGGGCGATGCCAACTTGCCGTTGATGTTTGTGAGTTTGATGACCTTTATCTTGATTCTTTCTTCAGTTACTATGGTATTGGCTGTTCATGCAGGCCATTGCAACAATAAGCAAAGTGTTATCAAATGGTTGTTGTGGACGATTATTGGCGGTATCGCCTTCTTGAGCTGCCAGGCTTGGGAGTGGACGCATTTGAACCATCAAGGTGCTTGGTGGGGCTCTTTCCAAGATTTGACTTCACCTAAAGAAGTTTACGAACATTTCTTTAAGCCAAACGTTTTGGCGGCTGCCACATCAGAGCAATTGTCTCAGTCTACCAACAATTTCTTCAATTTCTTCTTTACCATCACCGGTTTCCACGGAGCGCACGTTACCAGTGGTGTTATTTTCAACATCATGATTTTAATCAACACCGTTAATGGTACCTACGAAAAAAGAGGACATTACGAAATGGTGGAAAAAGTAGGTCTTTATTGGCACTTTGTGGATTTGGTTTGGGTATTCGTATTTACTTGCTTCTACCTACTCTAATAGCTCAATCAAACAAAACAAATACTCAATCAATAATATTTTCGCAATGTCGCACGGTGCAAACAACAACAATAGTCAACATTATTACGAAGGAGACCAATCAAAATTATATTCAGGTGTCTTAGCACATCACCATGATACTAATTCTGCCGAAAGCAAGGCTCAAATTGCCAAAATCTGGAAAGTAACTGGTATCTTGGCTATCGTAACCATCATTGAAGTAATAGGAGGTTTATACCTGTATCAATTTGTTCCTAAATGGGTCATTAACGGAGGCTTCTTAATCCTTACTATTTACAAATCATTCTTTATCGTAAAAGTATTCATGCACCTTGGCGACGAAGTAAAATGGTTTCGCTTTTGTGTATTGATTCCCCTAGTGCTTTTCATTTGGTTCATCATTGCATTCTTATACGATGGAGGTGCTTGGTTAGAGTTTAACAAAAACAACCCTGCTCGTTTCGATTACCATCAAACAAAGTAATGGCTATTCAAAAAACTAATTCTAAATTTTTCATTGGACTAACGGTAGCATTTTTGCTGCCGTTATCTTTTTACATCATTGCCAAAATCTTGGGAAAAGACAAATTGGCAATGCCGCAACATTACATTGTAGAGCGTATTGACAGTAGTATGAAAGAGGGTAAACTACATTGCGATACCTTGTTTCATAAAGTCGGCGATGCCCAATTAGTCAATCAGATGGGCGACACTGTTTCAATCAATAAAGACCTCAAAGACAAAATCCTCATTGTTGAAGTGTTTTTTACGCAATGCCGCACTATATGCCCAAAGCTTACAGGCAATATGACCATTTTGCAAAAAGCATTTAAAAGAAACGATACTACAGTCCAGTTGTTGTCCATTAGCATAGACCCAAAAAACGATACCTTGGCGGCCTTGAGCAGCTACGCAGTACGTTACAAGGCTAATCCCGACCATTGGTGGTTTTTAACTGGCAATCCGCATACCATTTACCAGTACCTGCATGATGAACTGCACCTCAAAGTAAACCCTGCCGAATCCGTTGCAGAGTCTTTAGAGCATACGCCTACCTTGGTCTTAATAGATCGCAATCGTTTTGTAAGAGGTTATTACAATGGCTTGGATACTGCCGCATTGAGAATGTGCGCCAACGATATCGGTTTGTTATCTATGGAGAAAAATATCAAAAAATAGTAAGTCTGTATTGATGAACTAGCGCAAGTTTTTATCAGCGGTGCCCGAACATGGGGTGCCGCTTTACTTTCCTATAGATTGCTGCGGAGGAGTAAATTTTCTTCAACTGTGTTTTTTCTCTTAACATTGTAGTGTAATCGGAACACAAAATTCTCTATGACACTCCAAACAGATTTTTTGGTCATTGGTTCGGGCATAGCAGGACTCACCTTTGCTATTAAAACAGCTCGGAAATTTCCAGATAAAAAAATAACCATCCTCACCAAAACCAATACCGACGAAACCAACACAAAATATGCTCAAGGAGGTATTGCTGTCATGAGTGGGCATGAACATGACACCTTTGATAAACATATTGAAGATACGCTCATAGCCGGAGATGGGCTATGCAATAAAGCTGTGGTAGAGATAGTGGTGAAAGAAGGTCCTGAACGAGTAAGCGAGTTAATAGCCTGGGGAGTCAATTTTGATAAAGATAGCCAAGGGCAATACTTACAAGGTAGGGAAGGCGGACATTCCGAACACCGCATCTTGCACTACAAAGACATTACAGGCTTCGAAATCGAGCGAGCATTGTTGCAAGAACTAAAACAATATCCCAATATAGCAGTACACAATCATTGGTTTGTCATTGATATCATTACCCAACACCATTTGGGCTATTTGATCACCAAATCAACTGCCGATATTGAATCTTATGGTGTGTATGCACTGAACCTCAATACGGGTAAAAACGAAAAAATATTAGCCCGTATTACCGTCTTGGCATCGGGTGGCGTAGGGCAGGTGTATCGCAGTACCACCAATCCGCACATTGCTACGGGCGATGGTATCGCTATGTTTTATCGTGCCAAAGGTCGTATCGAAAATATGGAGTTCATCCAGTTTCATCCTACCGCCATGTATCAACCCAATACCCATCAGGCCTTTTTGATTACCGAAGCTGTTCGTGGCGATGGGGGTATTTTGCGCAATCAGGTGGGGGAGGCCTTTATGGCAAAATATGATGCTCGCAAAGACCTTGCCCCTCGCGACATTGTAGCTAGAGCTATAGATAATGAAATGAAAATATCGGGTACCGAATTTGTGTATTTGGATTGCAGAGCTATGGACAAAGAAAAGTTTGTGCAGCATTTCCCCAATATTTATGAATACTGCAAAAACTCGGGTATAGACGTGTTTGAGAACATGATACCTGTAGCTCCTGCTTCGCATTATTGCTGCGGCGGTATCAAAACGAACGAATTTGGACTGTCGTCTATCAATTACCTCTATGCCTGTGGCGAATGTGCCAGTACGGGATTGCATGGAGCCAATCGCCTTGCTTCCAACTCCTTGCTCGAGGCATTAGTCTTTGCCCATCGCTGTGCCGAAGATGTAGCTAAACATTTTGAACTAACCAGCTTCAAAACAGAAGTGCCCGATTGGGATGCTAGTGGAACCAACGACCCTAAAGAAATGATTTTGATTACCCAAAGCCTCAAGGAATTGCAAAATACCATGAGCGATTATGTGGGTATCGTACGCAATGACATTCGCTTGGGGCGTGCCATGAAAAGATTAGACTTGCTATTTGAGGAGTGCGAACAACTCTATCGCGAAACTACCTTGTCGCCTCAGTTGTGCGAATTGCGCAATCTCATCACCATTGGCTACCTCATCGTCAAATCTTCACAATTGCGTCACGAAAGCAGGGGCTTACATTTCACTACCGATTACCCCGAAAAGGAAAGTCTGGTGCAAAATGTGGTGTTGTAAGTTTTGATACCAATTTGAACATCGAAACACAGTACAATTATTTATGTCTATACCCCTGTCCGCCGCCGCTAGGCGATATAGACTGTCGGTCATTTTTATGCCCATGGCAAAATGGACATTAATGCTTTATAAATGTATGTTTTTCGAGAAAAAGTCCCTTGTACTACAGTAGAATAAAATAAGCACCGCTCGAAAGTGCTGTAAGATGCCGAATTCAATCTTGAAGTGCAACAAGTTGTAAAAATAGTTGCATTGGCGAAAAGCCTACAAATGCTGCGCCGTAAAGGTAGTGTATCCAATTACTCTGTGTAAAATTATTTTTCTGTACATTGCAAAAATACTCTATTCGACCTTTAGGGCAGCACAAAACGGCAATATATTGGTCTATGCCTGATATAATACCAGCCGAGGTATGGCAACGAGTGCTATGCGTGAGATACGCAATTTTGTGAAATGACAAAAAACAAACTGATTATTCAATCACCTGCTCTTCAAATCTTCAAATTGCCAAATCAGCACATTGCTTACCTTTGCGGCTTCTGAAATAAACACAAAGACGCTTGAAATACGAAAAAGAAATTGCCCGCCGCCGGACTTTTGCCATCATTTCTCACCCCGATGCGGGTAAAACCACGCTTACCGAAAAACTCCTCTTATTCGGAGGTGCCATACAGGTAGCCGGTGCGGTCAAAAGCAATAAGATTAAAAAACACGCCACCTCCGATTTTATGGAAATCGAGCGACAAAGAGGTATCTCGGTTGCCACTTCGGTGATGAGCTTTGAGTATAAAAACATCTTGGTGAACCTGCTGGATACGCCCGGGCATAAAGACTTTGCTGAAGATACTTACCGTACCCTTACGGCTGTGGATAGCGTTATCTTGGTGATAGACAGTGTGAATGGGGTGGAAGAACAAACCCGCCGTCTGATGGAGGTCTGCCGTATGCGAGATACCCCCGTGATTGTGTTTATCAACAAAATGGACCGCGATGGTAAATACCCCTTCGACCTCGTGGACGAAATCGAAAAAGAACTCAATATCCAACTCCACCCGCTTTCTTGGCCCATCAATATGGGTAAAGAATTTAAAGGAGTCTATAATCTCTACGACAAAAGCCTCTTGCTTTTCACCCCCAACCAAAAATCGGACGAAGACAACTCGCTACAAATACCCGACATCTACGACAAATTGCTGGACGAAAAGGTGGGCGAACGCGATGTTAAACAATTGCGCGAGGATGTAGAACTACTCGAGGGCGTATATGGTGCCCTGGACAAAGAAGATTATCGTGCGGGCAAAGTAGCTCCCGTGTTCTTTGGATCAGCAGTAAACAATTTTGGGGTCAAAGAACTCTTGGACACTTTTATCCAAATAGCTCCTGAACCTCTAGGTCGCGATACGGACAAGCGTTATGTAGATCCGCAAGAAGATAAATTCACAGGTTTTATCTTTAAAATCCATGCCAACCTCGACCCCCGCCATCGCGATAGAATTGCCTTCCTCCGCGTATGTTCGGGCAAATTTCAGCGCAATACCTTTTACAAACATACCCGTATTGACAAAGATCTGCGTTTCAGCAATCCCTACTCCTTCATGGCACGCGAAAAGGAAATCATCGAAGATGCTTATCCGGGCGATGTGGTAGGGCTCTTCGATACGGGACAATTCAAAATAGGCGACACACTCACGCAAGGTGAAATGATGCAGTTTACAGGCATACCCACCTTCTCGCCCGAAATTTTTAAAGAATTGGTGAACAAAGACCCGATGAAAACCAAACAATTGGAAAAGGGCATCAGCCAGCTCACCGACGAAGGTGTGGCGCAGCTCTTTACCCAACATGGGGGCAATCGTAAGATTATCGGTTGTGTGGGCGAGCTCCAATTTGAAGTCATCCAATACCGCCTCTTGCAAGAATATGGTGCTTCCTGTGCCTTTATGCCCCTGAGCTTTTACAAGGCTTGCTGGATAACGGGCGACAAAAAGAAATTGGAAGATTTTGTACGCTTCAAGCAGCAAAACATTATGACCGACAAGGACGGCAACTTAGTGTATCTTGCACAAAGCGAATGGTTTCTCAATACCGAACGCCAAAATAATCCCGATATTGAATTTCACTTCACCAGCGAATTCAAGACCCAGAAAAATAATTAAGATTCGATATGCTCAGTGTCGTCATCATCAGCTACAATGAAGAACAGAACATCGGTAGATGTTTGCAGGCGCTTGCAGGCGTGGCAGATGAAATCGTAGTGCTGGACTCTGCCTCTACCGACCGTACTTGCGCCATAGCCGAGCAATACGGAGCAAGGGTACTGCAACATCCCTTTGAGGGTTTTGCCGAGCAAAAAAACTTTGCGGCGCAAGCCGCTTCGCACGATTGGGTATTGAGTCTCGATGCCGATGAGATACTGGGCGAAGAACTCCGAACTGCCATACAAAAGGTTAGAAGCAAACCCATATTTGATGCTTACTTTCTGAAAAGACAAACCAATTTTTGTGGCACTTTTATCAAGCATGGCTCTTGGTACCCCGATAAGCAATGCCGCCTTTGGGACAAAACAAAGGGCAATTGGCAAGGAACAATCCACGAAAAATGGCGACTGTACGATAAAAGCAAAAAATACG
Organism: Phycisphaerales bacterium; assembly: GCA_030054025.1. Taxonomy (GTDB): domain Bacteria; phylum Bacteroidota; class Bacteroidia; order Chitinophagales; family Chitinophagaceae; genus Rurimicrobium. The sequence continues at coordinate 2,630 of JASGCQ010000066.1, read as the reverse complement.
GCACGCTGAGTGGCGACATCCTGCACTATAGTTTCAACAGCATTTCGGACTACATGAACATGACGGAACGCTACACCACGCTATCGGCAGAAGAAGCCTTTGCCAAAGGCAAAAAGGTAAGCCTGTTCAAACTGATACTGGGACCGAAAATCAAATTTTTTCAAGATTATATTCTCCGATTAGGCTTTTTAGATGGCTATGCGGGCTATGTAGCTTATCGCTTGGCTGCTAATATGGCTTTTGTGAAATACAGCAAAATCAGAGCCAAATTCAAGAACCACAAAAGATAAACAATGGCAAAAACAGTATTGATTACCGGTAGTACCAGCGGTATCGGATTGGCAACAGCAAAGCTATTTGCCGCAGAAGGCTACAATATCGGCTTTAACGGATTGGAACCCAATGGAGCCGAAATAGCCGCAGAAGTAGCCGCCGAGTACAAAGTAGATTATCTCTTTTCGTCCGCCAACATGCTGCACTCCGAAGAGATTAAAACACTCGTACAAAGCACCTTAGTTAAGTTTGGAAAAATTGACGTCTTGATTAATAATGCAGGCATTCAATTTGTATCGCCCGTAGAAGATTTTCCCGAAGAGAAATGGAACGACATTATCAACATCAACCTCACAGCAGCTTTTATAGCTACCAAAGCCGTTTGGCCCAGTATGAAAGCCAATAAATTTGGTCGTATCCTCAATGTAGCCTCTGCCCATGGCTTGATTGCTTCGCCTTTTAAAAGTGCGTATGTTGCCGCCAAGCATGGCATTGTAGGCTTTACAAAAGTAATGGCATTGGAAGGCGGACTTTTGGGCATTACCTGCAATGCGGTATGTCCGGGCTATGTATTTACCCCGATTGTAGAAAAACAAATCGGTGCGCAAATGGAGTTGAACAACATGACCCGTCAAGAGGTGATTGAAAAAATTTTCTTGAAAGAGCATGCGGTTAAAGAGTTTATTCCTGTAGAAACAATTGCTTCTACAATCCTTTATTTATGCGATTCACCTGCCAGTGCTACCATTACTGGTATCGCTATGCCTTTGGATGCGGGCTGGACGGCACATTAATTTTTCATTTATCCTCATTTTGGGCATAACTTTTGCTGCTCAAAACTGTGTAATGATGTATTTTGGGCATTCCATAAAATAAAAGACAGAACGATACCATGCTCAATCATAAGATTAAGACGAACAATATTCATCTTCATTATATCGAATATCCTGCTTTGGGCAAACCCAAATTGATTTTATTACATGGCATTACCGCTAATGCCCATGCCTTTGATGGCTTGGTCAAGCGCGGATTAAACAAGTACTTCCATCTCTACAGCCCCGACTTGCGCGGGCGCGGACAAAGTGACAAGCCTGCCTTTGGCTACTCGATGGAGGAACATGCACAAGATATTCTTGGCTTTTTGGATTATCTCAAAATAGAAAAAGCCGTATTGTGCGGTCATTCTTTTGGCGGATTGCTCAGTGTCTATATGGCGGCAAATTTTCCCGAGCGTGTAGCGGCTGTCATCTTATTGGATGCCGCCAACGAAATGAATCCGAATGCAGCCAAAATGCTCATCCCAACTTTTAGTCGCTTGGGCGTATTATACCCCTCTTACGATGTGTATTTGAGAATGATGAAAAAATCGCCTCAAAATACTTTTTGGGAAGAAGCTATGGAAAGTTATTACAGAGCGGATGTGCATATTGGGGTCAATGGCATCACACAAACCAATTCTAACATTGCCAACATTACGGCAATGGCAGTAGGGCTTACGAGTATGCCTTGGGCTACTATTTTTGAGCATGTGCATCAATCTTGTGTTTTGGTGAACGCACTCGGCATTTACACTTGCGATGAACCCTTGCTGCCGATGAGGCAAGCAAAGAAAGCAGTAAAGCTCTTGGAAGATTGTACTTACGAAGAAGTAGAGGGCAATCACCAAACTATGCTATATGGCAAAGGAGCCGAACAAATCGTGGGCATCATTGGCAACTTTTACAACAAAATAAAAGATAAGGTCGCAGCTACCGAAATGGCTTCATAAATAATGGAAATCCGATCTTTTCCGAACAGATTTTTTAGAAAAACACAAATGGCCGATGAGTAAAAAACCGTCTTTATTATCAGGTATTTTGGGATACCGATGCCCCGATTGCCGAATAGGAAGAATATTTGTACAGCAAGGAATTTCCCCCTTAAAAAGTATGTTGCAAATAAATAAAGAATGTCCTCATTGCCATCAAAAGCTACAAGGCGAAAGCAATAATGGACCTGGCATTAATTATGCGCTCACTACTATTCTACTTTTCTTAAATATCCTGTGGTACTACCCTATATTCGGTATGAGTTGTAAAGATAACAGTATTTTCTATTTCCTTGCTGCAAGTACTTTGGTCGTTATTCTGATGCAGCCCATATTGATGCGGCTGTCGAGGGTGCTGTATCTCTATATTTTGTTGGCATTTAGGGGCTAAGTTTAGTACACCTCTAAGCTAAATTAGGAGGAATTCGGGTTAATGGACATTTATGGAGCTAAAATCCTCTGAGAGATCAGCTGGTATTAGCTTTGAGGAAAATGAAAGGTTATGAATAAAAAAACTGCTTTTACTGTGGTTGCAAAATTGTGACAAAAG
>JASGCQ010000003.1 GCA_030054025.1 Phycisphaerales bacterium | reverse complement strand
TATAACAGAAATTTAAACAACTTAAAAATTGTACTCGCCTAAATGCACAACGGGTGTATTTAATTTCTTCGGCAATTAACTAATGGTGTCTTAGACAATTTGACTTACTTTTGCCACCTATGCAACACAGCTATTTAGACGGATTAAATGATAGCCAGCGTAAGGCTGTACTGCACATTAATGGACCGCTGATGATAGTGGCGGGTGCGGGCAGTGGAAAGACAAAAGTGTTGACTACGCGTATTGCTCACCTGATTAATAATGGCGTGGATTCGTTTCGGATATTGGCACTCACCTTTACCAACAAAGCTGCCGCCGAAATGAAGGAAAGAATTGGGCATATATTGGGCAACAGCGAATCCCGAAATTTGTTTATAGGTACTTTTCACTCAGTTTTTGCTAAGATTTTGCGCATCGAAGCCGACAAGTTGGGCTATCCCAAAAACTTTACTATTTATGATACCGATGATGCCAAAAGTGTTATCAAAACGATACTCAATGAACTTAATCTGGACGAAAAAGGCTATAAACCTGCTTATGTATTGAATCGTATTTCGGCAGCAAAAAATAGTTTAATCGGACCTGTTGAATACCGTCAAGACCAATTCATCCAGCAAGAGGATGCGCGTAGCAATCGGCCTATGATGGCTGAAATTTATCAGCGATATGCCAATCGTTGTTATAAGAATGGGGCGATGGATTTCGACGATTTACTCTTCAAAATGCACGAGTTATTACTACGTTTTCCTGAGGTGCTGTCTAAATATCAAAATAAGTTTCAGTATGTGCTCATTGATGAGTATCAAGATACCAATACCGCCCAGTATCGCATCATCAAAATGTTGGGTGCGGTTCATGAAAATATTTGTGTGGTAGGGGATGATGCCCAAAGTATCTACTCTTTTCGTGGGGCAACATTGCAAAATATTCTTCAATTCAAAGATGATTATGATGATGTGAAAGTGGTGAAGTTGGAGCAGAATTACCGGAGTACCCAATCCATATTGAATGTAGCCAATAAGATAATTGCCAATAATAAAAATCAAATCAAAAAATCTTTGTGGACAAGCAATGGAGAGGGGCAAAAGATTAAAGTGGTGCGCACCATGACCGATAATGACGAGGGGCGATTTGTCTCCGATGCCATTTCGGAAATGCGTTTGCGCCATCATTACAACAATAAAGATTTTGCTATTCTTTATCGCACCAATGCGCAAAGCCGTTCTTTTGAAGAAAGTTTGCGCAGAATGAATATTCCCTATAAAATTTATGGCGGATTATCGTTTTATCAGCGCAAAGAGGTAAAAGATTTGTTGGCTTATTTGCGCCTTATTGTCAATGAGCAAGATGAAGAAAATATCAAAAGGGTGATTAATTATCCTGTGCGGGGCATTGGCAAATCGAGTCTCGACCGAATGTTGGTTGCAGCCAATGAGATGAATGTCACACTTTGGGAAGTTATGAACAACCCGACGGGCGTAGGACTCAAAGGTGCTTCTGCAAATGCAATTGCCGATTTTGTGGTGATGATTAAGCGTTTCAGAACCGTATTAGAAAAAGCAAACGCTTATGAGGTGGCTTATGAGGTGGGTAAGCATACAGGCTTGGTCAAAGAATTGTATAATGATAAGTCGGTAGAGGGTTTAGCTCGATATGAGAACATTCAAGAGTTATTGAATTCTATTAAAGAATTTACCGAAACACCGAATGAAGATGGCGAATTGACGGATAAAAGTTTGGGTTCGTATTTGCAGCAAATTACATTGCTCACTGATACAGGAAAAGATGATAGCGATAGCCAAGATGTAGTCAAATTGATGACAATTCATGCGGCTAAGGGCTTGGAATTTCCTTGTGTGTTTACAGTAGGTTTAGAAGAAAATCTATTCCCCAGCACTATGAGTTTATACGACCGTGAAGGCTTGGAAGAAGAGCGTCGTTTGTTTTATGTAGCGGTCACTAGAGCCAAAGAACGGCTTTGGGTCACTTATGCCAACAATCGTTATCGTTTTGGCAGCCTCGTTGCCAATGAAGCTAGCCGTTTTGTGGACGAAATTCCCGAAGAATTTTCGGAAATTGCTTATACGGGTACTGCCGGTAATCAACAAAGACCTGCTTTTGCAGCAAAATTAAATACAAAAGACAGTAGTTCTTTGGATAATCTGCCCTCGCTCAAAAAAATGGCCGAAAAATTACAAAAAACAACCGAAGCCAATCCTCATACACCTTCCGAAAATTTTGCTCCTGACGATCCTATGGATATGGAAGTGGGCATGAAAGTGGAACATCAAAAATTTGGTTTCGGAATGATTAAAACTATAGAGGGTGGGAGTAATAATCGTATCGCTAACATAGACTTTGGTGCCGGACATGGCGAAAAAAAGATTATGCTCAATTATGCTAAGCTGAGAATAGTTCGATAATGGTGAAATTTTCTTTCGCAATCAAATCAAAGGAAAAAATGATAATTTTTTAAAACAAGAATTGTACTTTTAGCGCAAATAGTAAAAATGGAATTTCAAATTAAGAGTATTGGGAAGTTTAAATATATTGAGGAAGGGGAGGGAGAACCATTAATTTTATTGCATGGCTTGTTTGGTGCTTTGAGTAATTTCAAAGACCTATTCGATTATTTCAAAATGACACATAGGGTCATTATCCCTATGTTGCCTTTGTACGATTTATCTTTATTAGAAACCTCCGTTTCTGGGCTTCAAAGACATGTTGCCAAATTTATAGAAGCCATGGGGCTTCAAAAATTTCATTTGTTGGGCAATTCACTTGGCGGGCATATAGCACTTGTATATACGCTGAAGCATCAAGAAAAAGTTCATACCTTAATCCTCACTGGCAGCTCAGGTCTTTTTGAAAATGGAATGGGTGAAACTTACCCTAAACGCGGAGATTATGAGTTTATTCGCCACAAAACAGCATTGACCTTCTACGACCCCAATGTGGCTACAAAAGAGTTGGTAGATGAGGTCTATGAAATTGTAAACAACCGTATCAAGGCGTTGAAAATTATTTCTTTAGCAAAGTCTGCCATTCGTCATAATTTAGGGCAGGAACTCAATGAAATCAAATCGCCGACTTGCCTTATTTGGGGCAATAACGATACGATTACCCCCCCAATGGTCGCCGAAGAGTTTAAAAAACTCTTACTCCATTCCGAATTGCATTGGATAGATAAGTGTGGACATGCTCCCATGATGGAAGTTCCTGATGAATTTAATACAATTTTGGACGATTTCTTGAGCAAGCATAAAATGTAATATTGCTGTTCCTGAAAGCCTTATCTAAAGTAAGCAACAAGAAGACTAAAACCAAAAATGCTCCTCAATCAACTTTTATCGGCCGATGTGCCTATTGCAGCGCCAAAGGATAGTATAGATTATATCAATTCGCTATTTCTTGCCTCGCAATTGGAGCAAATACCAATTGTAGCAGATGACATCTATCTTGGATTGTTAGACATCAAAGAACTACAATCGCATCAAGATGCTCCCGAAGAGATGAACCCTCAGTTTTATGAGCATTTTCGCCCTGCAATCAATATCAATGCCCACCCTTTTGAGGCACTGCGCATACTTCATTTGTATGAACTCAGTATTTTGCCTGTATTGTCCGACAATAATGAGTATTCAGGCTCGCTTACCAAAGATAACTTGCTCAAATACCTTGTTGAAAACATCAGTATTGATATCAACGGGGGTATCATCGTACTCGAAATGGAGCCTCGCAATTACAGTTTGTCTCAAATAGCCCGTATTTGCGAAAATGAACAAGTGCTTATTTTAGGCGCTCAGGTCAAAACCAATGTCGCAACCGACAAGCTCGAAGTAACCTTAAAAACCAATAGTACCGATTTGTCTGCCGTGGTGCAAGCCCTCGAACGATTTGAATATACGGTGCTTGATACCTACGGCGATCAAAAAATCGAAAACGATATTGTAGATAGGTATAAGTTGCTCATGAATTATATTAATATGTAGCGTTTTCCTGCATAGATTAAGCTGCTCATTATTCAAAGCCCATCAATCAAGTAGCTGATTGATGGGCTTTGAACCCAAATTTTTCAGTAGCGTTTATTACAGGGGGTAGAGCGTACTATGGGCTTGCGTATTGTAGTCGTATTATTTTGCTTTTGTGCACCGAGGCGAGAAGGGGCGAGTATCAAAGCTACCGAAGCCATGCTTGCAGACCAGATGAATTTGCATCTGTTTGACAAGAATGTAAGTTTACCGTTTTGGGATAGTGGGTATTGATTTCCCCACATCTCTATATTTTGATAAACGGATAAAACTACAATGCAAACAAAATAGAAAAGTTAAGGGTAGAAAGGGCTATTCCTTTTGCAACAGCACTTGGTGCAGCTCGAGTACTTGCTCGATGATAGAATGAGCATCATCATTATAGATAAGATAATCGCATCGGCTCATTTTTTCGGGCTCCTCCATTTGCTTGGCGATACGTTCTTGTACTGCTTGCTCCGAAATGTCTTCCCGCTGCATGCTGCGCTGTATGCGCAAGTGTAATGGGGCTGATACGCCAATCATTAGATCCACATTTTTGTCGCTACCCGATTCGAAAAAAAGTGCGGCTTCTTTGAGGGCGTAGGCGCTTTTTTGCTGTTGCAGCCAAGCTTCGCCATAGGCAATTACGGGAGGGTGCGTGAGTGCGTTGAGTTGATGGAGTCTTTCGCTGTCGGCAAATACGATTTGGCTAATGTAGGCCCGATTGAGTTTGTTGCCCTTATAGGCATCTGCACCCAATAGAGCTATGATTTGCGCACGCAGTTGAGGGTCTTGCTCCATGAGCATTTTGGCAATACCATCGGCATACAATACAGGTATGCCAAGTGTTTCGAACACTTGGCATACTGTACTTTTTCCAGAGCCTATACCTCCAGTAATGCCTACCTTGAGCATTGTTTGCTATTTAGTAGCTACAGGGGTTGGATTCATTTTTTTACGATAAGACATCGTCATGTCCATAGACACAGCCGAACGCTCGATGGTAATGAAATTGTTGTTGCTGATTTCTAATTTCAAGGTGCCGTCGTCGTTTACTTTAGCTATTTTGGCATGGATACCGGCAGTGGTAATGATTTGCTCGCCTGCGGCAATGCTTTCGGTAAATTTCTTTTGTTCTTTTGCTTTTTTGGCTTGCGGACGTATCATAAAGAAGTACATCACTATTACCATGGCAAGCATCATCAATGGGAATCCTAATCCGCCACCGGGTGCTGCTCCTGCAGCATCTAACATTACTGTGTTCATTATCATGTTTTGTTTGTTTTTTTGTGTTTGTATAAAAATGTTCTCGGGATTATTTTTCTAAAACTTCGGCAATGATGTTGAGCTGATGAGAGCCTTTATTGCTGTTGGTAAAGATGTTCACCATTTTATTTTGATGCCCCACTTTGCCTTGTGAATTGTATTTTACATTGATGACGGCACTTTGCCCTGGAGCAATAGGAACTCTAGGGTAATTGGGAATGGTACAACCGCAAGTCCCTGCTGCATTGGCGATGAGTAGCGGTGCTTTGCCATTGTTGGTAAATTTGAAATCGTAAGAGACTGCTTCTCCTTCTTGAAGTGTGCCAAAATCATGTGTAGTGTCCACAAAATCCATTGTAGCGAGTCCTTTGGTTTGCTCGGAGGGGTTGCCGTCTGCCGAGCGAGGATTGTTGATGAGTGCGGGGTCTAGTCCTTTTGGGGTATTTGACTTTGCGGTATTTTCGTTGCCACAAGCTGCCAATATGATTGTACTACAGCCTGCAAGCAATAGGGTGTGCCAAAGTTTCATTGTGCAATTTTTTTTTGTGATGTTCAAACGAGGTGCAAAATTAATGTGTCAAACGGTCTTGTTTGCTTATTTTTTTATCTTTTTCAAGGTCTTTCAAAATCTTATCCAAAACGGCGTTTACAAAATGTCCGCTTTGTGGAGTGCTGTATTGTTTGGCGATTTCGATGTACTCATTGATGGTTACCTTTGTGGGGATGGTAGGGAAGTAGAGTAGCTCGCAAACGCCCAAGCGCAGTAATATCAAATCTATCAAGGCCACACGGTCGGCCTCCCAATTGATGAGCTTGGGTTCTATCAGCTCCATACAATAGTCGAACTTTTCTATGGCAGTAGACAGGAGTGATTTGGCATAGTCCAGTTTTTCGCTGGTGAGTAATGCCATAAAGTTGATGTTCGAACTGTTTTTGAAAAAGTTGTCCATCAAGATATAAATCATCTCTTTGTCATCTTCCCAGCCCGAAATCTCGTCTTGCAGATAGGATTGAAAATCTTCGTTGTTGATGATAAGCTCTGTCCATATATAGCGGATAATTGCTTTCTCGCTTTTGGCATCACGGCTATCTGCGGCTATATAGGTTTTATACATCTCGGAGAGGCAGAGTTGCTGGTACAATTTTTTCACCCAGTTCTCATCTATGTTTTGGGCAATGGATGAAGATTTGAGCTTTTCTTGGTAAGTTTCGTTGCTTAGGGTTTTCCAAATAAAGTGGTTGCCTGCAATTTTGGTGTTTACACTTTTATCTTCCTCTGTGGGTATGTATTTCGATGAGCGAAATCGGGCATCTGCTTCGGCATATTGAGCTACTGAAGCGATATAGCCAATAACAGTGGTGAACAACTCGAGCGATAATGACAGTTTTTCGTTCAGTATTTTCAGTCCGCTTTCGGTAGCCAATTCTTTGTTTTCGGGTTGGGTAGATAGCGAGGTGTATAAAGTTTGCATCACTTTTACCCGAATATTTCTGCGACTAATCATAATACCTTAAAAGAGCGTTTTTTGAATTTGTAAATGTAGTGTAAAATCCTCGTTTTGCTTTTTCATTTAATGATAGAAAAGAGCTATTGTGCAGAATCTTGTTTTGGACTGGTTTATTTAGCCACATCAATGCGTACTTTCTTGTTTTTGATACGCTCATGCTTGATGAGCTCTAAGGCTGCGCCCAGCTTGGTTTTGCGTATAGCGACAAAGGAGAAGAAATCTTTTACTTCTATCAGGCCTATATCTTCTTTTTTGAGTTGTCCTTTTTGTGCCAAGAAGCCTACAATATCTACTTTGTTTACTTTGTCTTTTTTGCCTGCGGCAATAAATAAGGTACTCCATTTGGGTCGATCGGGTAGGGCAGATTGGGAGGGTATGTTTAATTCTTGTAGTTCAGTATCAATGTAAGCGGGTACTTCTTCATCGGGACCAATGATGAGTACAGAGGTGCCACTAGCATCCATACGGGCGGTGCGCCCATTACGATGGGTAAAAATGTCTTCGGTATGAGGTAGGTGGTAGTGGACGATATAACGAATATTAGGAATATCCAGTCCTCGCGCGGCAAGGTCGGTGGTGATAAGTACGTCTGTACTGCCATTTCGGAATTTGCACAAAGCACTGTCACGTTCTTGTTGTTCCATGGCTCCGTGATAAAATTCGTTATAAATGCCTTTGTCGCTCAATAATTTGCTGCATCGTTCTACCGACTCTCGGTGATTGCAAAATACTATGGTAGAGCGTGCGCCATAATAGCACAATAGCTGAAATAAGGTGTCAATTTTATCGGCCTCGGGCGAGTGAATGACTTGAATAGCAAGACCATCCACCAGTTTATTGTCTTCGGATAGATAATTGATGCGGTGTATGCTTTCGAGTCCTAAAAATTCGGGAATGTCCACCGCTTCGGTAGCAGAGGTAAGCATTTTTTTTTCGAGTGCAGGGAGTGAGCCGATGATAAAAGATACTTCTTCTGTAAAACCTAATTCTAATGATTTATCAAATTCGTCCAATACTAAAAAGCTAATGGTATCGGTGGTGATGTTGGTTCTGCGGATATGGTCGGCCAAGCGTCCTGGTGTGCCTACAATCAAGGCTGGTGGCTGAATCAGGTTGTTTTCCTCCGTTTCGCGCAAATGCCCACCATAGCAACAGGTGATTTTGAATCCGGTACCTAAGCTTTTGAATACCTTTTCTATTTGTATCGCCAATTCGCGCGAGGGTACGATAATAAGGGCTTGTGTGTTCTTATTGTCTGCATCCAATCGTTTGAGTATGGGCAACAGAAAAGCTAATGTCTTGCCCGTTCCAGTATCGGAGAGTAAAACGATATTGGAATATGTTTGAATGATTGCGATGCTCTCCTCTTGCATAGGATTGAGGCTATCAATATTAAGATTATTGAGGATGGTATCTATTGAGAATGTTTTGTGTTGCATTGCCGCAAAGGTAGGTTTATTGGTTCAGTGTAAATACCAGAAAAACTGACCCCACTTCGCCATTTCAAATTGCCTCCCTAAAACTAGAAGTATTGGGGAGACCATTTTTGGTTTAAACCCAAAAAGTTCAATAGGCTTTAATCTTCTAATGACCGTCAATAGTTTTTTTTGTTTCTAAACCGACAAAGAAATCACTGCTCACGGAGGCATTGTGCTGTTGCAAAAGATGATGGACAAAATGGCATTGATGCGTTTCTTTCAAAAATTCAGTTTTTTGTAATCGGTTGCACTTCACTCTTGAATTCAGTGCTTCTTTTACCATACCCAAATACAACCCCGCTTGTATTGACGATGCAGTAGTAGAGTTCACCAATACTTCGACTGTTTCTGAACCTGCCTGGAACGCGCATTGGACTTTTGGGGATGGCTCGGATAATAACCTATGGAGTCCATGGAAGATTTATGCTGATGCAATTGGTAATTATTTAGTAACATTGACCATTACTGACCTTTATGGTTGTTCTGACTCTGTGACAGCCACGGTTGATGTTAGGTCAAATAATTTAGATGGGTATTTAGATTCGTCATCATCATTAGCCTGTTCTGGTTCGCCGATAACACTTACTTATGATCCAACTCCAGGTCCAGGAATGCCAACTACTTTTAAATGGCATGAAAGCACTAATTTTTTGGAAGAAAATACAAGTAGTACCAGAGTAGTATACGAACCAGGTGCTTATTGGGTTTGGGGAAAAGATGCAATTGGTTGTAGCGATAAAACAGCTACCACGATTGTTGATTTCAACCGTGTGCCCGAAGCTCTGATATCGGCTGATACCAGTGTTTGCGAAGGTACTTTGTATCGTGTATTTTATCCTGCTGCGGCTTTCGATCCATCAGCTACCTACACCTGGTATGAAAATGGTGTACCAAGCTTCAGTGGCTCTACGCCCTATTTCGACTTCTCCAATATAGCGGGTTCCTATACCTATCGATTGGTGATTTCGGTAACGCTATCCGGTGTGACCTGCACTGATACCAGTGATCCGATTACAGTAGTCGTGCATCCTTATCCGGTCAATCCTACCCCTGCCTTTAATATTTTGTCTTGCGCCGAATATAAAGTGGAGTTGACGGCCACTTCTTCAAGTGTCGGCACATTCAATTGGAGTTCGGGTGATGTAGGTACACCTGTGTATGTTTATACAGGTGGTCCTTACAGGGTTTGGCTAACCGATGAATTTGGCTGTATGTCCTATAGCGACATCGATGTTCCGCACAAGCCCGATGTCTACCAATACGTTTTCCCTGTTGGTTGTTATGAGCTTTGCGAAAACGAAGCACCATTCGATTTACTAGGACCAAAAGCACCAGCCAGTTTTGATTATTGGGAATGGTTGATGAACGGTTCGATGGTATCTAAAGGCACTGGCACAGTGACCACTTATTCAGTCACTGCACCAGGAACCTACAATCTGGTATTGGAGAACACCCCTTGTATTGATACAAGCGGCGATTTGAACATTTCGTTCAAGGATTGTCCTGGCGGATGTTTTGGCGGTATTCAGTTTATTAGTGCGACACAGACTATGGCGGGTGGAGGTATGTGTTATGACACAGTAGAATTGGGCATAGGTTGCGCTCCTTTTGTGACCTATACCATCTATTGCGACAATGGCACATTGCTACCTGCTACGGGTATCGGACCCTCGCCAATCAAGAAATTCCGTTATATAGCAGATCCCGGATTTACAGGTCCGATAGATTTCATTACGGCAATTTTTTATAACCCAATGACTGGTCAGTCTTGCAGGGCGAGAATTCCTTTGCCAATAGGAACCCCCTGCCCTAACAGCATGGCAAGACGCACAGAGGACACGACCATCGACAACGGCAATGTAGTTGCCAATGAGTTGGCCCGTCTGACCATGATGCCTAACCCTGCCCAAAGCACAGTACGCATTGAGTTTGGGTTTACAGGCAAGTCCGACCAACGATCTATTGAAGTGTATGATATGGCTGGCCGTAAAATGCTGAGTGAGTCCGTACAGGAAAGGTATGGCACAGCTATCCTCAATCTGGATGGATTCAGTTCAGGATTGTATCAGGTAATCCTGCGTCAGGATGGCAATGTATTCTTACATGGCAAATTAAGCGTAGTAAAGTAAATTGATGAACACAAAAAGCTGTCCCGCAAAATGCGGGGCAGCTTTTTAATCAAAAAATGACTTAATTTTAAAGTACCAAAAACCTCTTCTATGAAAAAAATATTATGCGCTTTTGCAACATTAATCTTTACACAATTATCATTTAGCATTGGTGAAGCCTCTGCTCAGAGCTGGCAATGGGGAAAGCGGGGTGGTACAAATGTATCAGGTATAAATAGCACCGACATCGATGAATTAAAAGTTTTAGCCACGGATGCCAATGGCAACAGTTATATTCTATCTACTGTTTTTACAAATAAAGTATCTGGCACTATTGATATTGACGGAAATAAAATTGGAAGTGGTAATGGGGATAAAGATATTTGTTTGACTAGCTTTGATTGTAGCGGCAAATTCAGGTGGAACAAAATACTTGGAGGAAAAAAATCTGATGTGGCTTGTGATGTAAAAACAGATACATTAGGTGGAGTCTATATCTCAGGTAATTTTTTTGCAGGTAGTATGTTTGATTCTGTTGCGATTGCAACAGATACAATGCTTCGCTCCCCCACTGTTGCTCCTTTTCGTTTTTATCAATCCTTGTTTATAATAAAGTTTGACACTTCTGGTAATTACAAATGGCTTCGAATGCCTGAACCGGATACAATGTCCATTTCCAAATATTCTAGATCAATATCAATGGAAGTAGATAAAGCAGGAAATATATCCATGTTGACCTGTATTAATCATTCAGGTGCATTTGCTAAGGGCTCCTATATTGTTCCAATATCAACAGCATTACCTTCAATGCACATACTAAAATATGATGCCAATGGTAATTTTATTAAAGGCTTTCCATTGGACATATCTGAAGGCGAGCAAATCTCGTTATTCAGAATTCGAATGGTTTGGGATTACAAAGCAGATGTTTATTACCTGATGTCTTTAAATATCGGTACTACTGGTGTTAATTATCCCAAATTTGGCACAGCAAAAATGACAGGCACTAATTGTTTGTCAAAGTTCAGCAATACAGGTGCAAATATCTGGGTGAAACAATCCTCAACTACTAGCTATACAGGAGTACTCTCTTCAACGCCAGTTTTAGATGCTGATGGCAATATTTACATCAGTACATCCGAATATGGAGGAGGTAATTTTTTAGGTCATAGTATTGTCAATAAGCTTGGTGGTCTTGCCGTTCCTTGTGTTTTCAAAGTAAGTCCTTCAGGCATTCTTGTTTGGGGTAAAAGTGGTAGTGCATCAACAAACACACAAGCAAAGTGTATATCTGTATCTAATAAAGGAGAAATCGCATTTGCAGGAAATGTAAACTCAAAAATGTATTGGGATACAGATAGCATGTTTGCTGTACCCTCAAACATTTTTTTTATTAGATTAAATGCTTCAACAGGTGCTACTATTGCAATTGACAGTGTGAGAGGTGGCGACTATGAGGAAGCTCAGTCATTAGTAGCAGATAGAAATGGTAACTTTTATTTGGGAGGATATTTTAAATCTACACTCGAAATAAATGGTGTTACAACGCTTACAAAATATGGTGGTCAAACTGATTTTTTCATTGCCAAATTTGGTGAAGCAGATTGTAAAGAGCCTGTATCTATTAATGAAAGTGTAACAGCAAATTCAAGCATCAAAATCTACCCTAACCCTGCACAGGATGTAATCACTTTCGAAGGTTTAGAGAACGGTTCAGAGGTTCGCCTGTTCAGCGTCCTTGGCCAGCAAGTGCAAAGTTTTGTGGCTAAATCAAACAAAGAACAATTAGCGATAAGCCATTTGGCGAGAGGTATGTATCTCGTGCAAATCCATAATGCGGATGGTGCTGTTTATTCAGCTAAGATTGTGAAAGAATAAACGTTTCAAAACAACCTGATTAAAGGCTATTTCATCAAATGAAATAGCCTTTTTTATTGAAATCATGCATTCAATTTTCAAAAAATAACCTAAAAAAATCGTGTCATTTTCCCCGCCTAGATATAGCACTTCCCATTTACTTTTAACGAATGAATTCGAAAGCCAATATTAAGAAGATCGCTTTTGCCGATGATCATAATGCAGTCCGTGAAGGAATAACTCATTGCATTGAGGAAAAAAGAAAAATGAAAGTAACAATACAGGCAAAGAATGGTCAGGAAATGTTGGATATGCTTTTATTATCTGACGAGTTACCAGATGCCTGCCTTATTGATATAAATATGCCAGTGATGAATGGGATTGTTCTTTTGAAAGAAATAAAAAAAAGATGGCCAGGTTTACCTTGTATTATACTATCTTCTTTTGATCACGAACATGAGGTGATTGAGGTGATAAAAGCAGGCGCAAATGGGTTTATGCTGAAATCATGCACACCTGAGGAACTCAATTTTGCAATTAAAAAAGTGATTGCAAAAGGCTATTACTATAATGAAACAATAAGCGAACGAAAGATAGAAGAGATAGCTAATTCAAAAAGTAAACCTGTTGTATTGAATGATAGAGAGATTGAATTTATGAAACTGATATGTTCCGATTTAAGCTATGCTGACATAGCGATTCAATGTGGAACTACATTCAAAACTATTGATGGTATAAGATCCAGACTGTTTGAAAAACTACAAATAAATTCTCGGGTTGGGCTTGTTATTGCTGCTATTAAATTCGGCTATTATACAATTGAAAATAGTGCGCTTCCTTTTGATGAGATTACAAAAAACAAACCCATATGATCAGACAATACATTAATATGATTTCTGCCTATTCGGATTTGATCAGAACTGAAGCAAGCAATAGTTGGCTTGGGATAAACTTTGCAAAAGAGGAGCCAGAAATAATAAAACAATATTTATTAAGCCCGGGAAAGGGGGTTGACTATTTAAACCAAAATATTGCAAAGAAAATTACTGAGGAAACAAATTTTGAATTAAAATTCGCTTCGGTATTCTGTCATGGCAAGCCTATAATTACCCGAACAGCAGATTCAATTGGAAGCTGCACTGGTAGTTCTCCGGGTTGCGAGCTAGGTGATTTGATGACGGTATTTATATTGCTTGATAAGCACAAGAAAACCGTTTTCTCAACAGCCAATATTATGCAGGCAAAGAAAACTGATGTTCTTAATTCAGAATCTCAAAGGTGCCTTTATGAATCTGATATAACATTCGAAATGCCAAATACAGTCGCAAGATTTTCAAGTAGTTTATCCTCGTTAAGAATGTTACCTGACTATGACCATTTGCGGGACAGAGCTTTGTCATACCTGATACTAAATAATGGGCATCCCGTAGCAAAGGATATTCCCAGCTCAAGCAATTTAAATTATGGATGGGATTGCTTTATCCAACTTTTCCTTGAGATGAAAATGGGATTGAAATTTACCACTCCTAGAAACAAACTTGATAACGGTTGGAACTGTATTGTGAATGATCTACTGAATGTAGGTTCTGGTAAAGCACCAAGCCGCACGGTGCGAGGAATTGGACTGGAGCATCTGAAAGATTTATTCAACTATTATTATTACTACCCAGAATATAAAGCGGAGCACGATCGTCCTGGAGTTCCGATAATGCTCATTATCTGTAAGGATAAAGAACGAAGTGTTGAAAACCAATAAAACCAAAGTATCCTAATCTAAGTTTAATCAATTTCAAATAAAACTAATCGTAGAATTACATGACAGAAGCAAAATTCACACCCCTCCTCAACTGGATAAATCTGAAGTTTGGAGTGGATCTGAACGAAGTAGAATTAGAGTCCGTTAAATACTTCTCTCTATTCTGGAACATTTTTGAAGACAAGGTTTGTGGTAGGTTCTGCACCGCCGATGTAATTGAACGTTCGTTAATTAATAATACGGCTTTGGATTGGAGTCAATTTGAGGAGGTATATTCCTACTTCTCAAACAGGTATGTAACGAACAGGCAGACCAATGACAGGTTTGAACATTTAAAATTCAGAGCCGCCGATAAAATGCTTTTCGTATCTACCACTCTTACTAATACAGCCGCACCTACCAATGAGAAAATTATTGCTATTGCAATAATCATTTTTCGATTGCGGAACAATCTTTTCCACGGCGAAAAAGATATACGGTTAATTAATGAACAGAAAGATAATTTCGAAAATGCCAACAAGTTTTTAATGGCTTTGCTGAATTACTATCTATAACAACTTTTGCAACAATTGAATTTTGTTCCTCGCAAAATTTATAGCCGATTCAAAAAAATACTGTAATTTTTTTGTTCATAAGTAAACCAACGTACACTTATGAACAAAACTCCCGTCTAAATACATCAATTCTCATTTCTGAAATTTCTTCGAAAGCCTTGCTATAAGCAGGGCTTCGTTGTATCATCTACTTGTCAAATAACTTAATCTGTGAACAAATCTGTTCAAAGGTAAACGTTGGTATATACCTGAACATTTTGAGCACAATTGGAGTAGCAATGGTATGGAAAAAGCAATAGCATACTATCGTGTTTCAAGGAAAAAACAGGAAGCCAGCGGTCTGGGTCTTGATGCTCAAAGGTATGCTGTGGAAGGATTTGCGAGAATAAACCGATATAAAATCGTCAATGATTTTCTGGAAACTGAAAGTGGGAAGCGTAATGAAAGGCCAGGGCTAAGGGCGGCGCTAAAAGAATGTCAAATTCAGAATGCCACCTTGCTAATTGCAAAACTGGACAGGCTCAGTAGAAGCGTTGCTTTTATAGCAGCACTCATTGAATCAAAGGTTGCATTTAAGGCAATTGATGCGCCTTTTGCCGAACCCTTCACGCTTCATATTCTTGCTGCTGTTGCGGAGAAAGAAAGAAAAGATACAGCGTATAGAACAGTAATAGCACTTGCAGCGGCAAAACGAAGGGGTGTAAAACTGGGTAAATACAGCGCTGTTCTTGCCAAGAAAAACAAACGGCTTTCAAAAAGGTTTGCAAACAAAATGAAACCTGTAATAAAAGAACTGCAAGCAAAGGGATACACTACAATGCGCGCTATTACAAAGGAATTGAATAAAGCAAAAATACCCACTTACAGAAACAAAAATTGCAAATGGCATTTGGCAACGGTATTCCATTTACTGCATCAAATAAACAGCAAATAAAATAGTCACTCAAAAAACATAAAATATATGAAAGTAAATTTTCTTGTTGCTCTTATAGCAACTACTATTCTAAGTGGCCTTAGTGCTTGTAACAAAGTCAAAGACTGGCAATGTGAATGCACTGCCAATGGTGACGTTGTTTTTCAGGAAGTGCTTCCTGCAAAAAAAGGGAATGCAAAGGACATGTGCCAGTCTTTTGAAAAAACATTCAGCTCACAAAATGCAAAATGTAAACTCAAATAGTAAACTATTAAAACGATTCAAACAATGGAATGCCCACAATGTAAATCAGAGAATACACAACGATTGAGTATTATTTTTCAATCTGGCACACAACATATCAGCACAACAAGCACCACCTTTGGCGGCGGTGGAGGTACGGGCTTTGGAATTGGTTCGGCAACAACTACCACTTCTGGTAAATCACAATCATATTTGGCTTCTAAAGCAGCCCCTCCTCCCAAAAAATCCTATAAATGGGTGCCACTGATAGTTTTTATTGCAATTGTAATTGCAGTATATGCGCAAACGGTTCTTTTAGGTGGCATCATTGCAGCCATTGGAGGATACATAGCCTTTAAAGCGTTTCGATATAACAAAGATGTTTATCCGGGATTGCGAGATCTATGGCTTAAATCCTGGCATTGCAACAAATGCGGCACGATTTACACAGAATAAAAAAACATTCTTTTTTCACACAAATAATCATACAACAATGCAACACATTAAAACACTGCTGGTCTGTATGACCGCAACATTGCTATTCTCCTGCTCCAAAAAAGAGGAGGACAAAACACCGGACACACCTGGCGAGCCACTCAAAACGCATTGGATAGTGAACGGGCATAGCAACACCGCTAACGATGTCCTGTACCAAACCAATGCTTTCCGAAGCAGCATTTATGAAGGAACCACACTAAAAGCACAGTGGTATTTATCATTCAATGAGCCGATAAAAAGCGGAAACTATACCATAGGCGATCTCGTAGAACAGAAGCAGGTATATATGTTCGCAAACGACTCTATCACGGGCGTAAATGTAGTCTATGACAGTCGGCCTTATGAAACAGCGACCGTAAAAGTATCAATTGGTACAGACGGGAAAAAGCTAATTGAGATCCCTGAAATATGGATGAAGAACCGCGATAATAAGCATGACAGTTGCCGTTTTTCAGCACTGTTTGTACAGGAATAAATCAAAAAACAAAGCAATAATTATATGAGCAAAGCAATTAAACTAATGGCCTGTATGGCCGCAATGACAATCCTTTCCTGTTCAAAAAAAGAAGAAGAAAAGGAAACACCAAAGACAACAGAAACAACTTCTATAGTTGGAAAATGGAAATGCTTATCAGCAAAGGGAGACAAGCCTATTGGTTATGATGCAGACGGAAAACCAGGCTATGATTTTTATGAAATGAATGTTCTGCCCGATTGTCGAAAAGATGATCTCACAGTTTTTTTAGAACAGAAAATTCTTGACCTTGAAGAAGGTGCTACAAAGTGTAATAGTACAGATGGCCAATTAATTCGCAGTGGTATTTGGTCTGTAAAATCAGACACCTTACATATAGTGATACTCGGTAAGGCAACTGATTCGAAAATTATACAATTAGATAAATCAACACTAAAAATACAATACACAGGACCATACACTCGTTATTACAACGACGGCAGCATAGACACCGTGTATGATAATTTGACGATGATTTCAACTTACCAAAGACAGTAAATTTTTAGATTCCGACAGAAAATTAGCCCCGAATTTTTCGGGGCTTTTTTACGACACCTTCCGCTACTATGGAGACATGCTGCTCATTTTCATCCACCTAATGGCAGTCTCTCATTAAACAGGCAAATGTTCGACCTAAAAAAAAGGCCTTTCAGCTTTATGGGCTGAAAGGCTTGTCCTTTCTTGTGGTGCGAGAGGGATTTGAACCCCCGACACATGGATTTTCAGTCCATTGCTCTACCAACTGAGCTATCGCACCGTTTTCAATTGGGTTGCAAATATAGGATGTTTATTGAGAAAACAAAAAAGAGTTTTAGTTCTTTATTATTGGTCATGTCTGAATAAAATATAATTGGTTTATCCAAGTACTTTTTTATTTTTGTCCTGATATATTGATAACTAAAAACTCACGAATAGTGGCGTACGACAACAAAAACTACGGAGATGCGAACCGTAACAATGAAAGCATTTTTAGCAAAAGAGTAAAAGCAGGTAAAAGAAGAACTTACTTTTTTGATGTAAAATCTACTAAGGGCAATGATTACTTCATTACCATTACAGAAAGTAAAAAACGTTTTGAAGATGATGGATACGACCGCCATAAAATGTTTATTTACAAAGAAGACTTTAATAAATTTGCTGAGGCTCTTGTAGAAACTGTCAATTATGTAAAAACAGAATTGATGCCCGACTTTGACTTTGACGCTTTTAATCATGCTGATGATCAAGAGCAATACGAGCAAAGCAAATCTGTAGAAAGCATAGAAGCATTATCTGCAACAGTAAGTGTTGCAGCTGCAACGCCATCAGCAACTACAACTGAAGACAATGCTGCTGATGTAGATGTTTGGAAAATTTAATTTGCTCAATATACTATTGTAGATATTTTAGGTCTGATTAGGATGTACTTCTCAGACCTTTTTTTTTTCATTGCATACAGGTTCAGAGTCAATTATGGATTGTATGTACATTTGCAATGCTTTTTAAAATTGTAACCATTCCTATTTACCCAAGTAAATTATCAATCGTGAAAGCAATTATTCCTGTAGCTGGCGCTGGCACCAAATTACGCCCATTAACCTACACTCAACCCAAGGCTTTGATACCTATTGCGGGTAAAACAATTCTAAGCGTCATTGTAGATCAACTGCTCGACGCAGGAGTCCAAGAATTTGTTTTTGTAATTGGCTATTTGGGAGAAAAGATTCAAGACTATGTCGCCTTACACTACCCCAATCTAAATTGTGTATTTGTCAATCAGAATGATAGAAAAGGCACCGGACATGCCATTGGACTCACCAAAGAGGTAATAGGAAACGAAGAAATCATTATTGTATTGGGCGATACGATTTGCGATTACGATTTTAGAAAAATATTGTCTAGCAATATATCGCTGATAGGCGTGCAAAAAGTAGATGACCCCAGAAATTTTGGCGTTGCAGAACTCATAGAAAATGATAGAGTATTACATGTGGTAGAAAAACCCTTGATACCCAAATCCAATATGGCAATGGTGGGCATTTATTTTATTAAAGAAACAAAACTATTGTTCGAGTCCATTGATTCCTTACTCTCCTCCAATCAAGAGTCCCTGCAAGAGTTTTCATTAACTAATGCTTTGGACGATATGATTACCCATAAGAATGTACAATTTGATGCTTTTAGGGTCAATACTTGGTTTGATTGTGGCAAGAAGGAAACATTACTCACCACCAATGCCACTTTATTAAAAAATAATGATCATACGGATACAGAAGCAGTATTCAATGATACTGTAATCATTCATCCAGTGAATATTGCTAAAGGCTGCTGCATTAAAAATTCAATCATTGGACCTAATGTGACCATAGGGGAGGCTACAAAAATAGAATTCTCAATTATCAAAAATTCGATCATTGGTTCATACGCAGAGTTGGAAGATGTACTCATGCATGAATCTATTATCGGTAACGATGCCTTTGTGAGAGGCAGCAGTCAAAGCCTAAATATTGGAGATAATACAGAGATTGACTTGAGATAGAATCTAAGTCTGCAAGTGCTATAAATATTTCTGCCCTGCTTTATTTCTTCATTCATTCTTGTACATTTGTGCTTGTAAAAAATATACCATGATTCATACACATAATCTCTTTCGTTGGATAGTTTTGATTTTAGCATTATTGACTATTATCAAAAGTTTTTCGGGCATGCGCAATAACAAAGATTTTGGAGCGAGCGACCGTAAATGGCCTCTGCTTTTTATGATAGCAATGGATATACAATTATTGCTTGGGCTGATGCTTTACTTTACCCGTCCACTAGGCTTTCAAAATTTTCAAAATATTGGTACCGCCAATGTAATGGCCAATGCTGCATTTCGTTTTAGTGCGCTAGAACACCCTGTGGGTATGATTATCGCGATTGTTTTGGCTCATATAGCATTCCGATTGACTAAACAAGCTATTGACCACCGTACTAAGTTCAAGAAGATTTTTATTTATTCCTTACTCTCCTTGATTCTGATGTTGGCCACTATTCCATGGCCTTTCCGCGAAGCAATAGCTCGACCATTGTTTCCAGGAATGTAGTAGTGAACTATGTTACGAGCAATTTTACAACCTTTCTACACAGGTTATGTAGTCATCGTTTTTCTGGCAACACTATTATTAGTGTTGCCCTTTTATTTGTTATTCAGTATTTTCAGTCATTCTTTTGGTCGAAAACCAATCTGGAGGCTCACTTGGCTATGGTCAAAGATTTGCTTGCGCACTATTGGTATGTGGGTAAAAACCACCGGCATAGTGCCTCGCCACAAAAAATACATTGTTATTGCCAACCACGTTTCTTATCTCGACCCGATTGCTGTGTACGACGTTGTACCTTTTTTCTTCAGACCATTAGCGAAATATGAATTATCAAAAATTCCTGTATTTGGCTTTGTGTATGCTCAAATTGCCTTATTGGTAGATAGGAGTAGTGCTACGAAACGAGCCAATAGCATGCTGCAAATGCACAAAACCCTAAAAGAAGAATGCAGTATTTTTATGTATCCCGAAGGTACATTTAATGAAACGGCCGAGCCCATGAAATCTTTTTACGATGGAGCTTTTCGATTAGCAGTAGATACCCAAACAGATATATTGCCCATTATTTTTCCCGATACTAATAAACGCTGGACTAATACGTATTGGTGGAAGATGTGGCCAGGTAAAAATAGAGCTTATGTTCTTCAGCCTGTTTCAGTTGCTACACTTCAGATGGATGACATCCCTGATTTGAAAGAAAAAATCAGGTCTATTATGGGGCAAAAACTGCTAGAGTTATCCTCATCATCATTCAATTAATGCAGCAACATCTTTATCTCCATCCAAATTATCCATTTGTTTCAAAATTTGAAGATAACACCAAAAAGCTCATTGCAAAATTAACTATATCTTTTAATCATTCATTTTGTCACTTCTTCTCATAGATGCGCCTTTGAGCTCAATACGATTGACTTTAGCCAGTAACCTATCCATAATGGTGTCTGCTATAGTCGGTTCTGCGACAAAATCATACCATTTGGCAACTGGGAGTTGTGAATTAATAATGGCAACACCCCTACCATGACTGTCTTCTATAACCTGCAATAGAGCCAACTTCACGTCTTGATCCATTGGCTATAATCCAAAGTCATCGAGAAGGAGCAATTGATATTTCACTATACGAAGGAACTCTCTTACTAATGAGCCATCAGCTTTACTTTGATAGGGCGTTTCGGCGAGTTTGTTCATGTTCAAATACCTCACTTTATAATCCATTAAGCACACTTGGTATCCTAATGCCGAAGCAACAAAATTTTTGCCACCTCTCGTTGCGATGGTAATGAGTAAACTTTCTGCTCTGCCGACATAGCTACAATCGGCAAGTGCGAGTATGTGGTCTTTGACCAAATTCCGTTTAGCCGCAAAACTCAGTTCTTCAATAGAAGCTGAGTATCTAAAACAATCACCAGGTATCAATGCAGCGGTACGCTGCTCCCTTCGGTGTAAGGATTCTGCTTGTAGCAGCTGCGAAAGCATTTGGTGTCTAGTAGGCAACTCGTGTACCAGAAGTTGTAGTAGTGCTTCATTACTGGAAGTCATACCTCATAAACGCAACTCATTGAGTTGGCTAAGATTTGCATTGTTGTTCATGTTTTATTGTTATTTTATTTGTGATTAAAAAATAATGAGCAGGGCCATGCACATGCTCATGTTGTGGCAAGTCGAAAAGAGTGGCTGTTTTTTGTTTGCCTTTGGGTTGGTCTAGGTCATTTGGTAAAATGGTGCGGACAACTTTATAAGTACCATATTTGTAGTGTAATGCTCGTTCGCAAGCCAACTCTAGCCTTTTTTTGGTGCTTTGAGTCTAGTCGAAGGATTCCTTGACAACTCTGATAGCTTTGCTGTACAAATTGGCGACTAGAGAGTAATTGGCTAATTGCTTGCTGTGTATGCGTTCCTATGGATGCAGCACCCTCGTATTGCGGGGGCGGATAAACCAACAAAACCCAACAGGTACCCAAAAAACAAATGCTAATGTTGGTGGTATTGGTAAAAGTATAACTGAAGCAATAGCAACAGGAGGCACTAACAACACAACAGTAAACATAAGTTTGGGGGGCAAGTATTTAATATTACATCACAAACTATAAAGGAAAGCTCGAAAGAAATTGATGATATATTTATGGATGAGTGTACAAAATCCGTTGCCATTGGTGCAAGTTTGAGGTCATAAAAAGCAGTACATTTGCAAAGTAAGGAAGCAGTATGGACTACAAAACAAGCCTCAAAATTTATCGTTTTGAGGCCTGTTTAAGCTAAGATTGGATTACAAAAATGTCGTTTTTTTTGACATTTGGTTTTTCAAAGTCGGACATTTGGTTTTTCCGTTTATAAATTCAGCCTAGCAAACGAACCCCAATCTAGGTAGGGGCATTCGGAGTAAAGCAGCAAGGCGATTGATGGGAAATACATTCTTATCATCATAAAAATACTCAGCCATACTAGGACAATTTCTATAAGAGTAATATTGACAGTTTTGAACAAAGAATGCAAAGATTTGAAAAGCAAACGAATTATTCGGAGATATAAATTTTTCGTACCAACGACTCTTTGCCTTTGCTAGTCAATAAAAAGTATCCTATCAAATAATGAAACAGAATATTCGGCATCTTTCTTTAAGCGAACTCCAAACACTGGTAACGAATTGGGATTTCAAAAAGTCTAAGGCCAATTACATTTACGAAACCATTTGGTATCGGCATATCTATAATTTTGCTGAGATGCCTGAGCTGCCTGAAGGGCTTTTGATTCTGCTGAACGAGCATTGCTTTATCCCGCAAACAAAAATTTTCAATAATCAGATGAGTACTGACGGCACTATTAAATGTAGTTTACAGTTGTTTGACAAGCATCTTATAGAGGGAGTACTGATTCCAACAGAACACAGAATTACGGTGTGTGTTTCTAGCCAAGTGGGATGCAGCCTTTCCTGTAGTTTTTGCGCTACGGGCTATATGGAACGCAAGCGGAATGTCACTTTTGATGAGATCGTAGATCAGGTTGTTTTATTGAACGACCTTGCATTGGTACATTATCAAAAACCAATCAGCAATGTGGTGTATATGGGTATGGGAGAGCCTATGCTCAATTATCAAAATGTGATACAATCAGTAGAAAAATTGACAGACCAAAAAGGGTTATCCATTGCTCCGAAACGGATTACCATTTCTACGGCGGGTGTTGCGAAAATGATTAAAAAACTAGCCGATGAAAAAATAAAAATCAACCTAGCGCTATCGCTACATGCTGCCAATGATAAGAAGCGCAACGAGATAATGCCTATTAACGAAAGTAATCGTTTGGAAGAATTGATTGCAATGCTGAATTATTTTCATACTAAAAGCAAGAATGAAATTACACTGGAGTATATTTTGTTAGAAGGATTCAATGATACTATTGAGGATGCCAATGAACTGATTGCTTTTTACAAAAAAGTACCCGTGCATCTAGTCAATATTTTGGAATACAATTCAATACAAAATGCCAATTTTCAAAAACCTAAGGAATCTGCTATTGACGCATTTGTACAACATTTACAGCAACATCACATCAATGCACACTTGCGCAGGAGCCGAGGTAAGGATATTGCTGCTGCTTGCGGACAACTAGCAAATATGAGTACTACCTGACAAAATAATATACGATTTTTTGTTCATTACCATTTTCATCGGCTACCATTATATCTACTTTATTTTTCCCTTTAGAGCAATACTCGTCAATTCTATAGAACCAATTATTTTCGTGCTGCTCGAAACAAATCCATTGATTGTTTATACTCCCTACAAATTTCTTTATTGAGGTATAATTGTCGCTTACAGAAAAGCGAATTTCTTTTCTAGCACCAAGCTTAGTACCACTTTTCATCATTGGTTTTATACTGGGTGCTGTAGTATCTACTACCAACCAATAATCACCAAAATTGCGAATCAATGCCGTAAACCAACCTTCGCTTAAAGTGCAAGCTTTACCCGATGTTTTTTTTCCGTCATTGTACAACAATGCTACTTTATTACTTAAAGCAAAAGGAATTGCTTGCTCGGATTTAATACTCAAATCGGCATATTTGTGTAAGGGTACATAAGGGTAATGAATTTTATACCTACTAGAAACCGCATTGGCTTGGTATTGCTTTCGAAAATCAAAACAAACATTATCGTACAAAGCATCGGGTTCTTGTAGCAGTCGAATATTGGGATGATTTGTAATTTCGTTTTTTGACCCTGATTTCCAGAGAACAGCACACTCTTTGTGCGAGGTGGCATTCCCCTCCTGTAGTATGCAAAAGCTTACAAGGCATTCATTGCCATTATTGTCTTTCAACACTATTTTAATTAGGTTAATAGTATTTTCTAAAAGGCTTATACTGCCATCTTTATTTTTCAAATCGCTATAGATTTTATTCAACTTGTTATTGGGCAACACAAACAAGCTATTGTACCAGTCGCCTGTCAAATATTTCGCTTTATAGTCGGCACAGGCATTTAAGTATCTTGTTTCGTCATAGCCGATGTCATCCAAAATTATTCTGCCTTGCAACTCATCATTAGCATACCATTCAGCTATATAAAAGGATAAAGTATTTTCAGAGCGATTCATATAATCGTTGACCAATATGCCTAAACGAACCTGCTGATTGTTCGTTTTTATGGTATCTCTTACAAAATAGTTTTTATCGTTTTTTTTTCTTACGTTAATGAGAGCAGGAGTTTGTTCATAAATGCTTTCTTGCCCATTATATAGACTGATAGCACTCACTACAGGGGCAATGGTATCAACGATATCGAACCCGAACAATTGTGGATTGAGCGGATGTTCAGTTTTAGTATTTCTAATTTCGAAATGAAGATGTGGGGCTGTAGAGCCTCCAGTATTGCCGCTCCAAGCTATCTGTTGTCCTTTTTTTACGAGAAATTGATTAGGAGAAAAATTCAAATTCACCTCCCAGTTGTTGCGCTCATACTGCGCTTTGTGTACTACTTTTTGCAGCACCGGGAAAAAATCATTGAGATGTGCATATAGTGTTGTATAGCCATTGGGATGAGTGATATAAATAGCATGACCAAAACCTCCCTGCTCCATTTTTACTCTTGATATATAACCATCTGCGGCTGCAAAAACAGGCAAATTTTCTTTACCCTCTGTTTTTATATCAATGCCGCTGTGAAAATGCCCTGATCGGCATTCTCCAAAATTACCCGCCAATAAAATGGGGATATTTACAGGATTGTGAAAATAGCCTTGTGGATAAAGTATTTTTTGAGCAATCGCAGTCATTGGTAACAACAAAAGGATTAGTATCCATCTCATACTTCGAAGATAACATTTTGTTCAAAAAGAAGAGCGTGCCCTGAAGGGGAGGCACGCTCTGTGTTTAATTTAGAATTTTATTACTTCACGTTGGTGAATATGATATTAATTGTGGTAGGCAGTGAAGAAATTGTGGTATCCTTTTTCATTTGCAATGTCGTTGCATCTAGTTTAACCAGATCAGCGGTAAATGAAGTAATACCTAGCGAGGTAAACAAAGAGCCACTCACCGTCATTTGTTTATAGTCAGCTGACAAGTTCCAATTGCCATCGGTTCTCGGCGACACATCTGTAGTAGCACATTTGGTAGCACCCTCATCTACAGTAATAGTGTTGTTGGCATTAAAGGTGTATAAATTATCTTTTTGACAAGCCTTCATAGTGGATGTTAAATCATATACTCCTCCAAATGCTGTAGCACTAGTTAATTTCCACTGACCACTTTGCAGGGTATCTACCTTAGTATAGGTAGTTGTTGGGGAAGAATCGTTCTTTTTACATGCAGTAAACAAGAATAGAAAAGCAGACAAAGCAAAAATGACTTTTTTCATAATAAACCCTTTTATTTTTTAATAAAGTTAGCATGCACAGTTCCACTAATCAATCCGATACCAGGATAATTAATGCTTGTATCTTTCGTTAGTTTTAGTGTGTTATTATCCAAAGATTGAATATTCATCGCACGATCTCCAGCGATAGGCAGTATTTTGCTGTCTTTGATGACAAAAACCGTTTCATTATTCGTTAGTACCCAAGACCCATCAGTAGCTGTGTCTTTTACACTAGCGTCACATTTACTGACACCCTCATAGGAGGTAATAGTGTAATTTTTATTAAAAGTATATGAATTATCTTTTTCGCACGACTGCATTGTCGAATAATAATCCAGCACTACAGCACCATCCTTTTCAATATATATATCAGAAACTCCCCATGTGTTACTTGTAAGTATTTCTAAATTTGATTTTTTATCGTCCTTCTTACAAGCTGCAAAAACAAAGGTTAATGCCAAAATAGATAAGAATAGTTTTTCCATAGATTTAACTTTACAGTTGCAAAGATAGGCAAAAGAGTTTACAGAACACTCCGTATAACGGGGTTTTAATTTTAAGCCTTTATCTTCGCAAAAAATTTCAAAAACCTTATGTCTTTAATTGTAGTAGGTACAATGGCCTATGATGCCATAGAAACACCCTTCGGAAAAACAGATAGAATCGTTGGCGGTTCTGCAACATATGTTGCTTGGTCGGCATCTAATTTTTATCAACCCATCAAGCAAGTATCTATTGTGGGCGGAGATTTTGAGCAACAGGAAATGAATGAATTAGCCGATCGTGGCGTATCTTTCGAAGGCGTAGAAGTGGTGCAAGAGGGAAAGAGTTTTTTTTGGAGTGGACGATACCATACAGATATGAATACGCGAGATACCCTCATTACAGATCTCAATGTATTGGCTCAATTTAACCCACAATTGCCCGAATCTTACCAAGATTGCCAATACCTAATGTTAGGCAATCTGGCTCCTGCTGTTCAAAAAAGTGTGATTACTCAATTAAAAAACCGTCCAAAACTGATTGTTTTGGACACAATGAATTTTTGGATGGACATCGCTCTTGACGAACTGAAGGATGTATTGAAAATGATAGATGTATTGGTAGTGAATGACGGCGAAGCGCGCCAATTGAGCGGCGAATATTCTTTAGTAAAGGCAGCAAAAGTGATTCGTGGTATGGGTCCTAAATTCTTAATCATCAAAAAGGGAGAACATGGGGCTTTGTTGTTTTACAACGAACAAATTTTCTCCGCTCCCGCATTACCACTAGAGGAAGTCTTTGACCCAACAGGTGCAGGAGATACTTTTGCCGGTGGATTTATTGGATATATTGCTATGAAGGATGACATCTCTTTCGAGACAATGAAAAAAGGCGTTATTATGGGCTCCGTAATGGCCTCATATTGTGTTGCCGAGTTTGGACCAGAGCGTTTAAAAACAGTTACAAAAGAGGATATTGACGCTCGATTGTTAGAATTTGAAGAATTAGCAAATTTCTAAGCAATATTTTATAGAAACATTTCATATTTCTATTCTGTAGAAAAGAGATTAACTCTTACTTTTGCCTAACATTTTTCTAAAATAATTAAACAACTATAACAAATGAGTACAATGACAAAACCAAACATCGACTTTTCGTTGGCACACAAGGTAGCTGATATCAGCCTAGCTGCATGGGGTCGTAAAGAAATAAGACTTGCCGAGGCTGAAATGCCGGGCTTGATGGCTATCCGCGAAGAGTATGCAGCCACCCAACCTTTGAAAGGGGCTCGTATTGCTGGTTGTCTGCACATGACGATTCAAACTGCGGTGCTAATCGAAACTTTGATTGCATTGGGTGCAGAGGTAAAATGGAGTTCTTGCAATATTTTCTCTACACAAGACCAAGCTGCCGCTGCTATTGCCGCTGCGGGCATTGGTGTTTTTGCATGGAAAGGTCAAACTCAGGCAGAAGCAGATTGGTGTATCGAACAAACATTATTCTTTGGTAGTGAAGATCGTCCATTAAACATGATTTTGGATGATGGTGGAGACTTAACTAATATGGTATTTGACCAATACCCCGAGCTCATCGGTGGTATCAAAGGTTTGAGCGAGGAAACGACAACAGGTGTTCACCGCTTGTATGAGCGTATGGCAAATGGCACTTTGCCCATCCCTGCTATCAATGTAAACGACAGTGTAACTAAGTCTAAATTTGATAACAAATACGGTTGTCAAGAAAGTTTGGTAGATGCTATACGCCGCGCTACAGATGTAATGATGGCGGGTAAAATAGCCGTTGTTGGTGGGTATGGTGACGTAGGAAAAGGTTCTGCCATGAGTCTTCGAGGTGCGGGTGCCCGCGTGATTGTAACTGAGATAGACCCTATCTGTGCGCTACAAGCGGCTATGGACGGTTTTAGTGTGATGCCAATGGCTGAAGCAGTAAAGGTTGCCGACATCGTTGTTACTGCTTCGGGCTGTCGTGATTTGATTACTGGTGAGCATTTCAAATTGATGAAAGATAAAGCAATCGTTTGTAACATTGGTCATTTCGATATCGAAATTGACATTGCTTGGTTGAACGACAATTATGGTCATACTAAAGACACCATTAAACCACAAGTAGACTTGTACAACGTAGATGGTAAAGACATCATCATCTTGGCCGAGGGACGTTTGGTAAATCTAGGTTGCGCTACGGGCCACCCTAGTTTTGTGATGAGTGCCAGCTTTACCAATCAAACATTGGCTCAGATTGAGCTTTGGAACAATGCCAGCAACTACAAAAACGAAGTGTATGTATTACCAAAACATCTCGACGAAAAAGTAGCTCGCTTGCACCTTGGTAAAATTGGGGTAAAATTGGAAGTATTGAGCGATGCTCAAGCTGCTTATCTCGGCATTCCAAAAGAAGGCCCTTTCAAAAGCGATATGTATCGTTACTAATTTTTTATACTAAATTTGAAATCCCGCAAGCAAGTCGTTTGCGGGATTTTTCATAACCAATTGCCTATCATTTATGAAATTTTTGTCTCTTATTCTTTTTGTTTGCAGCTATTACAGCTCAGTAGCACAAAATTCAAAATCTGATACCTTTTACTTTTCGCATTATATGGATACATGCAGCAAAGAACACGCCTATTTTTTTAGAGTCTGCACAAAGGAATATAACACTTTGAAAGTAGCAGATTACACTAAAGAATGGCTTATAGAGTCTTCCGGTTTTTATAAAATTAATGAGCCTGACGTAAAAGATGGTTATTTTAAATTCTACACCAAAATTGGAACATTAGAGTCTGAAGGGAGCTATATCGCTGGAAAAAAGTCGGGCTTATGGAGGTCTTATCGCGAAGATGGCAGCTTGCATTTTGAAGAAGATTATTTAGAAGGGAAGTTAGAGGGGAAATTAAAATCTTACTATAATGACAAGTCTTTAAAACGAGAAGAAAATTATAAAAATGATGACCTTTTAAATGGAAAATGTTTCACACATAGTGGTAAAGACACAGCTCACTATCCTTTCAGAGAAACACCCGAATTTAATGGCGGAGAAAAAGCATTAAATAAGTGGCTCAGTTATGAAATCAGATATCCCGATAAGGCTGTCAAACATGGTGTTCAGGGAACGGTCAGAATTATTTTCATAGTAGATAAAAGTGGGGATATTACTGATGTCAGAATTCACAAAAGCATTCATTCGACTTTGAATTATGAAGCAATCCGCATTATAGAGAAAATGCCTAAGTGGAAGCCAGGAAAGATTGATGGGGAGATTGTAGCAACTAAATTTAGTGTACCCATCAGATTTGTACTACAATAAAAAGTAAAATCATTTCTAGTAGAAGTAAGCAACCTTGTTTTTGTAGTCTTACATTCATGTACCAGAAAAAGTACACCGCTCTCTTATAAGCTCAGCAGCAATCTTGCCCTCTGGAATGGGTTCGTTCAAAAGGGATATATACCGTTACGATTCATTTTTTCTACAACGAAAAATATCAAATCAATCAGTCATTAAATCCCTGATTACCACCGAAGCTGCGGTAGCACCAAATACTGCGGGCAAATAAGAGATGGTACCATAAGCCGATTTTTTGAAATTAGTACCGTCGGTACGCATGATGGAATTTTTGTCGGGTAACTCGGGAGAAAATACCACTTTTATACCCTTTTTGATGCCCTCCATTTTAAGTTGCTTACGAATTTGTTGGGCAAAGGGGCAATTATAGGTTTTCGCAATATCGGTTACTTGCAATTGTGTTGGGTCGAGTTTTCCTCCTGCACCCATAGAGCTTACGATACGCATCCCTTTTCGATAGGCTGCTTTAATACAAGTTAATTTGGGGGTAAGACTGTCAATGGCATCTATTATATAATCTGCATCAGTATCCAACAGAGCATTTATTGCCTCGGGGCGTACAAATTCATTCACTACTTTCAGCTCTAGCTCAGGATTAATTGCTAATAGTCTTTCTGCCATGATGTGTACTTTACTTTGCCCATGATTGATGGCAAGGGCAGGCAATTGCCGATTGCGATTGCTGGGATCAACCACATCTCCATCTACAATAGTCATACGCCCAACACCGCTACGGGCTATAAATTCGGCAGCAAAAGAACCTACCCCTCCCATACCTATCACTAAAACATGGGCTTGAGTAAGTTGATGGAGTGCGTCGATGCCTATAAGGAGTTCAGTACGAGAAAGCCAACTGGTATCGGTAGTCATTATATTGCGAAGATATTAGCTTCTCCTATTTTTACTATAGAAAAATCCGACTTCATGTATTGACGTCGGATTTTTATACTTGTTAAGAAAAGATTTACTTATACACATTGACTACGCATGTGAAGTCTTGAATTTTTTCAATTTGTTGGCTACGGCTCAATCCGCTCAATTTACTAGACTTGGGTAGATTGATAATATTCGATTGTGGTAAATTGTGCAGTAAGCGTAGCATGGTGTTAGAGCAAACGGCATAGGTCGTACCTGAGCTTTTGCTTTCTTTTCCGGTTACGATTGCAACGACATTACCAGCTGCATCCAAAACAGGAGCTCCACTTTGTCCGGGTTCGGCAGGTAATTCCAAACGGTACTGTATTGAATCGCCCATAAAACCATTGCGACTACTGATGTATCCTTCGCTATATACAATCTCATCTTGAGGATAACCTAGTGTAAATACACGCTCTCCCAGTTTGGATTTTGATGTAGCAAATGAATAAGGTAATGCTCCTTGCTTACTGAATTTAAAATTTTTGGACTCAATTTTTAGAATTGCTATATCTGATTTTGCATCAAAACTCACCATAAAAGCCTTGTAATAATCGCCACTGTGTGTTTGGATATAAACAGAATCAGCACCTTCGGTAACGTGGTAATTAGTGAGTAAATAGCCGTCGTTGGTCAAAGCAAAACCAGTTCCGCTGTACATATTGTCTATAGCGGGTTTGTTGGCTTTGTTGTCTAGGTCTTTAATGATTCTTTTTTGTGATTGTTTAATGCCTTCTATCTCAGTTCGCACTTTGCGTAACTCACTGTATTTTGGAGTACTATTTTGGTTGCGATTGTTCCAAAAATTAACACCTAAAGATGCTAATAATGCTACTCCAGCTGCTACAGACGCTGTACGGATATAATGCAGTCGCAAAGAGATTTTGCGCGGTTGTTCTTTTTGTTCTTGGCGAATATTTGCTTGAATACTGGTTAATCGGTGCTTAAATTTTTGTTGAGCAGCATTGGCTTGAATTGAACGCAGCATATTGGCTGCTCCATGAAATTCGGCAGCAAAATCCTTGTCCTTAGCAATCTGTTGCTCTAAAAATTTTAATTCATCAGCATTTAGCGTATTATTAAGATACCCTTCTGCTCGTTTCCAAATGTTGTTTTCAATTGTCATCGCTCTAATACTTCTGTTTTGTTATTTATGAACCTGTGCAGCGTAAAATAATTTTTTGAGCCGCGTCAGGCATTTGTATTTCTGTGTTTTGGCATTGTCAGGATTGGTATATCCAAACACTGAGGCTATTTCTTGCATGCTTTTATCTTCGTTATAGAATGCCTTTAGCAAACTTCTACAAGGTTCTCCCAACTCTTCCATCGCTGCGTTCAGTTGTTCGAAATGCAATTCTCGTTCTTCTTGTACTCTTATATCGTCTTGGTAGGCGTATTGATGATTGGCATCTTCTTCTCCGCTGTCAAAAGGCATGAAATCGGGTCTTCGATTTTGGAGTTGTAGTTTATTGTACCAAATAAATTTTGATACTGCAACCAAATAGGTACCAATCTTACAACTTAATCTAAATCCCTCTTGCTGCGCTTTCTGAAAAAGTATCGTCATCGCCTCTTGAAAAACATCATCCCCATCGTCCGCAGAGCCACCTCGAGCTTGCACCCAAGATTGTACTTGCTTATAATTGTCTCGATATACTTGCTCTGTTATCTTACGATCGTTTTGAGCAATACCCTCAAGTAGTTGATGTTCTTTGAGTAGAGAAAGTTGCACTTGTTAATACTTGTTTTGGTAAAAAGTAACCCAATAATTGAAACAAAAAATATGCTGTGTAGCAGAGGACAAAGGTAATGCTGAATTTCTTCTTATAAATCGCCGATTAGAATACCTCCATCTGGAATAAAACAAATTAATTATAAAAATATTTGAAAGGTTTGGGTTACCTTTTTTGAGTTGTGGTATTAATGGGAAATTAAACTTTAAAAACAAACGATTATGAAATTGGTAAAAATGAGCATTGTTGCCCTTTCTATGGGTCTTTTCTTAGCTTCTTGCGGTGGTAACGCTGAAACTGCAGTTCCTGCTGCTGATTCTGCTGCTACAGCTGCTCCTGTTGTTGCTGAACCAGCTCCTGCTGCTCCTGCTATGGATTCTGCTGCTGCTGCAACTCCAGCTGCTGACACTACTAAAGCTCCAGCTGCTCCTGCTACTAAATAATTTTAGTAACACGAAAAGAAAGGCATTGCTTAATGCTATTTACAAAAGTCTCGATTATATCGAGACTTTTGTTTTTTAAAAGGCAAGAATCAATTCTTTTGGTTTGAAAAAATTGTTGATGCCCTCTTTATGGTTATAATTAAGTAGAAAATTTATGCAATTATATTCCAAACCTCGAATGATACAGTTTGAAATACTGCATTGTTTTTTGTGCTGAGAGTTTAATTATCAGATTCTAATCGTTTATAAGCTTTGATAAAAATAGCTCCCAAATTCTTGTGCGGAGGCACATAATCTTTAAATAAACTTTCACTGGGTTTGCCTTTAAACTCAATGCTTAAGCGTTTCCAAATATTCACCCAGTTTACATCAATGCCTTCATTAAGGTCGCTTTCTATAGCACGGAGAATGGGGTCATTTACAGCCATTGCTCCCGTTTGCTTCGTAGAAATAATTTGTGCATCAGGAGAATTACTCAATATGGTGGAGAGGTTATGATAGCCTCCACAAGACCCTAAAATCACAATCTTAGTCAAGTCCGACAAGCGTTGTAGAGTAGTGGGCAAATGGTAACTGTGTCCTCTGTGTACCAATACCGATGGTTGTAATTCATATTCATTCATGTATTTGTTCAATTCATTTTGTGCCACCTCGTCATCTGGTTCTGCAAGGGGTAAATTTGCGTAGATGTTAATAGGTTTTCCTTTTGTAGAGGTGATGTTGACCCAATATTTGCTAGGGGTGATTTTCCATTTCGAATTTTTGAAATTGGCTAAGAAACTATTGTAAGACATTTTGCCGTCTTCGTCGCCATAAAAGAAAAACTGCTCTACTACGACTTGGCTATCGTTCAACAAATGAGCATAAGGTACAAAATTGATAGGGGGTAAATTCAATTTTTTAGAACGTTCTATGGCCGCTTCGTCAGTTACACTGTCTTTTGCTCCTTCGAAAAGTGTAGATAATAAGGCATATACTTTCAATCCTTTTTTACTTCTGTTTTGGTAGGCTTTTTCATAATTCGCTTTTACCTCTATTTTTAAAAATTCTATTAATGCGGTATCCTCAATACTGCCAAAGGCGTCGGCTACATCCACCGCATCTTCAAGATTTTCTTCCTTGCCTTTGTCAAGATTGGCAACAAAGTCCTTCATTAATGTTTGCTTTTTTTCATCCGAAAAAGTGGCAAGAAATTGATCTAAACGACCAAAACCTGCGCTCATCTTGATGAATGTACGAAATTTGTCATAATGTAGTTTTTCTAGAAATTCATTGCCTTGCATGGGCTTCATCTTTTCCATCATTCTTTTGAAGGCACCGGTGAAGGAACTGGTATAAATTTCTTCTTGCCCATTGACGATAATAAAATAAATCGCTTCGGGGCTTAAATTTTCGATACACTTAAAACGAACAGCCTCCGGCTTTTCGTGCAATTCGTCCATTACCCTTACATAATCTCGGAGTGCCCTATATTCCAATTCTCCGTCTATATTTTTGTTTTGCGAAGGGTCTTCTAATTTGAGACGAACCATATTTTTGAAAAACAAATCTTGGTCTGCTGTTATGTTATCAACTTCGGCAATGCTCAATTTTTGGGTATGGATTTCATTCAAAAAAGATTTTGCTTTCAACGGTGCTTTTGATTCTTGGGCAATGCGGACAATCGTCTTTACCAATGGGTCTGTGTTTCTTTCTACGGCTCCTCTTAGTATAATATTGCTGGATGTGGCATAATTGAGTATCTCGCCAGGCAGTACTTTTGCGGCAGCAGCTATGACTACATCTGCACAAGGTTTGTTAGCAAATTCGCTCAATCGTTTAATCATCATTTCAGGCTCTTCTTTGCCCACTTCTTGGCATAGATAATCTCGGTCGCTGTCCGTCAATAGTTGTCCATTAATCATGGAGTAGATATTGGCATTCTTTTTTACAAAATCTGGTAGTTTGTTTTCATATTTTGCAATTACCATTGCTCTGAAATTGCGCACCAGTTTTTTGTAAAAGGAGGGCTGCACTTTAGTATCACTATTGAAATGCAACAATACATTTTCTAATGCGCGGTGATAGCCCAATTTTGTTTGGTTTTCTATAAAATTATCTTCATAAGGAAGGTTTTCAATCATAATTTGAATTTGATTGATATCGCTCATAAGGCTTTGAGTCAGTATCTTGCCTCCCTCTACATCTTCGCTGAAATAAATATAATTATCTATCTTCCCGTCTGATGCATCTGCTCTTCGTTGTTGTTTTTTTACTTTGTCAAAAAACAAATTGCGCTGCATGGGAATGGGGTGCATCAAAGTGTCAATGTCATAAAGGGATAACTCTTTTGGGGGTTCTTTTTTTTCTTTTTTCTGGGCTTGGGTAATATTACTGCCAAGGCACAAGCAGAGTGTAATCAATATTGCAATTTTGTTGAGCGGTACAATCATGTTGAAATTTTATCTGTATAAACGTAGCAAAGCTACACAATCTATATGCGAGCATTGTCTAAATTTTTATTAACAAAAAAACAATGCTCTTTTTCTGAACAATTCTATTATCTTCGTCACAGCTTAGGTTTTCTTCTTAGGGAGGAATTAAAAGGGAATCAGGTGAAAATCCTGAACATTACCCGATGCTGTAAGTTTCTATAAATGCTTTTGCAATTATCTTCAAAAGCCACTGTCCGCAAGCGATGCAAAAGGATGGGAAGGCGCAAAAGTGAAACGAGTCAGAAGACCTACCCAAGCTCATTATTGAATCGCTGCTTTCGGGATAAAAAGCTCAGGTGATGAATAATCGCTTTCTGTGCACGGATAGCTGTCTATTCTTCTTCCTCTGTATTTTCTCATCTTGCTCGCAGTTTGCTTATGGATATTAAAAATTTAAAAACAAACGCAATGCGCAAACTTTTACTTTCCCTTTCTGTAGGTGTTATCTCACTTACAACTAATGCTCAAGGTGTATCTAATTTTGATTCACTAAAACTTTCTAAGAAAGATACCGCTTATATCAACCATTCGATGCCAGGAAAAGATGTTGGATTTTATGATAGCCTTGCTTATTTCCCTTGTGTATATGATACCTCGGATGGGTATCATTACTGGTCTTATGGCTTTGCCTATTCTAACTGGACAGACAGTGTAAAAAGTGGTTATACAAATCAATACTCAGCCAAGACGGCTAAAGGATTTGCTGGTTCTAATAACTATGTCGTTTCTTACGGCAACTACAATGTAGTTCGCTTAAAAGCCCCTATACTTGGTAAAGCATTATTGGGTTGTTATGTTACCAACAGTACTTTTGCTTATAATAGTATGAGAGATGGTGATGCTTTTGCCAAAAAATTCAAGGCAAAAGACAAGGATTTTTTCAGGTTGGATGTGTTTGGTTATTATGCAGGTACACTTACTAAAGATTCTGTTAGTTTTTACCTTGCCGATTTTCGCAATACGGACACCACCCAAAACTATATTGTTAGAGATTGGCAATGGGTCAACTTAGCAAAATTAGGCAAAGTAGATAGTGTGATGTTCCGATTACAATCATCTGATAATGGTTCCTTCGGTATGAATACACCTTCTTATTTCTGTATGGATAATTTTATGACCAATGAAACGGGTCTTTCGATACCTGTAGAGTCCATTCAAGCCGACATTAAGGTCTATCCTAATCCAACCTCCAATATTTTGTTTGTAGAATCCTCTATACCTACTGCGCAACAAGTATTGATTACAGATGTTTTTGGTAGAGCGATTGAGTCTTTTGAATTTAAAAATTCTAAACTCGAAATTCATACCGATCAATATGCTCCCGGAGTATATGTTATGACCTTTAGAAATGCTGTTCAGATTACAACGACTCGATTTGTAAAACAATAAACATATGAAGCTTTATCTCATGGCGTTTGCCTTTTGGGTTTTATACTTACCCGATGTAGATGCTCAATTTGCACCTCAAGTAGGT
This sequence comes from Phycisphaerales bacterium, assembly GCA_030054025.1. Lineage (GTDB taxonomy): Bacteria > Bacteroidota > Bacteroidia > Chitinophagales > Chitinophagaceae > Rurimicrobium. Next base: position 30,427 of record JASGCQ010000003.1, on the reverse strand, counting down.
ATATCGGGTAGTATAGGTATTCATAAAACAAGCCCCCTTTTCAAATCTTGGGCTAACGATTGTAGTGTTCGGCGTGGTTGGTTGAATATTGCTGATAAAATTTCCGGCAAACCTGTTTTGGGCGATAGTACCGATGTCTTGGGATTTGCGGATGGGAATGTGGTGAGTCTTGGAGATAGTGGCGTGGCAACCATAAAATTTGTACAAGCTATTTATAATGGTGTCGGTCCCGATTTTTCGGTTTTTGAAAATGGATTTCAAAACCCCGATAATATCGAAGAGGCTTTTTTGGAATTGGCATTTGTAGAGGTTAGTTCCGATGGCGAACACTATTATCGCTTTCCAGCCACCTCTAATACCACTACGACAACACAAGTGAAAGGTACCGGTGATTATATGAATGCTCGATACATCAATAATCTTGCAGGAAAATATATTACGCAATATGGCACTCCTTTTGATTTAGATGATCTAAAGGATGTATCAGGTTTGAATCTTAATTATATTACCTCTATCCGAATTATAGATGTTGTAGGCTCTGTTGCCGCTTATCAATCTTTTGACCACTTGGGACAAATCATTAATGATCCTTATCCTACGCCATTTCCTACAGGAGGCTTTGATTTAGATGCAGTTGGTGCTATTAATGTTTTAGGCGATGTCATAAATGCTGTCCATTTGTCTGAAGCAAGTATATTCCCTAATCCTGCAAATGATAAACTGTACATTACGATACCCGATGCAATAGCAGATAATGCCGAGATTATGCTGAGTGATTGTATGGGCAAAATAGTACTCAGGCAAAAAGCTTTGAAGCGCAATGAACTCATCATGAGTTCTCTGGCTCAAGGCCTCTATTTTATTCACCTTAGCCAAACAAGCAGTACACAATGTATCGGAAAATGTTCCAAAATATAAGGTGCCTGACTTGGCTTTGTTTGGTGTTTTTTGCATCTTGCAAAAAGGATAAGCCAAATACTGGAAATGTCATTTTGCCCAAAGACAGTACTGCTCGTGTACTGATTGTTTGCGAAGGTAGTTTGGGCAATGGAAATGCAGAAATGAGCCTGTATCTCCCTAAAAAAGACAGCGTTTACAATGATGTTTATAACTTGGCAAATAATCAGGTATTAGGAGATATTTTTCAAAGTCTTGCAAAAATTGACAATCAATATTTCTTGTGCATCAACAATTCGAGTAAGATAGTAGTGCTTAATCCGATGAATTGGTTGCAAGTGGCAAGCATCAATATTCTCAAGCCGCGCTATATGCTTGATATAGGTAATCATCGTGCCTATGTGGGCTCATTGTACAGTAATAAAATATACGTTGTCAATACACTCACTTTTGCTATCGAAACACAAATTCAAATGCCCTATCAAAATGTAGAGGGTATGCTGCTAAGTGATGGCTATGCCTATGTGTGTTGTTGGGATACGGCTTGTAATCAATTGTATCGAATCAATACGGCAACTCATGCTTTAGTGGATAGCATTCTTCTTTCAGGCAATGCTCCGCATGAAATTTTAAAAGATAAAGTTGGTAAGATTTGGGTAATGGCTGGCAATGCCTATAAAAGCAAGTTGGCAACGTTGAGCAAAATAGATGTAGCATCTAAAACGCTGGAACAAACACTGCCCTTTGCAAAAGGTGTGGAAGCTATAAAACCTTGTTTTAATTCGGGTAAGGATTCTCTTTATTTTATTGAAGTAAATTATTCGGGAGGGGTTTTAAATAATGGTATTTATCGAATGCCAATTACGGCAACTAATTTGCCCAATGCGCCTTTCATTTCATGTCAACCGAATCAATATTTTTGGGCTTTGTCTATTGAGCCTGTTGGGGGCAACATATACATGGGGGACCCTAAAGGCTTTGTTCAAAAAAGTACAGTTCTTGTGTATAATGCACAAGCACAATTGCAGCGTCAGTTTGCTGTGGGTATAGGGGTTAGTTCATTTTATTTTGATTAATTGACAGTGAAATTTTTATATCAACTTTTAAAAAGAGCAAGCCTTACGGCATTGCTCTTTTTTACCGTTATTGAAGCAGTATCGGCTCAGGATAAGCCTCTGAAAGAGGTGCGCATTCATTCCCAAAAAGCAGACAAAAATAGAATAGCTGGTGAAAAGTTGCATTCTTTTGCCTCAGGAATGAAAATTCTCTCCATTGACAGCCAATACCTAAAGCAATATGCCTACCAAAATTTAAGTCAGTTATTATCGCAACAAGTACCTGTTTTTGTGAAGGCTTACGGTATTAACAGCATGGCGACACTCAATTTTAGAGGTTCTTCATCTGCTCAATCGCAAGTATTATGGAATGGAGTGCCTTTGAATAATGCCTCATCTGGCATCACAGATATATCTATGCTGAGTGTCCAACATTTCGACCAAATTCACATTGTGTATGGCGGCTCCGCGGCATTACTAGGTAGTGGCAATATTGGAGCCGCATTAATTTTGGACAATCGTTTTGAAACAACGGATAGTACTCAACTATGGATAACAAAATTGGGGCTAGAAGCTGGTAGTTTCGGACAACAAAAAGTGAGTTTTCAAGAACAGTTTGCAACACGAAAATTATTGATTTCTTTAAAATTGATGCAGCAGTCTGCCCAAAACAATTTTGAGTATATCGGTCAAAATGGATTGAAACAAAGCATGGGTAATGCTCATTTTCAAAGTCAATCCGGCATGTTCAATTTGGGGTATAAAATTTCACGGAAGACAAGTCTGCAATTTTCTACGTGGTATCAACATTATTATCGTGAAATTCCTCCAGCTTTGTTTGAGCGGGTTTCTGTCAAAAATCAAGAGGATGCCTCATTGCGCTTTTTATTGACAGTAGTACACAAGACAACAATAGGAGCTAATTGGTATTCCAAAACAGCATTTATGAATGATGCCATGCGCTACCAAGATTCTTCAATCAGCCTTGTTAGCAACAATCAAATTCATCAACTTTACCAAGAGTTTGGATACAAGAAATCATTTGGTGGCCGACATGAATTTTTATTATGCACACCCATAACTATTGCTTGGACAAAACCTACCAATGATATTGTCGTTCGATACCAAAATAAAATAGCTTTAGCGGCCGCCTACCAATATAGGCTGTTCCAAAACAAATTGGAATTGGCACTCAATGCCCGTGTCGAAAAAATTAACGAACAAAAGATTTTTCTTTTGGGTTTTAATGCGGCATATTCTATGGTTTCAAAGCTCAAATTGCGCTTGAATGTACAGCGTACCTATCGAGCACCGACGCTAAACGAATGGTATTACCAACCTGGAGGTAATATTGATTTGAAACCAGAACAAGGATGGAGTGGAGATTTGGGGTATGAGCTCAAATTGCCCATTCATTCAAATTTGTTGTTCAGTCATGATGTTAGTATGTTTGCTCGGAGTATAAAAGATTGGATATTGTGGTTTGGAGGCTCAATATGGACACCACACAATATAGCTCAAGTATATAGCAGAGGACTCGAGAGTTTTAACACCCTCGTTTGGCAACAAGGCAATTGGAAAGCAAATATTGGACTCAATACCTCTTTCGTATTGGCAACAACTCAGCAGAGCGATATACCCAATGACGGCAGTATAGGCAAACAAATACCTTACTCACCTCGTTATAATGGTCAAGTGAATATTGGGTTCGGATTTAAAAAATTGATTTGCAATTACAATCATACCTATATCGGCTACCGATTCATTACAATAGACGAATCTCAATATCTATCCCCCTACAATGTTGGCAATTTCTATGCCTCGTATTCAAAGCGTATGCTTAGTGCAGATTTTAAGTTCTCGTTCCAATGCAATAATCTTTGGAATAAGACATACGAGATTATCAGTTCGAGAGCAATGCCCATGCGCAATTTTGCTTTTGCTTTAACTTGCACATTTTAGTATTCACTACGATTAAATGGGTTTTGTGCGTACTTTCTTGTTATAATTTCAAGAAAAGCGATACTTTTGATTATTATACGCGCTAAAAAGTAGTTTCTATTTGTCAAAAAAATGTTAAAAAATAGAATTCAGTACCTAATACCCAACCTTTTCTTGCTTAGAGCAGTCTAATTCGAGTATGATTTTACAAAACAATAACCCCATTGCCTATAGAATTATCATACACTGAAAGTACTAATTTTACTGATATCCAAGATATTATAGCTTCTTGTGGGCGTAATGAGCGAAGTGGGCAGGAGAAATTGTACAAGATGTTTCATCCGCGAATGATGTCGTTGGCTATACGTTATGTAAACGATCGATCGCTCGCTGAGGATGTTGTGAATATTGGTTTTTTGAAGTGTTTTCAGAAAATAGATACGTATAACTTTCAGGGTTCATTTGAAGGTTGGCTTAGAAAAATAGTGTTAAGAACAGCATTAGATAGTATTAAATCTAATGAGCGGTACAATGATAAAATTGTTTTTGTTGAAAAAGAAGAATTTATAGAACGAGACCATGGCGAACGGATGTATTACGACCAGTTAATAAAATTGGTCAATGAGCTACCCAAAACCACAAGGACGGTGTTTAACTTAAATGTGATAGAGGGTTTTCATCACAAAGAGATAGCAGAAATGCTCGGAATGAGCGAAGGAACATCAAAATGGCATTTGAGCGAAGGGCGTAGGATACTGAAAGAAAAAATCGAACATTTGCAATTAAACATCACACAATAAACTAATTATCCTCAATGAATAAGGATAGGATTAATATAGATGATTTTATCAGAGAAAAGCTTGGAGCGCATACAGAGAAGGATGATTCCTCTGCTTGGCTCAAGATGAAAGCTATATTGGATCAGGAGATGCCCGAACGGGTAGCTCCCATAGGTTTCCGTTTCGGAAAACCATTAGCTTTTATGGCTGCGGCATTATTGTTGGGTGTTCTTTGTGTAGGCGGATATAAATTAGCGAGTAAGCTTGATAATAATGAGGCAATTACGGTAAACAAAACAACCATTGCAAACAAAACCAATACCACTAGTAGTACTACGGTAACAAATACCAATACAATTTCAGTTTCGAAAGAAAAAAATGAAACAAATTCGAATCCTGAATTTGCTAAGGAACATAAAAATGTTACCACATCAACTACTAAAGTTTCTGAAAAAATAAGTTCGGCAGCAAAAACGCACAACAGTGGAGCTGCTAAAGAGGCAAAACATATAAAGGATAGCTCTGATAACCAATTGCTTGCTGTAAATAATGTTTCTGTTGCGGCTAATCATTCTGGCAATAGACTGAGCCTGGTCAATTCTAGTGATTTTGAGGCTGCACAGTCAAAAGCTGCCACATCGAAAACTTCAAAAAGAAAAGGCACTCAACGCGATGTAATGCCTGATAATGAGCAGCATCCAAGTCTAGCCCAAACTAAAATTGGTGATAAGTCGAGCAATAGCAATGCTGAAACCACTCAAAAACCGACTCGGGCAAATCGTAAAGAAAAGAATCTGCATCAAGCGGCGAATGTTGCAGGAACAGTGAGCAAAAAAGCTACACCTACCCTAAATAATGGAGACAAAACTGCGAATACAAAAGAAGAATCGGAAACCAATGATAGTATAGCCTCTATTTCTGTAGTTAGTAAAGAAGTGAGAAGCAAAACTTACCCTCGCAAGACTATAAGTTTGATTGACACCATCGCAATAGAAAAAATTGCAGTGGCTTCTGATAAAAAAACTGCCGCAACAACAGACAAGAAAGTAACTGCTGCCGAGTCGAATAAAAAAGATAAAACCACTACTAAGGATATCAAATTGAATGCCAGCCAAAACCAAGTTCAAAAGAAGCCAAGTGTTGCTACAAACAGCAAGACTAAGGATAACAACACAACAACTGCTGCGGAAAGTAAAAAGAAAGAAAAAAAATCAAGCCTCAATTTTCTGCAAAAAATGAATTTCCCAGAAGCTATTGCTGATGCCAAAAGAGACTTGGGAAATGCACAATTTTATTTCGGATTCAATGCAGGGCTTAATTACACGTTCAACAATAGTAGCACATTTCAAGGCGTTCATTTCGGTCCAACCGGAGAGCTTGTATTCAACAAGCGTTGGAGTTTGTTTGGCGCCATCAACTATTTTAACCGCAGTGGAGGTAAGAAAACGGTAAATGATAATTATGCCAGCGAAGTCTATTCTGGCAAGCCCGATAGCATTATAGGTTTCAATTATTATTTCACTATTCTTACCGATTCTACAAACAGGTATTTCAACTTCTCTACACTGCATAGTTTTGAAATGCCTATTTCATTAAAATACACCATCAATAAATTTTGTATTTTGGCGGGAATTAACTTGGCGTACTATCTGAAAGTAAACGTTGAGGATGTGAATAAGCAATACGATAAAGTTAATCCTTATGTGCTTGTTACCAATGTCGCCAAGCCCATTTTAAGAGCCTCTTCGCCTCAATTAGATATTAATGATTTTGGTACACGTTTCGGAATTGGCTATGTATTAGGTTTGGGTTATAAAATAACCCCTGTATGGCAAGCCGATTTGAGAATCGTCAATTCGTTTTGGGATAATGCCACAGGTAGTGGTGCCCAACGATTATCTAAAGACTTTTACAAATTACCATCCATTCAAATCACAATTGGCTACCAATTTAATAGAGTGAATAATAGAGCAACCTACAGCCCCACAAGTACACCATAAGTACATAATTTTGTTTTTGTATAAAAGTTGAAAAAAGCGAGGAGCGTAATTCTTTACCCACTTCGCTTTTTCTTTGCCCACATAAGAAGAAAACAAAATATTCTATTTGTTTTTCGTTCAAAATTCTCCACTTTTACACCATGGTTGAAGTTAATCATCTGATAAAAAAATACGCAGACCTTACTGTGGTTAATGATGTGTCGCTCAAGATTGCAAAAGGAGAGCTAGTGGCTATCACTGGCGCATCGGGCGCAGGCAAAAGCACCCTGCTGCACCTGATGGGAGCTTTGGATATTCCAGATTCGGGTACGGTGGAAATTGACGGAGTGAATTTATTTGCATTGTCTTCTAAAAAGCAAGCGAAATTCAGAAATGAAAAAATAGGCTTTGTATTTCAATTTCATCACCTTTTGCCCGAATTTACGGCAATAGAAAATGTGGCAATGCCACTGTGGATAGCTGGTCAGGGAAAGAAAGAAGCGTTAAACGAAGCCAAAAAAATGTTGGATTTGGTAGGTCTTGCCCTACGAGAGAATAATAAGCCAAGTGAAATGTCTGGGGGGGAACAGCAGCGTGTAGCTATAGCAAGGGCATTGATCAATAAACCCTCTGTTGTGATGGCAGATGAGCCTACAGGCAACCTTGATAGTGCCAATGCAGATGCAATTCATCGCTTATTCGTTGATTTAAGAAAAGATTTGGCACAAACTTTTATACTAGTTACTCACAATAAAGAATTGGCTGCACTCGCCGACAGAAATCTTGAAATGCTTGATGGGCGTATCTTGTAGCTTATTTTTTTTATACACAATCAAATTTTGAAAATCCCAAAATTTATTTTTTTTTTACTCTTTCTCAAATAAAGATTGAAAAAACCTTTCCTAATCTCTTAAAAAGTATATTTTTGCACTCATAAATTTTAAATGCACAAGCTATGTCTGAAATTGCAAATCGCGTAAAGAAAATCATCGTTGACAAATTAGGCGTTGACGAATCTGAAGTAAATACTGAAGCCAGCTTCACCAACGATTTGGGTGCTGACTCTTTAGATACTGTAGAGTTGATTATGGAATTTGAAAAAGAATTCAATATCTCTATACCTGACGAACAAGCTGAAACCATCACTACTGTTGGCCAAGCGGTTTCCTATTTAGAAGAACACGTAAAGTAATTTAACCCCCCCCTTTTATTTGTTGATGAAATTTCCGTTTAGACGAGTAGTCGTTACCGGTGTCGGTGCCCTGACCCCATTGGGCAATACTGCACCTATTTATTGGGACAACCTGATCAATGGTGTTTCGGGTGCCGATTTCATTAAACAATTTGATGCAACAAAGTTCAAAACACGCTTTGCTTGTGAGTTGAAGGATTTTAACCCTGAAAACTATTTTGACCGAAAGGAAGCACGCAAAATTGACCGCTTTACTCAATTCGCTCTTGTCGCTGCTGATGAAGCTGTTAAACATGCAGGTTTAGAGTCGGAAGCTATTGATAAAGATCGTGTCGGTGTTATTTGGGGTTCTGGTATTGGCGGAATGATTACATTCATCGAAGAAATGAAAAATTTCAACAGTGGTGACGGTACACCCCGTTTCAATCCATTCTTTATTCCTAAGCTTATTTTAGATATTGCCGCAGGGCAAATATCTATGAAGTACGGTTTTCGAGGTCCCAACTTTTCTACGGTAAGTGCTTGCGCCTCTTCTACCAATGCATTGATTGATGCCTTCAACTACATTCGTATCGGTAAAGCAGATGCCATCATTTGTGGTGGTTCGGAGGCTGTGGTTACAGAGGCGGGTATTGGCGGTTTTAACGCCATGAAAGCATTGAGTGAACGTAACGATGATCCTAAATCGGCAAGTCGCCCTTTTGATGTTAATCGCGATGGATTTGTTTTAGGCGAAGGAGCAGGAGCGATTATACTCGAAGAGTATGAGCACGCTAAAAAACGAGGAGCGCATATCCTTGTAGAAGTTGCGGGTGGAGGGATGAGCGCAGATGCGTATCACCTTACAGCTCCACAGCCAGAAGGATTAGGTGTTATTAATGTAATGCGCAATGTTCTTGAAGATGCTGACATGAAGCCCGAAGACATTGATTACATCAATGTGCATGGCACATCTACTCCTTTAGGAGATGTTGCCGAGATTGGGGCTATTCAAAAAGTATTTGGCGAACATGCCTATACCTTGAACATCAGTTCAACAAAATCAATGACAGGTCATTTATTGGGAGCCGCAGGTGCTATAGAGTCTGTAGCTACGATTATGGCTGTTATGACAGATACTATTCCACCAACCATCAATGTTTTTGATTTGGATCCTGCTATTGACTCTAAATTAAATCTAACAGCCAATAAAGCACAGAAAAGAGTGGTGCGTGCTGCCATATCCAATACATTTGGTTTTGGCGGACACAATGCTTCTGTTGTCTTTAAAAAATTTCAAGATTAAAGTCCGTGCGTCGCTTACTTGCCCGCATAAAAAATCTTTTTTCTCCCGACAAACAATTGTCTGCACAATTGGAACATTTGTTGGGGTTCAAGCCTAAGCATTTACCCTACTACCGATTGGCATTGGCACACCGTAGCAAGCATGATGATCTTGCGCGTAATAATGAACGTTTAGAGTTTCTTGGTGATGCCTTTCTAGGGGCTATAGTAGGCGAGTATCTGTTTAAAAAGTATCCTACACAGGATGAAGGCTACCTCACTGAAATGCGTTCGCGTATTGTACGCCGCGAAACCCTCAATAATGTGGCTAATCGGATGGGGCTACAAAAGTTAGTGCAATACAATACTCGTGATAGAGGATTTGAGCGGAGTCATATTTTTGGCAATGCACTCGAAGCCCTCGTTGGTGCAGTATATCTAGACCAAGGCTACACCAAAACGAGAACATTTGTAATCAAACAATTCTTGCATGCCTATATAGATGTAGCATTGATGGCGAGCACCGACACCAATTATAAAAATCAATTGCTGAATTGGGCACAAACCAATCGTCACAACCTTAGCTTTGAAGTGATGGAAGGTAAGCGAGATGGTTCACACAGAATGTTTACCGTGGGTATCGTGCTCAACGAATCGTTACTCTGCGAAGGTACAGCGTTCAATAAGAAAGATGCCGGTCAAGTGGCAGCCCGTAAGGCCCTTGAATTAATTGCCCAACAATAAAACTATCTATTCTCCCAATTCTTTTGAAAGCTGAAAAAATTCAGTTTCTTTTGTAGCGCAATATGGAAGCTACTAAGAAGATACAAAATGCTTGGGCTATGTACGATTGGGCAAATTCTGCCTACAATTTGGTCATTACTTCTACCATTTTTCCTGCTTATTATATTGCGATTACGGGAGGCGATTCGGGTAAAAAAATCAACTTCTTTGGTTGGCAGATGGTCAATAGCACTTTGCTCGAATATTCTTTGTCTTTGGCCTATTTCATCATCGCCTTATTATCTCCCATCCTTTCTTCCGTTGCAGATTACGAGGGCAATAAAAAACGCTACATGCAATTTTATTGTTACTTAGGCGCTTTGGCTTGCATGGGGTTATTTTGGTTTCGCCCAGGGCATACTGAGTTGGGGATAATACTGTCCATGTTGGCGGCCATAGGGTATTGCGGTAGCCTTGTTTTTTACAATGCTTACCTGCCCGAAATAGCGACTGTGGAAGAGCAAGATAAGTTGAGTGCCAAAGGTTTTACCTACGGATATATTGGTAGTGTGATTTTACAATTGTTATGTTTTGTTTTTGTATTTTATCCTGAATTATTAGGTGCGGCTAAAACCGACAATATTCAATATCGCTTTTCCTTTTTATTGGTAGGTATTTGGTGGCTGGTATTTGCTCAAATTAGTTTTAGATTTTTACCAAAGGGGGGGGCTTTGAGTGAAGATAAGCAACAAAATGTCTGGATTGGAGGTTTTAAAGAATTGCACAAAGTATGGCAACAAGCCAAGCAAATGCCCAAATTAAAAGCGTATTTGCCCGCTTTTTTCTTTTACAGCATGGGGGTGCAGACCGTGATGTTGGCTGCTACCATTTTCGGGAGTAAAGAAATTAAAAAAATGGTGGATGGTCATTGGGTGGCCATGAAAGCCGAAGATTTAATACCCGCTATTCTCATTATTCAAATTATAGCTATTGCAGGGGCTATGCTTATGGCACGTTTATCGAAGCGTTTTGGAAATATGCAAGTCTTGTTGGGCGTTGTTGTGCTATGGGTGGGTATTTGCATTGCTGCCTATTTTACTTATACTAATATCCAATTTTATATACTTGCAGTATGTGTAGGTTTATTGATGGGCGGCATTCAGTCGTTGAGCCGCTCTACCTACTCCAAATTACTGCCATCAGGCACTCAGGATACAGCTTCGTTCTTTAGTCTTTATGATGTGATGGAAAAGATGTCCATTGTGTTGGGGATGTTTTCCTTTGCTCTGATAGAGCATATACTATCTTCCATGCGCTACTCCATATTGGCGCTGATTGTTTTTTTTGTGGTGGGTATGTGCTTGCTTTGGATTGCTTTAGGTAAAAATAATCCAACAGGCACAATCGAATAAAGTCTTATTTTTAGCACAAGTATCTTGTTCCCTTTTTTAGCGTACATTGCTTTCATAAAAGATATCATAATGAAAATTTATACCATCAACACTGGCTTATTCAAACTTGATGGAGGTGCTATGCATGGTGTGGTACCCAAGAGTATGTGGCAAAAAGTAAATCCTGCCGATGAAGCGAATATGTGCACCTGGGCTATGCGTTGTATGCTCATAGATACGGGGCATTCGCGCATATTGGTAGATTGTGGTATTGGCGACAAGCAAGACGAAAAATTTTTCAGTCATTTTTATTTACATGGTGCAGATTCTCTTGAATCTTCTTTAGAACATTTGGGTTATACCTTAGACTCTATTACGGATGTATTTCTGACTCACTTGCATTTTGACCATTGTGGCGGAGCTATCAAGCGAGTAGAGGAGCAATTGATTCCGGCATTTAAAAATGCCGTTTATTGGAGTGATAAATTGCACTGGAAAGCTGCCACAAATTCTAACGATCGTGAAAAGGCATCTTTTTTGAAAGAAAATATCATACCAATTAAAGAGAGTGGAAAACTCGAATTTGTAAGCACTCACGATGGTGGCGAATGGAAAGAAGGGATTAAAGTACGATTTATGAAAGGGCATACGGAGAGTATGATGTTGCCTCTAATCCCTTATAGGGGTACACATATATTGTTTTGTGCCGATTTGATACCCAGTGCAGCTCATCTTAGTATTCCATGGGTGATGGCTTATGATATGCAGCCGATTGAGACTTTAAATGAAAAGAAAGAAATTTTACAGTTGGCTGCTGATAATAATTGGGTGCTTTTCTTTGAACACGACCCTTCTATAGAATGCGCTACCGTACAACATACTGATAAGGGAGTGCGTGTCAAACAGACGTTCAAATTATCGGAAATGGAGCATTATATCTAACTCAGGTTTATTGTTTACTCTAAATAAAATTCATCAAAATGAAATCCTTGTCCAAAATAATACTTAGTGTACTTTTCGTTACTCTTATTGTTTCTTGTGCTACCAGCGAAGGCAATATGAAAGTAATGACTCAAATGAAAGATTCCATTTCTGCTAATTATCCCACCGTTGCATCCATTATTATCAATGTTCAAAACAATGATAATTTGGTAATTGCGCTCGGCTCCGAAGATTTGTATGGAGCAGATGAAATGAAACGCCAGCAGATAGCTAATGATTTGGCTTCTATGGCTTTGAGATTGTTTGGTAAAGACTCTAAATTGGAACATGGCAAAATTATTGTCACCCAAAATGAAACAAACCAAGAAGCAGAGCCAAGGGATGGTTTGGTGAGCCAAATGGATTTTTTGAGTGTCAGAAAGGCTCAATAGCGTTTTTAGGATAAGAAAAGAGTGTAAGCCAAAAAGATGAGCCAAGATAAATACCACCAACTGAAAGAATACTGTAAAGACAATAAAGTGACCTTAGTTGCAGTCTCCAAAACCAAACCGATAGCTGCGATTGAAGAATTGTATGCTTTGGGGCAAAGAGATTTTGGCGAAAATTATGTACAGGAATTGCTGGAGAAGCAATCTACCCTGCCCAAAGATATTCAATGGCATTACATTGGGCATTTGCAAAGCAATAAAGTAAAAATGATTGTCCCTTTTGTGCATTTGATACATGCGGTAGATAGTTTTAAACTATTGCAAGAAATCGAAAAGCAAGCAGCAAAGTACAATAGAGTGATTGATGTCCTGTTGCAATTGCATGTTGCCGAAGAGGAAACAAAATACGGTATGGACGAAAATGAATTGATGACTTGCTTGGAATATTACTCTGCTCAACAACAAAATTTGACCCATATTCGCATAAGAGGGATTATGGGAATGGCTAGCTTTACCGATGATACACTGCAACTTCGGGTTGAGATGCAGCAGATTTTTACGGCATTCCGACAAATGAAAAAAAGTTTCTTTATTGGAAAGCCCTATTTTGATACCTGCTCTATGGGTATGAGTGGCGACTACAAAATGGCCATTGAAGAGGGGAGTACAATGGTGCGGATTGGGAGTATGTTGTTTGGGAGTAGATAACAAATGAGCTAAAAACACTTCAACCCTAATTATTAATAGCTTTATATTCTGTAATCTTATCACTTTTCACTTTAAAATACTGAATATAAAATCTTAAGATACCAAAATTATTTGCAGTTTTTTCTTTGTAAAAAATACACTTATTCATTTCAAATCCTATCGGACATGTTTGTCCTTCCATTACCATAATTATGGTATTAGGAATTGATTTTATAAAAGTAATATCCCCCTTTAAACAAGCGATACAATCAGTTGCAGGAATCAATAAAATATCTGCTTCTTTGGTGTCTATTTTATTTTTTTTAAAGAAATTAATTACATCTTCTTCTTTATCGTATAGTTTCTTAGCCTGAGCAAAACTATCTTGGTTAATGCTGATACAACTCCACACCAACAATGTAATAATTCCAAACTTTTTTATTGTTATCATGAGGTAAAACTTTTACAAAATTATAATAACCAGATTCTGCGTTATAAAACCAATTGGTAATATCACTCTTATAAAAATCGCTGCCTGGTAACATATACTCAAATTGATTTTTAGGGGTTGATAAAAGTAAATGGCAAGATTTTTCAGAATTCGAAAAGTATGCACCAGAAGGCTTTTTTTCAGGTAGTTTAGGGTAATAGGTACGCATTACAGTATTACTAATAGTATCCCATAAAGCGATGCCATAAGAATCATTATTTTTGGTAGCCTTTAACAAAGCGTCTTTTAATTCAACACCTTTTTTACCTTTGGTAGGTGAAATGTTCAAATCATTAGTTGCCCCAATTACAATTCGCTTTTCGATAGTGTTATTAGACAAATCAACTTTATAGACATATTCATCGTATCCAAAGCTTACTATCAAATACTTGCCCGTACTACTAGTATGAACATGGGGTATTCCATATGTATAACCAAAATATCGTTTCGGGTGTATGAGGGGTAACAAATAAGAGCTATCCTTATCAGTACGATATGCTTTAAAAGCTTCCCAATTAAGGCGTTGATCTTTTGGAATTTCTCGTCCATTAATAGGCATAACATGGCAGACTACAATATTATATTTTGGAAAATACTGAATATTCGCATGTTTATAAATTACATGCCCATTAGTATTGTAATCGTAATGTGTTTTTTTAAAATGACCTGCTTGATATATATAAAGAGTCGGATTATCCTTATTATCACCTGTACCAAGACATAAAATAGCAAAATTTGCTGTATCTGGGGCAGATATTGATACTGGTATAAAAGTCTCTATGCTATCTATTATTGTGGATTGTTTGTAATTTGATAAATTATAAGTTCGAATAATGCTATCTTTAAGCACATCTACCAAAAAAACAAACTCACCTTTGCAGGTCATTAAATACTGATGTTCCTCGTCATTAGAAATTAATGCCTCAACGTCTCCTCTATTTGTATTAATACTAAATAGTGGCAAAAAATTGCTACTATAATGTTTATATTGAGGAACTTTCATTTTTTGTACTCCACAAGATGTAACAATGCTAAAAACAATAAATAGCAACACAACGGATATATAAAAATTGTCCGTTATGTTGCTATGTTTTAGATTTTTATAATTATGGTTGCGGGACAATTGCAGGAAAACCATCGGCTAATAAGGCGTTTAGTAAAGCGGGGTTTGTAATAGGGTCTCCTTGTTGACACATAATTGCAATTTGCGTTGGTGTATACAAGGTGTGAAGCAAAGTATTATACGTTGGATAAAAGAACGATGATCCACAATCTTTAGGCATAGAACAAGTTTCTTCATCGGTTGTTATTACACATTCGCATCCTTCTTTTCCTGCTTCGGTCTCACATGAATAACTACCATACCATACTCCACCTTTTTTAGCAAGATTTGAGATATTACTTTTATTTGCTGTCAAAGGAACCTTTTTAACTTCTTCTTTTTTGCATGAAGATAATGCAGACAAAATTAGCAAACCTATTGCTAATACGATAAAGCTTGTTTTTTTCATAATCGTATAATTTTTAAAAAGTGAATTACAATAATAAAAATTAGCCTTATTATTGCCTAAAATAAATCAAAAATTTGGAACTAAGTTCAAAAATTCAGTACTTTGAATAAAAAAATTATGGACAATAATAAGAAAATCGCAGCAAAAATAAGAGAACTTAGAGAGCATAAAAGTATTTTGCAATCCTATATTGCTACAAAATTAGACATTTCTCCCAATACATATTCTCGAATAGAAAGTGGACATACCCAGATTACGATTAATAACCTTTTCAAAATTTGCGAGGCTTTAGACATTACTGTTAATGAGCTAATAGGTAAAACTGTTGGTAGTAATGTTGGCATTCAAAACAACCTTCTAAGTCCATTTAATAATGGCAATTTGCACCTTACACTAACTGCACAACAAATTGAAGAATTGAAAAGAGTATTGACTGATAAATAATAAAAACATGTTCGCCATAAAACCCACAGCCGATAATCTTGAACTGATTGCCCAACAGGCAGTAGAGGGTTTTATTATTGGCTTGCACAAGAGTCCCTTTCATGGCTTTTCGGTAGAGTTTGCCGAGCATCGTCAATACAATCCTGGTGATGCGCTTCGGCATATCGATTGGCGTGTTTTTGGGCGTAGCGATAAGCTGTTTGTCAAGAAATATGAAGAAGAAACCAATCTGCGTTGCTGTATTATGGTGGACACCTCTTCTTCAATGCAGTTTCCTCAAGAAAAAGAAAAATTGAGCAAGTTGCAATACGCCTGTGTTGCCGCCGCCTCTTTGTTGCAATTGTTGAAGCGACAATTGGATGCCTGCTCATTGGCTTTGTTTGACGAGCAGATTTATTTTAATTCCGATTGTCGTTCAGCACCAACACATTATCGCTCCTTGATGACGAAGATTTCGAGTGTCTTTGACCTTGAAGCGACCAATAAAACCTCAAACATTGCACAGTCTATTCATCAGATAGCCGAGCAAATTCACCGACGCTCCCTGGTGATTATAATCAGCGATATGGTAGATGATGTTGAGCAAATGGATGCCTTATTTGATTCCTTACAACATTTGCGATATAACAAACACGAGGTTATCTTGTTTCATGTTATGGATAAGCAGCAAGAACTCCAATTCGAATTCGAAAATCGCCCCTACGAGTTTGTAGATTTGGAAACGGGTACACGGGTAAAATTGCAACCGAGTCAGATGAAAGACCAGTACTTAAAAGAGATGGACTTGTTCCGAAAAAAGATTGAAAGTCAATGTTATCAATATAATATCAGCAGGGTAGAGATAGATTTGACTGAGCCTGTTGACAAAATTTTGCATTCTTTTTTGCTCAAGCGAAATAAAATGCAATAAGAAATTGAGAAATAACCTATCTTTGCACTCCGTTTGCAAAAAATGGGCGAAAAGTTCTTTAATAACAGCACAAATAAAAGCGGTACAGTTATGAAACGCAGTATGGAATTTGAGCTGGCTTGGCAAGGATTAAAGTTAGGCGAGCATATATTTGAATATCAGCTCAATAGCGATTTTTTGGCAGAGCAAGGAGAGATTCCTGAAGATGTGAAAGAGGTGAGGGCTTCCGTGACACTTAAATTTGAAAAACATGCCAATTTTTTTGAGCTTCATTTCGATATAGGAGGTGAGTTCTTGACGCTTTGCGATCGTTGTGGAGATGAATTGAACATGCAGCTTTGGGATGAATTTGATTTGATTGTCAAGCTAAGCGATACCGAAACAGCTGAAGAGATGGAAGAAGATGCTGATGTAGTATTTATTCCACGCAGCGAGACAGTTTTAGATATTCGAAAATGGCTCTATGAATTTACTGTATTGAGCATACCTTTACAAAGAATTCATGCTGATAAAGCCAATGGAGCAAGCGGTTGCAATAAAGAGGTCTTGAAATTATTAGGACAGCTCGCAGAACAACCACAAGAAAAAAAGAATGATATTTGGAAAGGATTAGAATCCGTCAAAATAAACAAGAATAATAACAAGCATAAAAATAAATAACAATGCCAAATCCTAAACGCAGACACTCGCAACAAAGAAGCGCAAAACGCCGCACGCATTATAAAGCTACTGCCGAAACTTGGAGCGTAGATGCCGTAACAGGCGAGAGCCATTTGCGTCACCGTGCACATTGGGTAGAAGGGAAAATGTATTATCGCGGCAACGTGATTATTGATAAAGTTCCTGCTACCGCAACTGATACCGGTACAGCGCAATAATTCTTTGTACTAACACACGCTTACTCTTCATTCCGATGAATATAGGTATAGATATGATGGGTGGTGATTTTGCGCCACTTGAAGCCGTGAAAGGCGTTCAAAATTATTTTGAAAATAATACCGACACTTCTGTTCATTTGACCTTAATAGGCGATACCCAAGCGGTTTCGCCCTATTTTTCGTTAATAGAAGCCTATAAGAACCGTTACACCTTTGTGCCATCTACTCAAATGATTGAGATGGACGAGCACCCCACCAAAGCTTTTAAAGAAAAGCCCAATTCCAGTATTGCTATTGGATTCGGTATGTTGGGTTTGAAAAAAATTGATGCCTTTATCGGTGCCGGTAATACAGGAGCCATGTTGGTGGGTGCTATGTATTCTGTCAAAACCATAGATGGAGTATTAAGACCAACAATAGCTTCCTTCGTGCCTCGTCAAGATGGCCGTTTCAATCTATTGCTAGATGTGGGTATTAATGCCGATTGTAAACCCGAACATTTGGTTCAGTTTGCCCAATTGGGTACTGCCTACCTTGATTTGGTCATGGGGATTGAACATCCAAGGGTTTCGCTATTAAATATTGGAGAAGAAGAAGGAAAAGGAAATATTTTGGCACAAGCTACCTATCCAATGCTGAAAGAAGCTAAAAATATCAACTTTGTCGGCAATACGGAAGGAAGAGATATATTTTTAGATAAGGCAGACATTTTTGTGTGTGAAGGTTTTGTGGGTAATATTGTCTTGAAATTGGCTGAGTCGGTGTACCATATATTCAAAGAAGAGCGCAAGATCGAAGATGATTTTTTAGATAATTTCAATTACGAAATATATGGCGGTACGCCTATATTGGGGATTAATGCCCCAGTAATGATAGGTCATGGTATTTCTTCTGCTCGGGCATTTCATAATATGATTGCCAATATCGAAAAGATTGTCAATTCGAAATTGATTGAAGCATTCCAAAATTCTTTTAGGGGGTAATTTCATTTATTCCTGCTATACAAGGGTCAAATAAATTTTTGTTTGACCCTTGTTTTTTTTACAGGTATCAGACAGAATAAGGTTTAGTGCTATAACGATTTTCTATTATTATACCAATCAGACAACTATTTTGCACAGTATCCAGAATTGACCTCAGCCCTATACCCACTCCGAAGGAGAGGGTACTCCTATTTCGTAATTGCTTTGTTGTCGAATGGGTATTATTTCGATTTCTGAGCGTACCTAGCCTCGCAGCTTTCAATATTTTAGAATAAAAATTTGGTTTTTTCACATTTTAATATGTACCTTTGCATTTATTTTTTTTTTGAGTTGGCATTTTTTTAAATTCAACTTTTGGTAATTTTGAAAAAGTTTTTGAAACGTAATCTGTGAGAACATAAATTGATTTCAGCAACTAGACAAATTAGATTTATAAAATGTTTTTTACCGATACAGCAAGCATTAAAAAGAGTAAATTTATTTTACTGATTGCTTTGCTATGTTTGTTGCTTCAGGGCAATGCGTTTGCCCAAGCCAAATTTGGAGAAAACAGAACATCTATTCAGCTCGGTTCCTTAATGGAATTGGAAAGTACGAATAAAGGTTTTCTGAATGTTCGGTTGAATACCGCACAAATGAATTCGGTTCCGGTAACAGCTAGTAGTAAGGGGATGATGATTTACAACACAGACAGCACCTGCTTGTGTGTATATAATGGAAGCGAGTGGCAGAATATGTGTAATGGGCAGAAAGCGCGACAGCTAAAAATTGTATATACTGCGAGCGCAGGTGATTCTACATTTCTTTGTCCTGATATTGTTTTTGATGAAAATAATATTCAAATCTTTAGAAATGGAGTACAGATTAATTTTAGTGCAACAGTAGGTACTAAAATCGTAAAATTAGAAATGGATGCCTTTTGTAAAAAGGATGACGAAATTAAAATAGTGCAACTAGTAACACCGTAATAAATTTATTTTTTTTTAGCAAGTAAACAAACAACTAAATAGATAATAATGAGAAAAATTATCCTAACACTCGCTATTTCCATTGGGCTTATTGCTGTAGCAGATGCCCAAAAAGCTACTACTAGGGTAGTGGACAATAAGGGTACCATCAAATGGGTACTAGATAGCACTACATCTGTATTGATTAATGTTAAAAATGGTTTGACCAAATCTGGCGATTCTGTAAAGCTGGGTGGTACACTTACCGAAACAACCACAATCGCTACTTCAGCCACTCAATTCCTTCAATTGACTGGATTGCAAAGTGGTAGTCGTTCGGATAGTGTTATGATGGTAAATAATACAACCGGACAAATCAAAAAAATGTCGGTTGCAGACTTAATGAGTTTGTTTGCCAACAATGGTTTGACCAAAAGTGGTGATACCGTACAATTGGGTGGCACATTGGCTAAGGCAACTACCATAACAGCTTCTGCAACCAATACCTTAGCCGTACAAGGGTTACAAAGTGCCGCAGCAGGCGACAGTATCGTAACCGTTGATCCTTCAACAGGCGTATTGAAAAGAAAATCATCCTCTAACCTAGTACAAGCCAACAACGGTTTGTCAAAAAGTGGTGATACCACACAATTAGGTGGCACATTGGCTAAAGCAACTACCATAACAGCTTCTGCAACCAATACCTTAGCCGTACAAGGGTTACAAAGTGCCGCAGCAGGCGACAGTATCGTAACCGTTGATCCTTCAACAGGCGTATTGAAAAGAAAATCATCCTCTAGCCTAGTACAAGCCAACAACGGTTTATCAAAAAGTGGTGATACCACACAATTAGGTGGCACATTGGCTAAGGCAACTACCATAACAGCTTCTGCAACCAATACCTTAGCCGTACAAGGGTTACAAAGTGCCGCAGCAGGCGACAGTATCGTAACCGTTGATCCTTCAACAGGCGTATTGAAAAGAAAATCATCCTCTAACCTAGTACAAGCCAACAACGGTTTGTCAAAAAGTGGTGATACCGTACAATTGGGCGGCACATTGGCTAAGGCAACTACCGTAACTACAACTGCAACCAATACCTTAGCCGTACAAGGGTTACAAAGTGCCGCAGCAGGCGACAGTATCGTAACCGTTGATCCTTCAACAGGCGTATTGAAAAGAAAATCATCCTCTAGCCTAGTACAAGCCAGCAACGGTTTATCAAAAAGTGGTGATACCACACAATTAGGTGGCACATTGGCTAAAGCAACTACAGTAACTACAACTGCAACCAATACCTTAGCCGTACAAGGGTTACAAAGTGCCGCAGCAGGCGACAGTATCGTAACCGTTGATCCTTCAACAGGCGTATTGAAAAGAAAATCATCCTCTAGCCTAGTACAAGCCAGCAACGGTTTATCAAAAAGTGGTGATACCGTACAATTGGGCGGTACATTGGCTAAGGCAACTACCATAACAGCTTCTGCAACCAATACCTTAGCCGTAAAAGGATTACAAAGTGGTACGCTTGCTTCAGACAGTATCGTAGTAGCAGATACAGCAGGTGTTTTGAAAAGAGTTTCTCCATCTACATTGATTACAAGTGGTGAGCAAATCTTTACAGCAACTGCTGGCTTAACCACTTATACAGTTACTAACATGCCTTCTAATACATCGCGCGTATGGGTGTATCGTAATGGCGTAAAATTAATTGCTGGTTTTGATTACACTATTTCAGGAACAACTGTTACCTTAGTAACCTCAAACCCCGCTCCTGACAACTATACTGTTTCTGCCGGTGACAGAATAGAGGTTCAGTGGTTAAAATAGTCAATCTTAAATGGCTAACGAGATTTTCTTTTTTAGTACTTTACTACTCAGTTTCTTGTTAAGTTGATAGAACAAAGCCAAGATTGACGATAGCAGCGCATATTATTGAAAGTGATTTGAAAATAAAATAAGCAACATAGGTCTAGTTATCTAGCCCTATGTCGCTTTTTAAAAATAATCCCAATCTCTATAGATGTAAATTGTGGTTATCATTGGGGGCTTATATCATTTTAACCATCTAATGCTTTTTAATGGCTATTGGTCTTATCATTGTTACTTGCCTTGGAGCCAAAAAAAACCTTCAAGACATATACCACCTGATGATATACAGCTAATACTATAAGTGCGCCAATGGTTTGATTTTAAGCTAAAAAAAAGCGGTACAACTAGGTGTTTTTGTTTTTTGTTTGAAGTAATCAATAGCCCAATGTAATTACACAAATAATAGCCCATCTAATTAGAAGTTTGATGATTAAGTCATTGGCCAATAAAAAGGCATCACCCTTGGGGGACTGTATTAAAAAAGTATGGCGATAAAAGGTTACTTACATTTAATAAATAGGCAAAGTGAATTTTTATTGTTTATAATGCAGACCATTATTGCCCCTTTTTTTAAAAAAACAATACAATAGTTTCGATATGGATATTTTCAATATGAAGCGCTACATCGTATTAAGTACATAATGATACAAGTTCTGTGATCGAATAAGATTTTTTTTATAAAGAGTATGTTTTTTTTATTTTACAATTTGTGGTATTATTTTTGTTATACCAAATGTAGTTGTGAAATATGATTCGCAATAATTTTCAAATGAAACACGTCAAAATTACAATCCTATTCTTGTTCTTGTTAGGCAAACTTAATGCTCAGGTTTCTATTGTGAATCAAAAGGGTACGGTTTTGTCTGTAGATAGTAGTAAATGGGGGCTATCAAGTCCAGTTTCTGCGGGCAATATCTTCAATAAAAATACGGGCAATGTCGGAATTGGCAATACCACCCCAACTTACAAACTGGATGTAACAGGAAAAATTAGAGCAACGGATAGTTTGGTTGTGAATACAGGTCGTATTATTACATTAAATTCTGGTTCGGTAAGTGATAGTATTGTCATGGTCGATCCTAGTACTGGTGTATTGAAAAGGGCAAGCCCTAATGCAATAGTAAGAGAACCATGGAATATTATAGGTAGCCCCCCCCTTACCCCATCTACGAGTAATACCGATAATGTTTATATTACAGGAAATGTGAGTATTGGTAAATCTACTAATACAGCACAATTGGATGTGAAAGGAAGAGTTAGTGCTGATAGTACCATTTCAGCCCCTAACTATACCTCACCAGTGCAGACAATCTCCGGCACTTGGAATTTGAATTTGGGAGTTTATGCAGTATGGACTTTGGCTACGACCAATACCTTAACGATAACTAATCCAAAAGCAGGTATGTGTGGTTTGATACGTTTGATTAATGCTGGAGTAGGTTGCGTCATTAATTTACCTTCAAACTCTAAAGTAGTTAATGGTGGATTAGGAAAGGTAAACTTGACCCAAACCGCTGGTGCTGTTGATATTCTGGCCTTCTATTATGATGGTACGAATTATTATTGGACGATAGGTAATAACTATAACTAACTAATGACTAGACTACTAAGTTTATTGATCTGTTTTACTTTTTTTCTAATTGAAAATCTGGATTATGCGTAAGATTTTTGGATTATTGCTTTTTTTTTCTCTCTTAAATCAACAGTTACAGGCTCAAAGTGCTATACAGCAATTTTGGGCTTTGAATCGGAATCTATATTTATTAGACTTAGTGGACAAATTCGCTAATGCAATAGGACCCGCCTATAGTGTTCGTAAATTAAAAAGAAGCTACAACGCTTCATGTATGCGTGTGAGGCGCAGTGGGGATAATGCCGAGGCAGATGTTCTATTTGATGATAATGTAGTAACGGCAAATAGCAACGTTGTCATTTCCTCCTCGGGCACCGGCGGGCTTGCTGTTGGTTCTACCTTGACTTTTAGCACCTTTTACAGTGGAAGAGATGTTTATGTAAATACTTGGTACGATCAATCTGGTCTTAGGAATAATGCTGTACAAACGACAACATCAGCCCAGCCGCGCATTGTAAATGCCGGCACTTTGATTACAGAAAATAGTATTGCTACCATTCAGTTTAACGGTTTTCATACTTTAATGTTTTTAGGTCTTACCACTGCAATTAGGCTTACAGCTGCTAGTTTATTTTCGGTATATAGAGCAACTACTCCTGGCGATAATGCTGCGGTAGCTCAAGGTACAACATATTCATACAATATCAATACCTATTATGCCACGGGCAAGTTAGGGGTAACAAGATTTGGAATTGCAGATTCAGCGAGTACAATCAGCCATAATACAACAACGCTCGACCTCGCATTATGGAGAGTGCTCCAGCGTCGCGAACCATATTTTGAAATAGATAATTCTACTACTTCAGCTTCAATACTACCATTCCCCACCGCCGCCGCACTCGACACCCCAATAATAGCAATCAATCAGATATATGGTAATGCTTCGGCTTCTGCTATATTAAAGATATCAGAAATAGTAGTAACCCAATATGCATCAAGCGCACAAAGAGCTATAGTTTTTGCCAGCCAAAAGACTTTCTTTAAGACACCTTAATAGACAAACAATTTCTATACTTTTGTATCATAACTCGGTGAAAAATATTTGCCCCAGCTATCTACTATTTGGTCTGACCCTAATGTGCTTTGGAAGCGTAAGGGCCCAAAGTGGTGCGGGGGGCAGTCAGGGTATTTATATTAACGCTAACAATTACATCAATTACCAAGGAGCTTCCGGGGGCGATGTGGATATAGATGTTTCAGGCTATTTAGAAATCGGATCTAACGGAGTGTACGATGTTTATGGCGCCATACACAATAAAGGCGTAATTGAAGTAGATAGTGCAGGGCAGCTGACTATTTATGGCGATATGCTCAACGAAGCCCAATTGATTGTTCATAAAGGTGCAGTGATTAATTTTTATGGAAAAACATGGGAAAATACGGCTAGTGCAAGCATAATAGATGGCGCAAGCATGAATACAATACCCGGTGGAGATTTAAGCTTTATTTCTTCAAGACCAAGCATACCTAGTGCATGGCTCAATTGCAGTCCTTGGTTGGCGGCTTATGGTGATGGAAATTCATTTCAAAATTTGGATGGTGCTGATGTGCCAATGGATGTAGTGTTGCACCTAAAAAATACGAACAATGTACTATTGATTAATACCCCAACCCGTATCGAAGGTCAAATGCAATGGGATGTCGCAAATGGAAATATTGATTTAGGTAATCATGATTTGGTTTTTAGCCAAAATGCAAGTCAAGACGGTTATCAATCCGATAGATTCGCTATTACTTCAGGCTCTGGATATGTAGTAAAAGAAAACTATACCGGCAATTGGATATTCCCCGTAGGTATTGCAGACAATGATTATACACCCGCCGCTATCAATAATTTTACTGCCAATACCATGCATGTAATGGTAAAAAATTACACGGCAAGTACCTCCACCGAAAACGCACCCTATACCGTAGATGATGGTGTGGACAGAACATGGAACGTGTACGCAAACGTTGCGGTAGGAGTGAGTTCCGTTACCTTACAACACAATACTGCTACCAACAGAACTGTATTTTCCGAAGCCTATAATTTTATAACCAGATGGGGCGATATTAATCAGAATACTACAGGAGATAGCATCAGTAGCACTGCCTGGCAAAAAAACAAAGGTGTAGCAAGTTCTATAGGCAATCTAAATGCTACGCTTACGCCTATTGCAGGCTCGAGTACGAATACAAGAACCTATAATAATTTTGCTACATCACCCACCGACTCCATTTCTTATTTTACCAAATCAACCTTTGCATTCCAACCGGCACCTATAGTATTGCAATTGTTTGAAACAGATACTGCCAACTGTGCGGTAACTATCAAATTCAAGTCAACTAAGGAAATAAATATTAAAAAATTTCAATTGCAACATAGTGTAGATAGCGTAGTTTATACTACTATTGCCACCATTGACCCCAAGGGCGATAATTCTGAATATCAATATTGGGACAGTTCTCCTGTTACCGGAAAAAACTATTATCGTTTGCTGTATGTGGACTCTGCCGGCAACTACTCCTTGTCGAAGAACATAACCGCCCTTGTGATATGCGATGATGATAACCCTATTGTGTTGTATCCCAACCCTGCAAAAGCTAATATTACCCTTACTGGACTTTCTAGTCCTTCAGAAATTCGTATCCTCAATCTAATCGGAAGGGTAGAGCTAGGATTTACCGCAAATAACCCAACCGAAAATTATGACATTAGCATGTTGCCGCGGGCTACATACCTTGTCTGGATTATAGACAGCAAACAAAGAATAACGGGAATTAAGTTTGTAAAAATCTAGCGACTTATCAATCGTTTTTTTCGAGCAAAAAAAGAACCATCTACTGTGTAGATGGTTCTTTTTAATTGAAGCAATATTGTTAGCCAATATCACCTACCATAGTTTTCGGATCCACCCAAGCATCAAATTCTTCGGCAGTTACATAACCCAATTCCACCGCAGTTTCTTTCAAAGTTTGTCCTTTTTTATGTGCCGTTTGTGCGATTTCGGCAGCTTTATAATAACCAATTTTGGTATTTAAAGCAGTAACCAACATTAAAGAATTATTCAAATGAGCTTGAATGTTTTTTTCAATCGGCTCGATGCCCACAGCGCATTTGTCATTGAAGGATACACAAGCATCCCCGATTAAACGAGCACTGTGTAAGAAATTGTAAATCATTACAGGTTTGAACACATTTAGCTCAAAATGACCATTAGAACCTCCTATTGATATCGCTACATCATTACCCATTACTTGAGCAGCAATCATGCTCAAAGCCTCGCATTGTGTAGGGTTCACCTTGCCGGGCATGATAGAAGAGCCTGGCTCATTATCCGGAATCATAATTTCTCCAATACCACTTCTTGGTCCCGAACTCAACATACGCACATCATTGGCAATTTTCATCAAACTTACCGCTACCGTTTTCAAAGCACCATGCGCTTCTACAATGGCATCGTGGGCAGCAAGGCTCTCGAATTTATTTTCAGCAGTTACGAAGGGTAGTCCTGTTAATTGGGCAATTTTATCCGCAACATTTTCTGCATAACCTACCGGAGTATTAATGCCTGTGCCTACCGCAGTACCTCCCAGAGCCAATTCGCTCAGGTGAGCTAAGCTGTTGTTGATAGCTTTTAAACCATGGTCAAGTTGTGAAACATAGCCGCTAATTTCTTGTCCCAAAGTAATCGGTGTTGCATCCATAAAATGGGTACGGCCAATTTTGACCACCTGCCTGTATTCTTTGGATTTTTGAGCCAAAGTATCACGCAATTTTTTGATACCGGGGATAGTCGTTTCTACCAATATCTTGTAGGCAGCAATGTGCATTGCCGTTGGGAAGGTATCGTTGGAAGATTGAGATTTGTTGACATCGTCATTGGGATGGATAAATTTATCCTTATCGCTTAAAGAGCCACCCTGCAACACATGCGCCCGATATGCTACCACCTCATTCACGTTCATATTACTCTGTGTGCCCGAACCTGTTTGCCATACCACCAAAGGAAATTCGTTATCCAATTTCCCTGCCAAAATTTCATCACAAACCTGCCCAATCAACTTAGATTTTTCGGGAGCAAGACCCGCCAACTCTGTATTGGTCAAAGCCGCTGCTTTTTTTAGATAAGCAAAAGCACTAATGATTTCTTTGGGCATACGGTTGATGTCTTGAGCAATTTTAAAATTGTCAATCGAGCGTTGTGTTTGTGCGCCATAATAAGCGGTTACAGGCACTTTTACTTCGCCCATAGTGTCTTTTTCGATGCGGAATTCCATTGTGGATTGATGAAAGTATAAGATGAATAATATTTTTTACCGCCGCAAAGGTAATTGCTGTTAGTCGAATTTGATACCCTGCATAAAATGATTATAATCAGTAATCCATTGCTTCATTTTTGTGAAATCAACTACGAACAAGTATTTTTGAGCAATTCTAACAGAGAAAATGAGACCATTAAGCCATAAAATAAAAACAACATTTTTATACGATTACCATCCGCAAAATGTTTTTAGCAAATGCAATTGATTTACCACGCCCTAGCTTTATATTCGCATCCTTTTCCAGTCCATCAGACCGCATACAAATAGGTGAAAAAAATATCCATTATAATAGTCAATTACAATGTGCAGTACTTTTTAGAAGTATGCCTGCATTCGGTTATGCGCGCTATTGATGCTTTTGATGCCGAAGTAATAGTCGTGGACAACAATTCCTCAGATGCGAGTTGTACCATGGTCAAAACACAATTTCCTTCGGTAATATTGATTGAAAACAAAGACAATAATGGCTTTTCAAAGGCGAATAATCAAGCTGTTGCTATAGCAAAAGGCGAATATTTGCTTTTTCTCAATCCAGATACCGTAATGCCGGAAGATTTTTTCAAAAAAACGATTCCTTATTTAGACGAACATCCCGATGTCGGCGCATTAGGACCTCGATTGATAGACGGTAAAGGTCTATTTGCACCCGATGCCAAAAAATCATTCCCTAGTCTATCCGTTGCCCTATTCAAAACTACGGGCCTCAATAAAATATTCCCCCGTTCTACCTATATCAACAAGTATTATGCCGTACATATTAAAGAAGACCAAACTGCAGCAGTAGAAGTACTTTCAGGATGTTGTATGCTGTTGCGTCATTCCTTATTAGCTACCATAGGCAAGGCATTTGACGAAGATTATTTTATGTATTGCGAGGATGTAGATTTATCGTTTCGAGTACAGAATGCTGGTTTCAAAAATATTTATTTTCCTGAAGCCAGCTTGATCCATTATAAAGGAGAAAGTACTCGAAAAGCCTCACTTTCTTATATCCGAGTATTTAATGAAGCACTATCCACCTTTGTGCGTAAGCATTATACCAAAGCCAATGCAGCCTTATTTATATTGCTGATTAATATAGGTATTGCTTTTAGGGCTTTGTGGTCCTTTTTAAAAGTGTTTTTTAAATTTTTTAAAACACCCATGTTCGACGCTTTGGCTTTGCTGGCTATCTTGATACTGATGAATAATTTTTGGGTGGAAGGAGTGCGGAATTTAAAACCAATTGATTCAACAACCCTATATGCCACATTCCCCGTCTATATTCTGTTGTGGATATTGAGCGTATATCTCAATGGCGGATATGACCAACCCTATCGTGCCTTGCGCGTCATCCGAGGCATGATTATCGGTACGATTATTATACTGGCTTATTTTGGTGTATTATCAGCAGAGTATCGCTATTCTCGTGCGGTTATATTATTCAGTGGTGCTTTGGGTGCTTTAGCTTTAGTTATTTTACACGAACTACTCAACTGGCTCGGGATTGCAAAGATTGTTCGATACAATCGTGTGCCCAAAAGAGCTGTTATTGTAGCATCCGAAGAACACTTTAAAACAACGGCACAAATATTGGATAGGGTGCATTATGCGCCCGATATTGTTGGTAGAATAGGTATGCTCCAAAATGAGGCTGCAGTATTGACCTCGGTGCATGACATGAAGCCTATGCTGCACGCATTGAATATTAATGAAATCGTTTTTTGCGTCAATGGCTTGAGTTACGAAACCATACTGGCGCAAATGCAGCATTGCGGGCCAGCATTTGACTACAAAATACACTTGCCGGGTAGCAATAGCTTTGTTGGTAGCAATTCTAGCAATTCTTCAGGAGATTTATACACAGCCGATAAGCGGTATAACATGGCCACTTTTATATCTCAGCGCAATAAACGAGTTTTTGATATCGTGGCAGCGATTAGCTTCTTGATCCTTTCGCCCATCTTATTTTTTTACACAAAGCATAAGCTTCAGTTTTTTGCGAATATCTTTTTTGTACTCTTGGGTCGCCAAACATGGGTTGGCTACACCGCCAACGAGGCGAGCTTGCCCAAAGTAAAACCCGGCATATTGCCTACCTATAACCTTCAGGAGGACTATATACCCACATCCTCGCTAGCACATTTGGCCGATTTGAGTTATGCCGAGCATTATGTAGTAGGCATTGATTTTGCTATCGTGCTCAAAAATTTGAAATTTATTGGAAGAAAGTCAAAATAATATTTTGCAGAAACAGAAAACTGTCTATTTTTGCAATCCCAAATTGGCTAAAGTATTCTTCCTTAGCTCAGTTGGTTAGAGCATCTGACTGTTAATCAGAGGGTCGCTGGTTCAAGTCCAGCAGGGAGAGCAACAATACAAAAGGGTTTCAAGCAATTGAAGCCCTTTTCATTTTCATGCCACGACACATTCACCACACAAAAGGTGATTTATTGAGAACATTGGCGTTGATTTTTAGTTCCCCGCAATAAATAATCTGCAATATCCCAACGAGGCTGAGTTGTTGAGTAAGTCCTAATTGCCGCATTATTACACTTTAACACAGATTTTGCAATAGGTATCTATTGACTGCTTTGGGGAAAATTGAAAGGGCAAAGTAGTAGAAAATATACAACACAAAAATTTGATTATCAATCAAATTAGCAACAATATCGCTTCAAAAAGGAGGCTGTTTTTGGGGTAGATTACTCAAAAATACCGCTACTGCACAACCTGAAAATTACTTTATCAACCAATAATGTTTTTTTTTTAACTATTTTGTGTACTTTTGTACTAAATTTACAAATCTAAATAAACATGAAATGAAAAAAATTTACCTTTTTTTATTATTACTCTTCGCAGGCTACAAGCCAGCCACAGCCCAGTACGGTTCCTGTACAGCCATAGATTATATCAAAGCCCCAACTTTATCAAGCAGCAGCGGCAATGGCTATGGCACTAAAGGAATGGTCATCAGTGCCGATGGCAATACTTTGGCTGTGGGCAATCCACAAGAATCGTATGCGGGAATGGGTGTCAATCCAACATTTACGGGTACTGCTAACGGTTCGGGTGCTGTATTTGTTTATCGCCGTAGCGATAGTTTGAGCCCTTGGGTATTTCAAGCCTACCTCAAACCCTCCAATACTAGTACTAGCGATCTTTTTGGTAGTTCTTTAGCTTTGAGTGCCGATGGCA